>NZ_QTLF01000021.1:0-92465 GCF_003434395.1 Bacteroides sp. AM23-12
GGGCTACCAGACCGAGTGCGGCTCCTTTGGTGGGGCGTCCGAAGTCCAGCGTAGAAACATCCTGAGGCGAGGGCAGCAGCCGTGCCGCTTTTTCGAACTCCTCACAAGTATAGTTCATTGTTTCGTCATAGGTGGCCCTGGGGCGGTCGTAGTATTCGATAGGTTCGTTGGTATTCACTACTTCGTCTCCCAGCAAGATTGCCGGACCGTAATCGACCAAAAGATTGTAGTAGGCGAAGGCACGGATAAAACGTGTGTATCCTTCCAGTCTGAGCCGTTCCGAGTTTGTTAGGTCTTTCGGGCGGTCGAGGTTTTGCAGGATGCTGTTGCACTTACGGATGATTTTGTAATACTTGCCCCATTGGTTCAGGTTTGGGGAGCCGTCTCCGAAGAAATCCTGTGTGATCTTTCCGTTGGCGAAATCCATGCCGTGATAGATATTGGCCGTTCCGCTTCCGGTCAGTCCGTTAAATCCTTCGTCGGTCGCCATCGGTCCCGGTGTGTACCCGTTACGGATGGTCTGTGCCTCATCCGGGAACATGGCTGCCGCTCCCCACATATACGCTTCCATATATCGGGCATTGGTGAAAACCGAGTCGATGTTGAATTCATCATCAAAGTAATTGTCTATGTTTAAGAAGTTGCTGCAAGACGTTACCAACATGACTGCCTGAACCAAGAAGAACATTCTTGCTGTTTTTTTTATTAAGGATGTTTTCATTTTATCGTTTATCGGGTGATGTATTTATTAGAGATTGACATATAATTGCAGGGAATAGGTGGAAGGGATGGGATATACACGGCCGTTCCAGCGTGCCTGTTCCGGATCGAAGAGTTTCACTTTATCCCATACATGGAGGTTGTTACCTACGAATTGGATATCCAGTGAAGAAACACCTATGCGTCTCAGAAATGCTGCTGCAAGATGGTAATTCAGGGTGATTTCCTGCAGGCGTATGTAGCGTGAATCGCCCTGCCAAAAGGTGGACAACTGGCTGTTGTTGCTGTTATTTCCATATTGCAGGCGCGGGAAACGCGCGTCCTTGTTTTCGGCAAGGGATGGGTCGATCCCGTGTGCGATGGCATAATCTCTGGGAATCCATCGGTTGGCCGGATTGGCTGCCAGGGTGAGTACATTTCCGGTATTACCTTCGAAGAAAGGCATATATCCCATTCCGTTGAGGCGGGTTTCGTCGTTCACCGTTGTCTTTTGACCTACATAGAAAAAAGAGGTCTTGCCGGTTCCCTTGAACAATACACCCAGAGTCAGATTCTTGTAGCGGATTTCTGCCCCTAGTCCGTACATCAGCAGCGGGTAAGTGCTGTGCGTCAACGGCACCATGTCCAGCTTGTCCACCATACCGTCTCCATTGATATCCTTATATTTGATGTCACCGGGCATTACTTCCCCGAAAGTCTGCTTGGGACTGTATTTGATGTCATCTTCGTCCTTAAATAGTCCGACTGCCTGATATCCGCGGATGGAATTGTATGGGAAATTATTGTATTCTAGATAGGGATACTCCAGATAAGCCTGCTCCCAGTTCTGTACTTTATTTTTAGAGTACGTGAAATTGCCCCGTAAGGTGAAGCCGAAATCGGGAGTGAAATCCTGCGTGAAGCTGATGTTTCCGTCGGCACCGTAACTTTTCATTTTACCCACATTCGCGTATGGATTGGAGACCACTCCTACGAACTCGGGCACCTGTACCCGTTGCTGGAAAATACCGTTACGCTGATCATGGAAAATATCGACAACGAAATCGATCTTGTTATTAAACAACTTTCCTTCAATACCCACATTGGACTTGATGGCCTTTTCCCACGCCAGATTATCAGCTCCGATACGTGTCTCACCGATAATCTCGATGTCGGGAACGCCCCAAGCTGATCCGGTGCCTTCGTTCACTTTTGTAAGGTAGGGGAAGCGGACGTCGGTAATCCGGTCGTTACCTACCGAACCATACGAAGCCCTTATTTTAAGATAGTCGAGCCAGGGGAGCGCCTCTTGTATAAACTTGTAGCCGGTAGGTACCCAGCCCAATGCGACGGACGGGAAGAAACCGTATTGTCTGCCGGGCTGGAAATTTTCGGAACCGGTGTATCCGAAGTTGACGTCCAGCAGGTAAGTATCCTTGTAGCCATAAGTAAACCGGCTGGATACTCCCTGATAGCGCAAGGGAATGGCCGATAAATTACTTGTAGCGTCGTCCGTGTCTTTAGAATCGCTGATGTAATAATAGACCAGCGCGGATGTCCGGTGATCTGTACCGAAGAGCCGGTCATAATTGAGCGTAGCCTCAAAGTGGTATTTGCGGTACTGGCGGGTGGACTTGCTGTACGAGGCTTTTTTCTCCTGTACGGTCTCCTGCATGATGAGTGAGCCGTCGCTTGCTCTGCCCAGCGCATTGTAGAGGGCCGGCTGCACGCTTCTCCGTTCATTGAAGTAGCTGTGGATATCGTACGCTCCCTGTACACGTAGTTTAAGCCCGTTGATCAATTCGGAAAAGTCCTGATTGATCGCCAAAGTTGATTTGCCTTTATACACTTCGTTGGCAGCCTTTCCCGTATGGTTGATCATGACATAAGGCGATGACAGCTCTCCGGCACCGCGTCCGGGCAGCATACCATTGGAATATTGGGTGGGGATGGACAATGGAGTAAGCCGCGACTGTGCTCCCCATATATATTCGGTATTGGCTACGCCGGGCTGATTCAACTGGGAGAGGAATCCGTCCGAACCCAAATAAACTTTCGTTGATTTGGTCAGGTTCACGTCTAGATTGATACGGTAATTATAGGTGTTGTAGCTGACGTTCGAACTGTATATACTGTTCTTGTCTACCTTGTAGGCCGCACTTTCGTTTTTACCTCCCAGGCTCAGAAAATAACGTGCCACATCGCTGCCGCCACGTCCGCTTACATAATAAGTGTGCCGCCAGAATGTTTTGTTGAGTATCTCATCCTGCCAGTTTACGTTGGGATAGAGGTCGGGGTCGAGACCGTCGCGTATAATTCCCATTTCCGTATCGTCATACAAAGGTGTTTCGTTCCGTACTACTCTGGCTTCGTTTGCTAACTGCGCATACTCATAAGCTCCCAGATATTTCGGCAGACGGTTGAGGACGGACAGCGTGGTGTTGAAACGTCCGGTAATCTGAATTTTGCCCGAAAGGCCTTTCTTGGTGTTGACCAATACGACTCCGTTGGCTCCCCTTACTCCGTACACGGCAGTTGCCGACGCGTCTTTCAGGATGGAGAAACTTTCGACATCGGCAGGGTCGATGGTGTTGAGGTCGCCTTCCAGACCGTCAATCAGTACAAGGGCACTGCTGTTGGCTCCGAACGTACCGATACCACGTACCCAGAAATCGGCGATATTCTGACCGGGCTCGCCACTGCTCTGCAAGGAAATGACACCGGCTGCCCTGCCTCCCAACAAGTTACTGATGGAAGGGGAGGGGGACTGGATATCTTTAGTGCTGACCGTCGTAATGGCACCTACCGAACTGATTTTCCGCTGAACGTTTCCCAGTGCGACGACAACCACTTCATCAAGGGAATTGTTGTCTTCAAGCAGTGTGACCGTTAAGTCGGTTTGGGGTTTGATGGCCACATGCTCCGACGGTTTGAAGCCGATAAAAGAAAATATCATTTTGTCTCCATAAACCACTTTCAGCTTGAAATTACCGTCATTGTCGGTTGTGGTACCTTTGGAGGGCTTGTCTTTGATGTATACCGATACGCCGGGCATGGATAGCTTGTCCTTATCCACGACAGTTCCTGAAACGGTAAATTCCTGAACTTGCTGCGCGAAGGTTGTTGCCGAAAGCAATAAGCAGAACGACATTAAGTATAAAATCTGTTTGATTTTCATTGTGAGTTTACTTTGTTATTCGATAACCAATTTGCGAATGCGTGCATTACCCCAGTCTGCAATGTAAATGTCTCCCTGTTCATTGACAGCCACTCCCCAGGGATTCTTGAATAAGGACTCTACCGGTCCTCCGTCCTTGTATCCGGCGACGCCGGGCTGTCCGGCAACTGTCGTGACGATATTGTCGGCAGATATCATGCGGATGCAATGGTTGCCATAGTCGGCAACGAACATATTGCCGTCGTTGTCAAACTTGATATCCTTGGGATAATTGAACAGGGCATCTTCAATCGGACCGTCGCGGAAAGCGCTGCCGCCGGGAGCATTGAGACGCTTAAATCCGCCTGTTCCATCCGGATCGCGGAGGTCGAGCACCGAAATCCCTTGTCTGTATGCGGTAGGGGCGTTGGAGTGAAGCGTTATATACAGAAGCCAGGGCTTCGCAGGATTAATCGCCTGTCCGTATTGTGATCCGCTGGGACCTTGATGGATAATGTGTCCTTCGAATGTGTTGGGATCTATTTTAGCGATCTTTCCATCACGGTATCGTGTATATAGATAGCCGTCATAAGGGCAGAAGGTGACGAAATTCTTGTATCTGTCGGCATCTACGATTGAGTTCAGATCCGACTGTGAGTATTTTATGTTACGCTGGCGGGGATACCAGGCTTCACGCGGATCGAAGGTAAACGTCACTTCTTTGACCGACTCGTGTGCGGCGGTCAGCATTCCGGTGGCACGGTCCACCGTTAAGCCGTTGGCATATAAGATACGGTTGGCGGCATCTGCTTCAATGAGAGGAGTCACAATGTTCTGTTGTTCGTTTATCCGGGCGATTCCAAATGTACCGCCGTCACGCCATGACATGAAAAGATTGCCTTCGGCATCCAGATCAAGATATTTGCCATATACCTGAGCGGTGGAGAGTGTTCCGGCAAGGAAGCTCGTTTCACCGTTTCCGGTGACCGTGCTGACCAATGCCTGTGTATGATAAGCATATGTTTCTTCGTAAGCGACAGAATCGGTGTCGACCACTACGGAGATACGGGGATTATCGCCCGGAAGGCGCGGTACAATGGCATAAATACGGCTTCCGCTTGATGAAACGACGGAGGCCCTGGCATTGTTGAAATATACTTTGATTTTACTCACGTCGGTGCCGAAGTTTTTTCCGTCCAGAAGAATTTTGTCACGTGCTCCGCCTTCTTTGGGATAGAAGGAGGTCAGTACAATCGGTTGATCGGATTGGTGGGCTTTCTCGGTGGGCTCACTGTAGCTTTCGCAACTCGATAAATAGAAGAAAGCTACCAGCGAGCAGGCTAGGGATAAGTAACGATTCATAAAGTAATAATTTAAAATTAAACGATTATCCGCATGTAGTTCGTCGGATATCTTGATATTACATGGCTTTGATGGCTGGAACTTTATAGTTTGATGGTGTAATCCAAACCTTTATCGGGGGCTACGATGAAGTTGGTAACTTCAAAATTGCAGTCGCCTCCTTTGATACCGTTGTCAAACTTCACAGAGATTGTATGCTGCGTATGTGGTTTCAATGTCATTTCGCGGAAATAGACCAAAGAAGGATCATGTGCGGTCTTTTTCAGTTTCAGTACCAGATCGGTAGCGTTCATGACAGAAAATGTCACTTCTTTTTCGGTGCGTTTCACTTCTTTTATGTCTACGCATTTTTCAAAGAAGGGACGGAGGATTTCTTCACGCCCGATCACCAGTTCGCGGTAATAAACGGCGGTGCGGCGATTGTCGAGTGCTTCACGGATACCTTCCGGAGAACGTTCTTTGACAAAGACAAACGTCATCGTGCGGTGTTCGCCTTTTGAAAAATCATAGTCTGTCTGGATAGGCTGGTGGATATCGGAAGTTCCTATCATGGTCAGATTCTTGTCCAGACACCATTGAATGGCTTCGGGCATGAAAAGACCACCATTGGCTACTTCAATGCCGTGCATGCAGCCGTCATTGTAGAGTTGTGTATGCTCAGGCCACCACAGGGTGGAGTCCGGCTGCTGGCGTGCCCAGCCCGGATGATTCCAGAAGATAAAGGCTCCTTGTTTTTTTGCCTCATTGAAAGCGTCTTTATATGCCTTTTGTTCCAATGGATTGGAGTCGTTCAGGAAGATTGCATTAAAATGTCCCGGAGGCATGGAACGGGTGATTTCACTGCCTCTGATTAGAAGTATTCCTAACTTCTTCGCCTGCTTCTGAGACAGTTCATAAGAGCGGTTATGATCTGCTATAATGTCTTTTTTGTGTGGGCGGTACTCAATATGTTCTGTCAGAGAAATGGCATCCAGTCCTTCTCGATATGCTTCGTCTACACGTACGGTAGGCCATACCAGACCGTCCGAAAAAACACTGTGCATGTGAAAGTCACATTTTAAAGTAGTGTACCCGTTCAGATTGGGAACTTGAATCTCATTGCGGCGTTGCGCTTGTGCGCTCATTAAACACATTGCTGCCAGTGCAACTCCCATCAATACTTTTTTAATTTTCATTTCTTTTGCTTTAAATTAGAGATTTGGTTTTCTTTTGGAATGCCTCTGTCCGGTCATTGGAAAATGGTACTAAACATAGGCCCCTGTGTATTTTGGCGCAAATGTATATGCAAAAAAAAGACCTGCAATAGGCGCAGTAAAAGCTTAACGGGAACTTCACGGAAAAGAAATGTAATCGTTAACGTCTGTGAAAAATGTAATGCCTTTGTAAAGTGTGAGTGTCCTTGTAAACGGACATGAGTTGTTTTGTCTGTGTGGAAATAAAAAAGAAATGGATAGCCAATTTATGCGTTGCAGCATAAAATTGACTATCCATTTCTTTGATTGAGTTCCTCTTTATTTAAGAGGCTTTCTTCTCTTTTACATCACTGCTGGCTTCTACCACATTCACTACATAGTCGCCCAATTTCTCACATTCGGCGATAATATCCATATAATAGACTCCCATCTGATAATCATATTCCTTGTTGTTGACATCCAGAATATTCTGATTTTTCAGTTGGTTACGGTAGTTATTGATTTCGTTTTCGATGTTGAAAGACTTGTTGATATCAATGCTTTGGTGTTCCGGTTTCTCTACCACCACAATCATTTGTGCGAGGGCATCATCGGTCAGCTTCATCATGAAGTGGATGTGCTCGTATTGCTTTTCGGTAAAGTCCTGATTCGTCTGGCGTTTCCGGTTGATGGTGCGTGCCAGGTTGTAACAGCTGTCGCCGATACTTTCGATTTCCGTCACTTCGCGCAGCATGGCACGTATCTGCAACTTACTTTCAGAACTCAGACGCCCTTCGGATACCTGATTCAGATAATTGGCTATTTCAAGTTCCATGTTGTCGCTGATGTTCTCGTACTTTTCTACGCGGCTGAACAGCTTGTTAAAGTCATCGTCCTTTTCGGTGTGCATCAAGTCCTGCACCATTCCGAACATACGGTGGGTACGTTCTGCAAACAGGTGGATTTCCTTGCGTGCCTGCAGGATAGAAAGCTCCGCAGTAGAAAGCATACCGCCGGTGATAAACCGAAGGCGAGGTTCCTCGTCTTCCTCTTTCGGGTGGATTAATGCGCATACGGTGCGTTCGATCAGTTTCACTCCCCATATCAGGATACATACGTTACAGATATTAAAGATAGAGTGGAAAGCGGACAGTTTATAAGAAATGGCTACTTCCGGATTATTGCTCTGGAAGAAGGTATCCACTACCCAGTTGACCAGTTCCATGAAAGGATGGAAAATGATCAATACCCAGATCACACCGAACACATTAAAAACAAAATGGGCCAATGCTGCCCGCTTAGCCTGTGTGTTGGCTGTTAATGCGGCAAGATTGGCCGTGATGGTAGTTCCGATGTTTTCGCCCAGTACGAGCGCTGCTCCCAGTTCCAGACTGATCCAGCCGTTGGCGCACATAATTAATGTGATTGCCATCGTGGCGGCTGAGGCCTGTACGATCATAGTCAGTATGGTACCGATGAATAAGAACAGGAGAATGGAGAAGAATCCCATATCCGTGTAGTTCTGTACGAAGGCGAGCATTTCCGGATTGGCGTTCAGGTCGGGAGCATTTGCTTTCAGGTAAGAAAGTCCCATGAAGAGGAAGGAAAAACCGAAAATGAATTCACCGATGGACTTGCGGTTGCTCTTGCCGGAGAAGATGAGCGGAAGGGCGATGGCCAGAAGTGGAAGAGCGAAAGCGGCCATATCAACCTTAAATCCGAAAATTGAAATAATCCATGCCGTAACCGTCGTACCGATATTGGCACCCATGATGACACTGATGGACTCGGCCAGTGTAAGCAAACCGGCGTTGACGAAACTGACGACCATTACTGTTGTCGCCGAGGAGGACTGGATAAGGGCTGTGATCAACACTCCTGTTAATACCCCCGTTACCCGATTGGTGGTCATAGCTGTCAGGATACTTCGTAGCCTGTCACCTGCGACTTTTTGTAAGCCCTCGCTCATTATCTTCATGCCATAAAGGAAGAGCCCTAACGAGCCTATGAGCTTTAAAAAATCATAAAAAGAATATTCCATCTATAATAATTTTAGTGGTTGTTTGTTCTCTATCTGATTACTAAGTATATTTAGTCCCATGTTATTCACCTTATTAAAAAGACTACGATGAAACAGATGTTACAAATATGTTGCAAAAATAATAATATTTATAAAGAATTCCCTATCGGAAGCTCACTTTTGGATATTTATTACGGTTTTAATCTTAATTTTCCTTATCAGGTAGTCAGTGCCAAGGTGAATAACCGTTCCGAAGGTCTCAATTTCAAAGTATATAATAACAAGGATATAGAGTTTCTGGATGTACGCGATTCATCCGGTATGCGTACGTATGTGCGGTCACTCTGCTTTGTCTTGTTCAAGGCTGTCAGTGAGCTTTTTCCCGAAGGGAAGCTGTTTGTGGAACATCCGGTATCCAAAGGTTATTTTTGTAATCTGCGGATCGGTCGCCCTATTACATTGGAAGATGTGACGCGTATCAAACAGCGTATGCAGGAGATTATCGCAGAAAATATCTCTTATCACCGCATCGAATGCCATACGGCTGAGGCTGTACGGGTGTTCAGTGAACGCGGGATGAATGATAAGGTGAGGCTGCTCGAAACTTCCGGTTCACTATATACCTATTATTATATGCTGGGCGATACGGTCGATTATTATTATGGTAATCTGCTCCCCAGTACCGGATATATCAAGTTGTTCGACATCGTGAAATACTATGATGGCCTCTTGCTGCGCATTCCCAATAAAGAGAATCCGGATGTGCTGGAGGAAGTGGTGAAGCAGGAGAAGATGCTGGATGTATTTAAGGAGTATCTCAACTGGAGCTATATCATGGGACTTAATAACGCCGGCGACTTTAACCTCGCCTGCGAAGAAGGGCACGCTACGGATTTAATCAATGTAGCGGAAGCATTGCAGGAAAAGAAAATAGCCCAGATTGCCGATACGATCTTCCATCGTGGGGAAAACGGTGACCGGGTGAAACTGATTTTGATTTCCGGTCCGTCCTCTTCGGGAAAGACCACGTTCAGCAAACGTCTTTCCATCCAGTTGATGACGAACGGGCTCAAACCCTTCCCGATCTCCTTGGACAATTATTTCGTAGACCGTGAAGAGACACCTCTGGATGAAAACGGTAACTATGATTATGAGTCTCTGTATGCGCTCGATCTGGAATTGTTTAACCAGCAGTTACAGGCTTTGCTGCGCGGTGAGGAAGTGGAGCTTCCGCGTTTTAACTTCTCTCTGGGGAAGAAGGAATATAAAGGTGATAAACTGAAAATTGAGGATAATACGATTCTCATTCTGGAAGGTATTCATGCGTTGAATCCGGAACTGACACCGCATATCCCGGATGAAAAGAAGTTCAAAATTTATGTCTCGGCATTGACCACTATTTCTTTGGACGACCATAACTGGATTCCTACAACAGACAATCGTTTGCTTCGCCGCATTATCCGCGACTTTAATTATCGGGGATATTCGGCCCGCGAGACTATCTCCCGCTGGCCTAGTGTGCGTGCCGGCGAAGATAAATGGATATTCCCTTATCAGGAGAATGCGGATGTGATGTTCAATTCGGCGCTGTTGTTTGAATTTGCAGTGCTTCGCCTGCATGCGGAACCTATTTTGATGGGTGTTCCGCGCAATTGTCCGGAATATTGTGAGGCGTACCGGTTGCTGAAATTCATTAAATATTTCGTTCCGGTGCAAGATAAGGAAATTCCCCCGACGTCTTTACTCAGGGAGTTTTTGGGAGGAAGTAGCTTCAAATATTAGATAATAAATTTATTTAAGAGAATTATTTTGGAATTTATAGTTATTGTATAAATATAAGTTCGTAACTTCGCGCCGCAAAAAACAAGCGTGGCAATATGTTGTTGTATTCCAGGGAAAGGAAATAACTGTAAGATTAGACTTAAATAATGAACATTTGTACGTTCTTTCCGTTTATGTTATTACACAGCAAAAAAAGGGTATATGATATTTTATAACAATTTACTAGCGAAATGCTTTTTAGGGAAAAAGAAGCATTATTTTATGATAGGAGGGTTATTCTTTACTCGGTACAAGTATTTGGAAGTTTGGGAAGAAATGGAGTTAAGAATACATGCACGGCAATTCTGGGAGTGTTTTTTATTGACTTTAATCCCAGCATTGGGTTTGTCACTATGGTTTTCATGGTGGTGGATGGTGCTTCCGTTCATGACATATCACTTGCTTTACTGGTTTGAAAAAGCAATTAGTTCTCATTCGGTTTTTAACTGGGAGGCATTGACCTATTGTGGTGATGCCGTTTATATGAGAAAAAGAAAATCCTATGCCTGGATGAAATGGTATGGGAAGAAAACTTTTCCGAAATCGGAATGGGAAGATTAAAAGAATAGAGAGACGTTAAAACTCTCTTGCGGATTTATTCAGGCACGGCTTACACAGATTAATATGGTTTCGATTAAAACAGAACCATAAAAATTCTGTAAGCCGTGCCTGAATAATGATATGATAACAGTTATTTCTGCTTTCGGCGGTTTTTCCTTTTCTACTGCTTTTATTTCAGATGTTTCTTTATCCAAAGCAGATGTCCGTACTCTGTGTCACTGGAGGTCCAATGTTCATTAATAGGAGTGATCAATGCTTCTTTCGGGCAATTCAATACATTATATACAATGTAGCTGGTAGTCGGTGGACAAACGTCATCATTGAATCCCCATGTCATATAAGTATCCGCCCTGATTAATTGGGCAAAGTTCACCACATCATAATAAGCCATTGTTCTGATCTTTTCGGGAGTATCCATATCTACGGTATTTCGGAAGAAATGGGGGTAACCTCCGGCACGACCGGCTTTGTAACCTGCCATATCGCTTAGAGCCGGATGATTGGCTACGCAGGCCGTTACCCGCTGATCCAGTCCGGCGGTGACGAGTGCTAATGCTCCTCCCTGGCTGCCGCCTTGAACGATTACATTCTTTCCGTCCCATTCCGGTAGTGAGGTCAGTAGGTCGATGCTGCGGACACAGGCCAGATATACCCGTTTCATGTAATAGTTGTCGCGGCTGTCCAGACCGTTGGACAGGTAGCCATTTTCTCTGCCGTTGAAAGCGGCACTGATTTCTTTGAATTCTTCTTCGCTCATTTCCGGGTTCAGCCCGTGAATCTCTATTTCAAAACGGATGCAGCCTTGTTCGGCGTAATACTTATGTCGCAAAGGTTCCTTGATTGTTTTGATTCCTGCGCCCGGAGGACATAGTACGACAGGGTATTTGCCTTCTTTCTTCGGATAGAACAGGTAGCCGTAGATACTTTGTCCGCGTTGGTTCACCTGCAACTTGATAAGATAGCAGTCTATTTGGTCGGTCGAGTATTTCTTTACGTGCTCTTTGGTGTATGTCAGCGGAAATTTGGCCAGTTCCACCTTTTCGTTCTCCCAGAATTGCTGAAAGTCGGCAGGCATGGTGGTATACGGACGGAGCTTTTCCGGCGAGAAACCCACTTTGACGTGATGGGAGTATTTCTTTCCGTCTACGGTGGTGGTCAGGCGGCAGTCTCGGAAGCCCGGTTTCTTCATGGTGCCTACGGGGATTGTTGCCTTTCCTTTTCTCATGATGACTGTTCCTTTGGTATCGGCAGGCATCATTTCTCCGCCTATTTCGAAATTAATCGCTATGCTATCTCCCGGAATGCCGTATTTGTAAAACTGTACTTCTACATTTGCCTGTTCTCCAGTTTTGTAAAGCCAGTCGGCATGATCGGGTACGGTTACCCAAAATACGTCACTCCGGTAGGGATTATTTTCGGCAACCGCGAGCAGCGTTGTCAGTAACAACGCTGCTGATACGTAAAATCTTCTCATATTCATTTTACTGTTCAATATAACTGTCATTCGTTTTCTCATTCTATTTTCCATCTGATCGGTTTGTTAATTACGCCGCAATATTAGGGAAGATTAGAAAAACAGAGGTCGATAAAATGTTCTATTAAGTGTAAATTTAGAGCAACTTCCACTCGAATGTATGTTTTCCGGCTTCTAACTCTATGACACGTTCTCCTTTCACAGTATCGGGCACGTATAAAGTGGCACTGCTGTTGGCAGGAATCGTCACGCTGTACACAACACTTTTTTTCTTACGTTCCCATTGGGACTGAATCTCTCCGTACGGAGAACGGTGTCTGGCCTCAAACTGCTTTAAATCACTGGGGAAGTTGGGGCGCAGGAGGATATGTTTAAAACCCGGCTGCTGTGGGTCGGGGAAGATACCGCCCAAGCCTTTATAGAACCATCCTCCGATTTCTCCGAACATCATGTGGTTGTCCGAAATGTCACGTGTAGCATTCAAATCCCAGTTTTCGAGCAGGGTGGTGGCTCCGTTGGCAATCCAGCAGCCCCATGACGGGTAGGTGTCTTGTGCAGCTACTTTATAAGCGGTTTCGGCTTCTCCGTTTTCACTCAAGGCGTTCAGTATGGCTTTGGCTCCCAATACACCCACATCCAGATGGAAACCGGCTTCTTCCACCTTCTTCGCCAGGTTGCGGGCTACTTTTGCTTTCATATCCTTGGGGACAATACCCCACATCAGCGGTACGCTCAGTTCCGTCTGAACGCCGCTGGCGTATATACCGGTTTCCCTGTTCAGATATTTGTCATTGATCGCTTGCCTGATCTTTTCCGCAAGCGCCTGATAATGTTCGTAATCTTCCTGCTTGTTGAACAGCTTTGCGGCATTGGCCAGTATTTTAGTATCTACATAGAAGTATACCGATGAGGTCAGTTCTTTGGACGAATGCGATTTCACAGGAACCCAGTCTCCTCTTCCCCATGAAGTCAGTCCGCTTGGGCTGGTACGGTCTACGTAGTCTACATATCGTTTGATGTTTTCGTAGCAGTCGGCTAATAATTTGCTGTCTCCGTAGAACAGATAAATATTCCAGGGAATAATGGCGATTGTACTCGTCCAGTCCAGACCGTTGTCCGTGCCGTATCCCCATCCTCCGGTTGGAATGATGTCGGGTAATACTCCGTTGGGTTGCTGTTCGTCACGGTGGTCGGCTAGCCATTTTTCGTAGACTGTGATGCCGTCATAATTATATAGTGCTGTTTCTATCGCAAAATGTCCGTCTCCCGTCCATCCGTTTTTCTCCCGTTGGGGGCAATCGGTGGGATACCCCATCAGATTGGACAGATAGGCGTTGTTGGTAGCCCACCACAATCGGTTCACGAGTGGGTTTGACGTGTTTATCTCTCCTTTTTGCGGAACGTCGCTATGAACGAAATAAGCAGTCAGACTGTTTTGATCAAGTGCGACAGGCTTACTGCTTGTTACTTCTACGTATCTGAAGCCTTTGTAGTTAAACCGTGCCATAAACTCGTCTTCTCCCTTTCCGCTCAGGATGAGAATATCCGTCTGGAATGGGTCTTTGTCATCTACCGGACGATGGTATACGTCAATGTTTGACATATTCACCCGTCCGTTGTCATAGATGCGTTCGCCGTGTTTGAGCCTTACTACCGTTCCTTCTTCTCCGGATACCTTGATGCGGGTCACTCCGGACATATTTCTGGCAAAGTCGAATACATACGTCGTGTCGTTCACTTTCTTAAGAGCTTTTGCCGGTATTGTTTCTACGATACGAATCGGCTGTACCTGCTGGGATATGACGTTTTGAGAAGGGACGGCTCTGTAACCTACTTCCTTCCATTTCGAATCGTCAAAATCTGCCGTATTCCAGCCTTTCTGTTTCAGGCGGGCGTCATAATGTTCCGCTGTATAGATGCTGTTGAAGATCAAGGCCCCCGAAGAAGTCTTCCAGTCTCTTTCGGAGCGGATTACTTCTGTCGTGTCGTCTTCGTAGGTAATTCTCAGGTCCATGCAAAAAGCGGGGCGGTTACGCCACGGTGCGCGGTCAAAGTCCCAGACTGCTTTTGACTGATGGTTGTACCAGCCATTTCCCAGCAGTACGCCAATCGCGTTTTTACCTTTCTGAAGTTGGTTGGTCACATCATAAGTCACATAGAAATTCCGTCTGTCGAAACGGGTATACAGCGGGTCTAGCCGATGGTTTCCAATTTTCTCTCCGTTGATGTATAATTCGTATAAACCGGCGACGGCGATGTACGCTCTGGCGGATTTGACTTTCTTTTGAGTGTCGAATGTTTTTCTGAAATAGGGGGCGGGCTTATAGTTGATGTCTCTGTTGTCGCCAATCCATGCGCCCTGCCAGTTTTCCATTCCCATCATTCCGGTCTCGAAGCTGTTGATGTCCGAAGTAGCCTTTTTGCCGTCCTTATCCCATACATTCACTTTCCAGTAATATTTGGTAAAGGGTTGAAGATTCTTTTCCGGATAGGTGACAAGGATTTGATCCGATTCCTTTTTCCCCGAGTTCCAGATTTCCCCGTTTTCGTTGTTTGCTTTCAGTGAGTCTGTGCTGACTATTATCTGATAGGCAGTCTGCCGGGCTCCTTGTCGGGCATCGTCCAGCATCCACGACAATCTGGGATTGGCATTGTCGATGCCTAGCGGATTGATCAGGTGGTCGCAATGAAGGTTCACGGGCTTGCATTCTTCTTGCTTTTGTGCAAGGGTCGGTTGCAGTGCACAACATGCAAGTGCAGTCACTAAATATATTTTTTTCATTCTGTCTATTTGTTTTCCTTTTTAACCACAAACTGATATGTACCGGACTGTAGTTCTAATACTGCCTTTCCATTCATGAAAGTAACCGAAGAAACTCCTTCCGCTTTCACGGCAGTTTTTCCGCTTTCTTCTACTACATAGTCGAGAGTAGGTAATAGTAAGTGAAGAGTGGCGGTGGTGTTGGCAGGTATCGTCACTTGGTAAGAAACTGTTCCGTCATTTTCTTTTTTCCAGCTGCTCTTTATATCTCCATAACAGGAAGGGAACGAAGCATTTACCCAGTCAATCCGTTCCTGACCGGCGGCAACTTCCGGACGGTTGTCTGGAACCGGCTGTAATACGATGTGCTTGAATCCCGGACGTGTTTCGTCGATATCTATACCGCCCATTGTGCGGTACATCCATTCGGAGACTGCTCCATACGAGTAATGATTGAACGAGTTCATCGATACGGGGCCAAAACCTTTCTCTTTGGTATACGAATCCCAGCGTTCCCAGATAGTGGTTGCTCCCTGGTCTATGCTATACAGCCAGGAAGGGTTGTTCCGTTGCAGCAGTAGATCGTAAGCCGTATTTGATTCTCCGAACTGGCTTAATGTCTGATTCAGGATGGCTGTACCCACGAATCCTGTGCTCAGGCGGTTACCGTTGCCGGCAATCTTGCGGACCAGTGTTTCCACTCCTTTCTTACGTGCTTCTTCTGTCGGGAATAAATCCAGTTTCAAGGCAAGCAGATAGGCCGTCTGGCTCTTTTGTTTCAAATCTCCGTCTGCATCGATGTAGCGTGTCTGGAATTCTTTCTTGATTTCCTGTGCCAGCTTTCTGTAAGCCTTTGCTTTGGAGGCGTAGGCATCACAGTCGTCCGTTTTCAATGCTTCCGAAATTTTGGCCATCAATTGTGCCGTATATGCGTAGTAGCATACACTGACATAGCGGCGTTCGGTATCTTCGTACGATAGCCAGTCGCCATAATTTGTTCCGGCACCGTTATAGTTATAACCGTCTCCTTTTTGATGGGACAGGAACTCCATGTATTTCTCCATAGATGCATAATTGTCCTGCAATATCTTTTTGTTGTCGTACATCAGATAGATAGTCCAGGGAACGATGATACCGGCATCAGCCCAGGCTGCCTGTCCGTAGCCTACCCATGAGTGTGGGGCTACATCCGGATAGGCGCCGTCACTTCGCTGACCGTCACGCATATCTCTCATCCATTTTTCGAAGAAGGCGGATACGTTCGCATTATAAGAAGCGGCACGGCAGAACACTTGTGTGTCTCCGGTCCAGCCCAGACGTTCGTCTCTTTGCGGGCAGTCGGTAGGGATGCTCAGATAGTTGCCTCTTTGTCCCCACATGACATTGCTGTATAACTGATTGATTGACCGGCTGCTGGTGACAAACGAAGCTCCCTCTTCGGTAGCGGAACCGACCACTTCCCCTATCAGGGAAAGTACCTCGATGTCTTCACTTGCCGTTATCTCACAATACTGAAAACCGAAGAAGGTCATGGACGGATGGAATGATTCGCCTTCCTTGCTTCCTTTCAGGATATACTTCAATGTTGCTTTTGCACTTCTGAGGTTGGCGGTATATATACTTCCGGCAGGGCCGTCGTCTCCGCGTGATTTATCTCCCGTGTCGTTCAGCATCTCGCCGAAACGGAGTTTCATCTCCGTTCCCGATGCGCCTTTTACTTTGAACCGAACCCAGCCGACCATGTTCTGACCTAAGTTGTAGACGGCCGTTTCCCCTTTCTTTAGCCGGATAGGAGCCGGTTTGTCCGTAACACTCACTACATTGATTTTACCGTCTTTTTCACCTTGGTAAACAGTAGTGGACAAAGGGATACGGCTCAGATGCGGACGTACCTGAACGGTGGGACCGGCAAAGGCGATTAACTCTCCTTTGAAATGAGGATTGACAGCCGTCTTGTTCCAGTTGGCAGTATTATATCCGGGCTTCGTCCATCCACTTTCTTTTCGGGCGTCATAAGTTTCTCCGTGGTAGATGTCTCCCATTCGTATGGCACCGTCCATGGATGACAGCCAGGAAAGGTCCGTTACTACCGTTTCCGAAGTGCCGTCCGTATATTTCAGTAATATCTTTGCGATGAATCCTACTTCGTGACTGCCATACTCTCCGTGGCAGACGTCACTGTTCCACCAGCCGGAGGATACCTGGGCGCCGACTGCGTTTTCTCCTTTCCGGAGCAAATCGGTGATGTCATACGTCTGATAGTGGGCTGTTTTGCTGAAATCCGTCCATTCCGGCTTCAATTCGTCATAGCGTATGCTGCCGTCTTCCATCTTGTTTCCTACCCGTTGTCCGTTGATAAACAAATCATAGACGCCCAGAGCCGAACTGTAGATGCGGGCGGATGCAATCTTCTTTTTTGCCTTGAATTCTTTACGGAACATGGGTACTCCGCTCATGTCAACCTGCAATACCCGATAATCGCCGGAACCGGAAACCATATTCAGTTTACGATTACCTCCCACAGATACGATTTCTCCGCCTTCAAAAGCGGACTGAGGTTTCTCGAAATCCTCTTTCAGAACGACTTTGGCTTCTTCCTTGTCGCCTTTCTGTTCGTACTCTGTCAGTACGATATTGTCAAACATGGCCGTTTCGTTGGTGTTATTCCCTCTGAATGCCCGGAAGCCGATATATCCATTCGATAGTTTGGAATCGGTGTCGGTATAGGTATCCACCAGTACCTTGTCAATATAAGTCTTGACCACTCCATCTTTTGCTTCGATTGCCAGATGGTGTTCTTTATTCAGCAAGTCGGATTTAGTGAAGAATTTGCCGATCGGAGTATCCGAACTTCGCAGGCGTCCCCTGTCATAAATATGTCTTCTGATCAAAGGCTCTTTTTCATTGTCCAGCGTATTGACAGACCACATGAATACGTTGGAAGCATCGCGTGCGCCGAAAAGAACGGATGCGTTGCCGGAAGTCAGTGTGACATCCATTTCCAGCAGCATTCGTGCCTTTGTCTGTTTCTTGTCTTCCGGATTGATTTTGGAATTCTTGTTTATTTGAGTTGCCTTGATCCATTGCGCTCCCGACCATCCGTCGGACAGCAGTCCTGTTTCGAAGAAAGCCTTTTCCGTCGAAGTCTCTTCTCCGGTTTTGTTGTTCCACACGGTTACTTTCCAATAATAGCGGGTGGAAGGGGTGAGAGCCGGTCCTGCATAACAGATGTGCAATGATTCGTCAGATGCCACCTTTCCGGAAGTCCAGACCGGATTTAGACAGGCTGCATCGGTCGCTACCGTGATTTGATAGGCTGTTTGTCTGACTCCTCTTTCCGCTGACTCTAGTTGCCAGCTGAATCGGGGAGCTGTTATGTCCAGCCCGATAGGATTGGTCAGATATTCAACCTGTAGTTTTTTGATTGCTGCATTCGTGGGCAGCAGAAAAAGAATAGATAAAAGTAACAAAGTAGTTCGTGCCATTAGTTTAAAGTATTAATAGTTTGTTATGATGGGGGATACTTGCAAATATAGTGCTTATTGTCTTGGATAGACATAAGAATTTTGACACTAATACTTAAAAATATGACCGTCCCCTTGAAATAATAAATGCCTATACTTGTTGTAGTACAGGCATTTATCGTTTTATGTGAATTCCGGTGCCATCTGTGAATAAAGCAGGGGTTATCTTAAAGCTTCCACTTCTTCGGGTGTCAGCGGAATTTTCTTGCCGAGTCGGCGGGCACCTGTCTCCGTGATGAGATAATCTTCTTCGTTGCGGATACCGCCGAAGTCTTTGTAAGTTTCCACTTTGTCGTAATTGATAAAATCGGTGAACTTCTTTTCTGCTCTCCACATATCGATCAGTTCGGGGATGAAGTAAATGCCCGGTTCTACGGTATGTACGAATCCCGGTTCCAGTGGAATGGCGAGGCGTTGCGACTTGCGTCCGAACTGCGTGCTCTTCGGCTGACCGTTGTATCCTACCCATATCTCACCCAGATTTTCCATATCGTGAACATCCAGTCCCATCATGTGTCCTAATCCGTGCGGATAGAACAGGGCATGCGCGCCTTCGCGGACAGCATCTTCCGTATTTCCTTTCATTAGTCCGAGAGTTTTCATGCCGTCTACCATGACGCGGGCGGACAATTCGTATACATCCATATAAGGAATGCCCGGACGAAGCGCCTTGACAGATTCCAGATGCATCGCATTCTGGATTTCGTAAACTTCGCGCTGGCGGGTTGTAAATTTCTTATCCGCAGGAATCGTGGACGACATATCGCCTGCATAACCCGACTCGACTTCCGCACCTGCGTCAATCAGGAACAGATCGCCCGGTTTCACTTTATTTCCGTGATAATGGTTGTGCAGCGTCTGCCCGTTGATGGTGGCGATCGTTGCAAACGACAGTTCGCAGTTGTTGGACTCTGCCACGCGATTCATTTCCGCTACTACTTCATATTCGTACATTCCCGGACGAAGCACCTTCATGGCGGTGATGTGCATATCGGCAGTCACGTCACAGGCTTTTTCTATTTCTACGATTTCTTCCGCCGACTTGTAGTTGCGCTGAGCTATGACGGCACGGATGAAAGGTACGGAACCTTCCTGACGTGCAGGTGGTATTCCGAGCCAGTCCATCAGTTTCAGTTTATGTTCGGGGCGGTAGGGAGGAAGATAATGAATTGCTTTTCCACTCTGGACGCATTTGTGCAGATAGCCGACGATATCGGCGGAAGCCATCATTTCCCTGATGCCGACGCGTTCGCATTTTTCGCGTAACGTAGGCTGTGAGCCCATCCATACGATGGCATCGATGGATAATTCGTCACCGAAAATAATTTCTTTGTCTTCGTCAATATCGATGATGGCCGAAAGTCCGGCACACGAAAGACCGAAATAATAAAGAAAAGTGGAGTCCTGACGATAACGGAACGTGTTATCCTCATAATTCAGCCCGCACTCGTCATTTCCCAGAAATAACAAAACTCCGGAGCCTAAATTCTTTTTCAGCAGGGCTCTGCGCTGCATATACGTCTCTTTGGCAAACATACTGTCCTAATTTTTAAGTTCGTGCAACAAAGATAAAGAATTTTGTGTTATAGGATTAAAAATAATCCCACTAATCTGTGTAATCTCTCGTTAAAAAGTTACTTTTGTAGCGAGAAACAGTAGAAAGCAAAAACGAATATGGCACAAGGTTCCCGTCAAATACAATCGCAGGCGCAACAGCAGATACAAACGCTCTCGCCACAGCAGATTCTGGTCGTGAAGTTGTTGGAGCTTCCCGCAGTCGAGCTGGAAGACCGTATCCATGCTGAACTATTGGAAAATCCGGCGCTTGAAGAAGGCAAAGAAGACGCTGCTACAGATGAATATGCCGATGGCGTCAGTCCGGAAGAAGGCATGGATAACGATGCCAATGATTATGATTCTTTAAGTGATTATCTCACCGAAGACGATATCCCCGACTATAAATTGCAGGAAAACAACCGCTCGAGGGACGAGCAGGCGGAAGATATTCCTTTCTCCGACGCCACCTCTTTTTATGAAATCCTGAAAGAACAACTCCGTGAACGTAACTTGACCGAGCACCAGTGCGAACTGGTGGAATATCTGATCGGTTCGTTGGACGATGACGGACTGCTCCGTAAATCGCTGGAAAGTATCTGTGACGAACTGGCTATCTACGCCGGTATCGAATCTACGGAAGAAGAACTGGAAGAGGCTCTGTGCATCCTGCAGGATTTTGACCCGGCAGGTATCGGAGCACGCAACCTTCAGGAATGTCTGATGATACAGATTCTGCGCAAGAAGAGCGAAGAGAAGAAGCCGTCACCGATATTGAACCTGGAAGAGCGCATCATCAGTGACTGTTATGAAGAATTTACCCGGAAGCACTGGGAGAAAATCATTAAGAAACTGGATGTCAGAGAAGAGACTTTCAATGAGGCGATTGCCGAAATAACCAAGTTGAATCCCCGTCCGGGTGCTTCGCTCGGAGAAACCATCGGAAGAAACCTACAGCAGATTGTTCCCGATTTTCTGGTGGATACCTACGATGACGGAACGATTAACGTAAGCCTGAATAACCGCAATGTTCCCGAACTCCGGATGAGCCGCGACTTTACCGAGATGGTGGAGGAGCATACCAAAAATAAGGCGAACCAGTCCAAAGAGTCGAAAGAAGCCATGATGTTCCTGAAACAGAAGATGGATGCGGCACAAGGATTTATCGATGCGGTGAAGCAGCGGCAGAATACATTGATGACTACCATGCAGGCGATTATCGACTTACAGCGTCCTTTCTTCCTCGAAGGCGACGAGTCATTGCTGAAACCGATGATTCTCAAAGATGTGGCAGAACGTACCGGACTGGATATCTCTACGATTTCCCGTGTCAGTAACAGCAAATACGTACAGACCAACTTCGGCATCTATCCGCTTAAATTCTTCTTCAGCGATGGCTATACGACGGAAGACGGAGAGGAAATGTCCGTACGCGAGATACGTAAGATTCTGAAAGAATGCATTGACGGAGAAGACAAAAAGAAACCGCTGACAGATGACGAACTGGCGGATATCCTGAAGGAAAAAGGCTATCCTATCGCCCGCCGTACGGTGGCGAAATACCGTCAGCAGTTGAATATACCGGTGGCAAGACTGAGAAAGTGAGTTTAAAGTATTAACTATAAAGTATTAAGTATTAGGTGCTGATGGATAAAGAAAAAGAGCATATCATAGCGGATAAAACAATGTTGCGGGTGGCACGGGTCACCTCCATCGTGTTTACTCCATTTTCTATACCGTTTCTGGCGTTTCTGGTGTTATTCCTGTTTTCTTATCTCCGTATCATGCCGATACTTTATAAGGGAATTGTGTTGGGAATCGTTTACTGCTTCACCATACTGACGCCCACCATCACCATTTTCCTGTTCCGGAAGATCAACGGGTTTGCCCGTCAGGAACTGAGTGAGCGTAAGAAACGTTATGTACCTATCCTGCTGACTATCATTTCGTATGTGTTCTGCCTGCTGATGATGCGGAAACTGAATATTCCCTGGTATATGACCGGAATCATTTTTGTTTCCCTGGTGATATCGATCATCTGCATTCTGGTCAATCTGAAATGGAAACTGAGCGAACACATGGCGGGGATGGGCGGTATTATCGGCGGACTGGTTTCGTTCAGTGCGCTGTTCAGCTATAATCCGGTAGTGTGGTTGTGCCTGTTTATTCTGATTGCAGGCATATTGGGCTCGGCGCGGATTGTGCTGGGGCATCACACCTTGGGCGAGGTCCTTTCCGGTTTTGTAGTCGGGCTGGTCTGCTCTTTTTTGATACTCCATCCGGCGTACAACCTTATATTCAGAGTATTTTTATTTTAAAAACAATATAAATCCTAAAAACTAATTATTATGAACTTTCCACAGAACTTGAAGTACACGAATGAACACGAGTGGATTCGCGTAGAAGGAGACATCGCTTACGTAGGTATCACAGATTACGCACAGGAACAATTGGGCGATATTGTATTCGTTGATATTCCTACCGTAGGAGAAACGTTGGAAGCCGGAGAAACTTTCGGAACGATTGAAGTGGTAAAGACCATTTCCGATCTTTTCTTACCGTTGGCAGGCGAGATACTCGAACAGAACGAAGCTTTGGAAGAAAATCCGGAGCTGGTAAACAAAGACCCTTACGGCGAAGGCTGGCTGATCAAGATGAAGCCTGCTGATGCCAGTGCTGCGGAAGACCTGCTCGATGCCGAAGCATACAAGGCAGTGGTCAACGGCTGAATTTGAATAAACAGTACTTCTGCCTTAATGGAAGCTGACTAAATAGTCGTTAGTAACTCCAACTCTCCTCCTGCTGGAAGGAGGAGTCCCCGTAGGGGGAGGTGGTAGGTAAATGAATGTATGTAATAACTTTTAGATTAGATGAAAATGACTCCAATTGTAAGTATCATCATGGGTAGCACGTCCGACCTTCCTGTTATGGAGAAGGCTGCGCAACTGCTGAATGATATGCATGTACCGTTCGAAATGAACGCCCTTTCTGCTCACCGCACGCCGGAGGCTGTGGAAGAGTTTGCCAAAAATGCCCGTAGCCGTGGCATTAAAGTAATCATCGCTGCTGCCGGAATGGCTGCCGCCCTTCCGGGTGTCATCGCAGCCAACACAACGCTTCCGGTGATCGGAGTACCTGTAAAAGGCTCTGTGCTCGACGGTGTAGACGCTCTGTACTCCATCATTCAGATGCCTCCGGGCATTCCTGTGGCTACGGTTGCTATCAATGGAGCGATGAATGCGGCTATCCTTGCCATTCAGATGCTTGCATTGAGCGATGCCGCATTGGCTGAGGCTTTTGCTGCTTACAAAGAAGGACTGAAAAAGAAAATCGTAAAGGCAAACGAAGAACTGAAAGAAGTGAAGTTCGAATATAAAACTAATTAATTGACAATTGACAATTGACAATTGACAATTGACAATGGGCTGGCGCTGTGGGTGCTTTGTTGAGCTTGTTGTTGATTCTCGATTCTCAATTGTCAATTGTCAACTGTCAATTGTCAATTGAAAAGATGGATTTATTCAATTACTTTCGAAGAGAAACATCCGAAGTAAATATTGGGGCTGTACCTTTGGGCGGCCCCAATCCTATTCGTATCCAGTCGATGACGAACACGTCCACTATGGATACAGAAGCTTGTGTGGAACAAGCCAAACGCATCGTCGATGCCGGCGGCGAGTATGTACGACTGACCACGCAGGGCGTCAAGGAAGCGGAAAACCTGATGAATATCAATATCGGGCTACGAAGTCAGGGATATATGGTTCCGTTGGTGGCCGATGTGCATTTTAATCCGAAAGTGGCCGATGTAGCAGCTCAATATGCAGAAAAGGTACGGATCAATCCGGGCAACTATGTAGATGCAGCGCGTACTTTTAAGAAACTGGAATATACCGACGAGGAGTATGCGCAGGAGATACAGAAGATTCATGACCGCTTTGTGCCGTTTCTGAATATCTGTAAGGAGAATCATACGGCTATCCGCATCGGAGTCAATCACGGTTCCCTGTCCGACCGTATCATGTCCCGCTACGGAGACACTCCCGAAGGGATGGTGGAATCCTGTATGGAATTCCTGCGTATCTGTGTGGCGGAACATTTCACGGATGTGGTGATTTCGATCAAGGCTTCCAATACGGTGGTGATGGTGAAGACCGTCCGCTTGCTTGTTGCCGTGATGGAACAGGAGGGAATGTCATTTCCCCTGCATCTTGGAGTGACGGAGGCCGGAGACGGAGAAGACGGACGTATAAAATCTGCCTTGGGCATCGGTGCGCTGCTTTGTGACGGATTGGGAGATACGATTCGTGTGTCGCTTAGTGAGGCTCCCGAAGCGGAAATTCCCGTAGCGCGCAAGCTGGTGGATTATGTTCTGTTGAGGCAGGATCATCCCTATATCCCGGGTATGGAGGCACCGGAATTTAATTATCTTTCTCCTTCGCGCCGCAAGACGCGGGCAGTGCGGAATATCGGGGGCGAACATCTCCCTGTCGTTATTGCCGACCGCATGGATGGGAAGACGGAAGTCAATCCGCAGTTTACTCCGGATTATATCTATGCCGGAAGAACGTTGCCCGAACAGCGGGAAGAAGGAGTGGAATATATCCTTGATGCCGATGTATGGGAAGGGGAGGCCGGAACATGGCCTGCTTTCAATCATGCGCAGTTGCCGTTGATGGGCGAGTGCAGTGCAGAACTGAAATTCCTGTTTATGCCTTACATGGCGCAAACGGATGAAGTGATTGCCTGTCTTAAGGTGCATCCCGAAGTTGTGGTTATTTCTCAGAGCAATCATCCGAACCGCTTGGGCGAGCACCGTGCATTGGTGCATCAACTCATGACGGAAGGTCTGGAGAATCCGGTTGTTTTCTTCCAGCATTATGCGGAGGACGAGGCGGAAGATTTGCAGATTAAGTCCGCCGTTGATATGGGAGCATTGATTTTTGACGGTTTATGTGACGGGATTTTCCTGTTCAATCAAGGAAGTCTGAGTCATGCGGTAGTAGATGCTACTGCCTTCGGTATCTTGCAGGCAGGACGCACCCGTACTTCTAAAACGGAATATATTTCTTGTCCGGGCTGCGGTCGTACGCTTTATGATCTGGAAAAGACAATTGCGCGTATCAAGGCGGCTACCTCACATCTGAAAGGCTTGAAAATCGGCATCATGGGATGTATCGTCAACGGCCCCGGTGAGATGGCGGATGCTGACTACGGCTATGTAGGTGCCGGACGCGGAAAGATCAGCCTTTATAAAGGTAAAGTTTGCGTAGAGAAAAACATACCCGAAGAAGAGGCGGTGGAACGGTTGCTGGAATTTATCCGCAATGATCGGAAAGAACTGGAACTTTAATCAGTTATACTTTTAAATAGTTAAGACAGGAGTTGCTTTAAGTTTGCTTAAGGCAACTCCTGTCTTTTATTATAGTATACACAAACATTTATCCGTACAAGGGGAAGATAACCACCCGGGATTAATAGTAGGAGAACCGTTCATTAGGCTATTATGTAGGTTAGATTAATGTATTCTGTCAGTAAGAAGAAGTCATTTCACGTACATGGGTCCATCAGTCCACGTACGTGATCTATTGGGTTCATGTACGTGAACCGAACGGTCCACGCACGTGAAACGAATACATGAAACGTACTAAATATATTAGTCAAACCTTGTTAGCTTGTTAAGGTTACTATGCTATGGCTTAATGCAGGCGGCATACATTAAGTTATATATGGCATAAACAACGCATATTCACGCTGAAAATGGAGTTTTTAACACATGCAGATAATGCTTCTGAATAGTCTGTTTTATAGTTGTTAATCAGCGTGTTAATCCTGTTTCTTATTAAAAGCAGGTGATAATAGAAACCAGAAAAAGTTCTATTATCACCTTATTATCACCACCTATTATCACCATTACTGCCTTAATAATAAGGAGATTATCCTTTAAAAGTGACAAGTGACAATAACAAAGTGTTTTATTAACTCTAGTGAGAGACGGTTGGAAGCCTAAGGGCATTTTTCAGCCATTGCATACAGCGCATGACGAAAGATTCGTGATGCAGGTTTTTGGTTTGTTCTTCTATCTGTATTTCCATCTTTCGCTGCAATTCTTCCAGCAATGCTTTTCTTGTTTTCCGTATTATTTCCTGTTCTTTTTCATGTGTTATTTCTTGTTCGTCCTTCGAATGCCTTTTCTGATTATCCCGAAGCATGTCAAGTTGGTCGTGCAATATTTTGTTTTTCAACTGCAACCTTTGGCATAATTCATCATAATCCCGTATTTTATGTTCTAATATATCCCGTTCCATTTTTAGCCGGAGATTGACAGACTCTTTGGCTGTAAACGCTCCGTTATTAATCTTGCGTCGCAATTCGCATACGATAGAACGGAATTCTATTGCTATTTCTTCCGGTGTTTGCTTGTGAAAGTCAGCCAGACGTTTTAGCTTGTGTCCTTTTACGATGGAGCAGAAGATGCTACGCCTTTTGTTATCTATAATTTGCAGTGCCAATGCTTTAACGACTATCGGGTAGAGGTTGAAACATTCGCTCTGCAAGCGGATGTAGAATTCTGCTTCTTCATATTTGAGCATCTCGTTCCTGATAGCTTTATCCATATTCCGGATGAGCTTTTCGTGATTGGTTCTTTTAAGTGCCAGTGTTTCTTCTAAATCCATATCGCTTTCGTTGTTTTGATTGTCTTCTAAAAACGACTGGGCGTCCATGCACTCTCCTTAAAAAAAGGATGTGGGGGTGGGGTAAAAAAAGGAAAGGCACGGACGCTGTTGTCGTTTCACTATCCACACATAGGTGTTGGCTAGACCCTATCAAGAATAGTGATAAACAACAGACATCCATGCCAATTTTATATATAGGGATTCTATATAACAATTAGCATGGAATATCTGTTGCATCACTTCTCCTTGATTTTAAAAGTAAGCCAACTTTATGTGCGAAGAAGTAATACGTTTATATTCCAATATTTATAAAAAACATCTTTCCCCTACATTCACGTCACGCTGACGGGGAGAAAGGTGTATGCAAAGATAAGTGTTTATTCTGAAACCTCAACGAAAAGCGGGGATTTCTTCACATACGACTATCTCCATGCCACGATAGACGACCATTATTTTGTGGAGCGTCGTTGTGCCGATGGCTTTTTGTACTGTTTCGCTGGCGGCATAGCTGAATCGGATTCAAGCAAGTATCCTGCTTCGAGAAGGAAAAATTAAAGTTTGGCCGTTGGCTGGATGTGGTGGATTATGAGTTATTGATTTAGTTTTCTGGTGACTTATCATTCATTTTTTCTTCAAGTAGTTTGAGTAGTTCGTTGCAAGCAGTATCCATGTATTCTTTGCCTTCTTCAGCCAAAACATCCGGATTATAAGACAGTTTCACAGAATCGGATGTGATGTCACAGCTTATTTCACATCCATCTGATAAGTATTGAATATAAATACAGAATGGGAAATCAAAAGTATTATCGCCTGCATATCGGCAATGATTAAAATGAAAAGTTACTGCATCATATTTTAGCTTAAAGTAGTCAACCTGAGATTTCTTGGATAAACGTATGATATCCTCTACAAAGCTATACTCTTTTGACTTAGTATATAAAATGTGTGACTGGATAATTGGCTCATCAGGATTGGGTGTATTTATTTTTCTAGCCATGTTCCAAGTGGGAGTGTTGGTTATAAATGTTCTGTCAAATAGCTTTTGGAGTCCACTGATCTTTTGCTCCACATAAACGGCCAATTCAAAAAAAGCACTTCTTGCCTGTTCTACGGAACGACTGCTTTTTTCGATAGCTTTATCTGAGTATCTACGCTGTAACATCGCTATTTTCTTATCGAAATCACCTTCTTCCTCTATGCTTTCTCCCTTGGCGGCTTTGATTGCGAGTGTCAGACTGCGTATCAAGCAACTGCTCAAATAGTTGACGAATGGTAATATATCATTCAAAGTGGCATTAGCACCATCTGAAGGGGTTAATCCTGCTTCTACATCACATTGATGGAGGATGTTCAGATAGTTGGATTTATCTTCGGAGTGAATAACGATCATCGGATATCCATAACGGTGCAGCACAAAGTTTACTAATAAACGGGCAATGCGTCCGTTGCCATCTTCGAAGGGATGAATGCGGATATAACGGTAATGAAGCAACGCCGCCAATTCAACAGGAGTCAGTATTCCTTTGTCTGCTTCCAGGTTGTACCAGTCTACCAAGCTCGTCATAAATGCCGGAGTTTCTTCGGGCGAAGCATAACTGAAAACTTCTCCTGTTGCGGTCAGTACGGAATTGGGGCGTGATTTATATTCGCCTACTTTTATCTGCATACGGATGTCTTGTCCGTCGGGTGTTTTGGCGTTCTTCCAATAGTCCTGCACAAGGATGGTACGGTTCAACTCGCGAATAAAACTTTCAGTCAGCGGACGTTCTTTGTCCTGCGCCTCTTGCTTTATCATTTCCAGTCCTACGTTGTGAGCTTTCATCTCTTCATAATCTTTCAAGCTGGCATTACCCGAAGTTTCACCGAACATTAATAATAGTTTTGTTTGTCCGTATGTCAGTGTATTTCCTTCCAAGTGGTTAGAGTTATAATTAAACTCTAACTTGAATTTATCATTCCAACGTTTCAGGTCCTCAGGCTTAAGAGGCTGAAGCGATTTCCATTCGCTATATAATTGTTTTATATTACTTATTCCCATTTATATATGTGGGGCTGTGCCCATTTTTTTGTTTAGATACAAAAATAGGAAACTTTCTTTATATGCCAATCCCTTGAACGATATTTATTTGGAGATTGGCTATGGCATCTTCTTTTGCAACTTTGTTGCACGAATCATTCGCTACCTTTGCAGCAGATAAAAAAGAAAGAATGATTATGGGACATTGTAGTTGTTGCGCACATACACACGAATGTGCACCCGAAAAACATATTGAAAAGAAAGAATCAATATTCGCTGAATATTGGAAAGTGGGACTTTCATTTATCCTGTTGATAAGTGGAATCATCATGAACGCTCTGGAGTTACCTTTCTTCCGTGAAGGATATTTCTCTCTGATATGGTATGTCGTGGCTTATCTTCCGGTCGGCCTGCCCGTTATGAAAGAGGCTTGGGAGAGTATGAAGGATAAGGACTATTTCAGTGAGTTTACGCTGATGTTTGTAGCTACGCTTGGAGCGTTTTATATCGGTGAATATCCGGAGGGAGTAGCGGTGATGTTGTTTTACTCCGTCGGAGAACTGTTTCAGGAAAAGGCTGTTGATAAGGCGAAGCGTAATATCGGAGCTCTGCTGGATGTCCGTCCGGAAGAAGCGGCAGTAGTCAGAGATGGACGTGTCGTTATTGAGAATCCTCAAAACGTAAAAGTAGGAGAAACAATTGAAATAAAGACAGGAGGAAGAGTTCCTTTGGATGGAATGATGCTCAATGAGGTAGCTGCTTTCAATACGGCGGCATTGACAGGTGAGAGTGTGCCCCGAAGTATCCGGATGGGTGAGGAAGTACTTGCCGGAATGATTGTTACCGATAAAGTAATCCGTATCAAGGTGATCAGACCTTTTGATAAAAGTGCTCTTGCCCGTATTCTGGAACTTGTTCAGAATGCCTCCGAACGCAAAGCACCGGCAGAACTGTTTATCCGTAAATTTGCCCGTGTTTATACTCCGATTGTGATAGGGCTGGCGGTTCTGATTGTTTTACTGCCGTTTATTTATTCCTTGATCACTCCCCAGTTCTTATTTACTTTTAATGACTGGCTGTACAGGGCTTTGGTCTTTCTTGTGATTTCATGCCCGTGCGCTTTGGTGGTCAGTATTCCGTTAGGATACTTCGGAGGCATCGGGGCAGCTTCCCGGTTGGGAATTTTATTTAAAGGTGGAAATTATCTGGATGCTGTTACGAAGATTAATACAGTCGTGTTTGATAAGACGGGAACCCTTACCAAAGGTACGTTTGAAGTACAGTTTTGTAACTGTGAATCCGGTGTATCCGAAGAAGAATTAATCCGGATGATAGCCTCGGTAGAAAGCAGCAGTACACACCCCATTGCTAAGGCTGTGGTGAATTATGCCGGACAGCGGGATATCGAACTTTCCTCTGTAACCGACAGTAAGGAGTATGCAGGTCTCGGACTGGAAGCTGCCGTAAATGGAATTCAGGTTTTGGCAGGTAATGGGCGTTTGCTTTCAAAATTTCAGATAGAATATCCACCCGAACTTCTTTCCATCACAGATACGATCGTTATCTGTGCGATAGGAAACAAGTATGCCGGTTATCTGCTATTATCCGACAGTCTGAAAGAGGATGCAAGGATCGCCATCCAGAACCTGAAAGCATTGGGAATTCAAAACATTCAGATATTATCCGGTGATAAACAAAGTATTGTTAGTAACTTTGCAGAGAAGCTGGGTATTTCGGAAGCCTATGGTGATCTGCTCCCCGACGGAAAAGTGAAGCATTTGGAAGAATTGCGCCAACATACGGAGAACCAGGTTGCCTTTGTGGGTGACGGTATGAATGATGCTCCGGTACTGGCTTTAAGTAATGTAGGTATTGCCATGGGCGGACTAGGCAGTGATGCGGCTATTGAAACGGCTGATGTGGTGATACAGACCGACCAGCCTTCCAAAGTGGCTGAAGCGATAAAGGTAGGAAAACTGACACGAAGGATTGTATGGCAGAACATTTCACTGGCATTTGGAGTGAAACTGCTGGTATTGATTTTGGGAGCCGGTGGACTGGCTACACTTTGGGAAGCTGTTTTCGCCGATGTTGGTGTAGCACTGATTGCTATCATGAATGCCGTAAGGATACAGAAAATGATAAAATAAAAGAATATGGAAGAAAAAGTTTATCTGGATAAGTTGGCAAAAAGAGACATCAAGCCGACGGCTATCAGACTTCTCATATTGAAAAGTATGATGGAAGCGGGGCGTGCCGTGTCTCAGCTTGATCTTGAAACGTTGCTGGATACGGTTGATAAATCGACTATATCCCGTACAATCACGCTTTTTTTGTCTCATCATCTGATACATAGCATAGACGACGGAAGCGGTTCGTGGAAGTATGCCGTTTGCGATGATTCCTGCAACTGTGTCCTGAAAGACTTGCATTCACATTTTTATTGCGAGAAATGCCATCGGACATTTTGTTTGGAAAAGATTCATATTCCGGTTATCGACTTACCGAAAGGATTCACTTTGCATAGTGTGAATTATGTAGTAAAGGGGGTGTGTGCGGAGTGCTCAAAAGTGTAGGATTAATTGCAGACAAGCAGTAATGGTAAAAGAAAAACACCGGAACTCGAACGGAAAAATATCGTTGAGTTCCGGTGTTTATTATATTAATGATACTGGTTAGTCAATATTGGGATTCAGAGAATGCCAGTCTTTGATTGCCGGGATGATACCCATTTCAATCACTTCATCACGAAGCTTGCACAAATGTTCGTAGCTCTTTTCCAGTTCTTCTTGTTCGGAAGGAGATCCGGCCACTTCTTTGTAAGTAACGCCATCTTTTGTAATGGAAGTTTCCATAGCCATCATGATGTGGTCGAACTTACCATTGGAAACATAAGTACCGGCAGGCCAGCGGAACGGTTGTCCACCCATTGCGGCAGCGATCATTTCGATAGAAAGATAAGCCGGGCTTTGGAAAGAAGAACGGCCACGAAGATCGATGATATGCTTGCCACCCTGTATGACACGTACTTTTAATGCTTCCCATTCTGTCAGCGGAAGACGGGTAGTTCCGATGAAATCAGTCAGCGGTTCACCTTTTACTTTGGTAGTTGAGGCGAATACGGCCATCTGTTCTCCATGTCCGCCATACGTACGGCAGTTTTGAATGTCGGAAGCGGGAATATGGAAATATTTCACCAGTTCATTCTGCAGACGGGTGCTGTCCAGTGCTGCCAGTGTAGAAACCTGGGATGGTTTCAGACCGGAATATAGCAATGTGATCAATCCTGTGATATCAGCAGGGTTAAAGATGACAACGATATGTTTTACATTCGGACAGTATTGGCGGACATCTTTACCGAACTGAGCGGCAATTTCAGCATTTCCTTTCAACAAGTCTTCACGGGTCATGCCTGCTTTGCGGGCTGCACCACCGGAAGATACGATATAAGAGGCTCCTGTCAATGCTTCTTTGATATCGGAAGTATAAGTCAGGTTCACGCCTTCGAAACCGCAGTGATATAATTCTTCTGCCACGCCTTCCAGAGCGGGAGCGAAAGGATCATATAGACAAATATTCGGAGTGAGTTTCATCATCATAGCTGTTTGAGCCATATTGGAGCCGATCATTCCGGCTGCTCCTACAATCGTAAGTTTCTCGTTGGTTAAAAATTCCATAATTATATATGTTTAAAGATGAATAATCTGTTCTTGCTTATTACCGCTACAAAGATAACGACTTAATCGGATGATTGTTCATTGAAAATAGTTTTGTTTGATAACAAAAAGTTATATTTATTCAAAGAGCAAGAGGGCCAGTTACGTGAACTGAACCCTCTCTTCCTCTTTTTACCCCTCGTGTAAACAATTAGTCTACCACTTTAAAAAGATTCTTTTCTCCTGACTGGCTGTCCGGTGCTACCCAGAGGGCGAAATCTCCCGGTTCTACCGTCTTTACCATATCGATATTCCAGAAAGCGAGTTCACTGATGGGAAGTTCGAAAGATACAGTTTTCTTCTCACCTGGTTTTAAAGTGACACGGGTGAAGCGTTTCAGTTCTTTTACCGGACGGGTGACGGAGCCTATCATGTCTTGTACGTACAGTTGGGCGACTTCCGTTCCTTCGTACTTGCCTGTATTTTCCAGATCGAAGGTGACTGTCAATACGTCGTCTTTCTTCAAATTGTCGGAAGACAATTTCACACTACCGTACTGGAAGGTAGTGTAAGACAGACCGTAACCGAATGGAAACAAAGGATCGAAACCTGCATCCATATAGAATGAGGTACAGCCGAGTGAAGTCTGACCTGCTTCGAGGGCAATGTCGTCTATCAGTACTTCGCTTCTCGTAGCGGGACGTCCCGTATTATTGTGAGCATAATAAACAGGAACCTGACCGACCATTTTGGGGAATGTGACAGGTGTCTTCCCGCTCGGAACAGCCTTTCCAAAAAGCAGGTCTGCCAAAGCAGGACCGCCCATGGTGCCCGGATGGAATGAATAGAGCAGGGCTGAAGAAAGTTCCGTTTCCTTTCCGATAGTCAGCGGACGTCCTGCCATGACAATCGTTACCACTGGTTTACCGGTTTTGGCAAGGGCGGAGATCAGTTCGCTTTGCGCGCCTTGCAGGTTCAGGTCTGCCAGGCAGTGCGCCTCACCGGAAAGGATGGCTTCTTCACCTACAAAAGCGAGTATGACGTCGGCACGTGCAGCGGCAGCAGCGGCTTTAGCCACACCTGCTATGTTTTTGTCACGGCTGTATGTCAGCCCGGGTTCATAAATGATTTGCACTTTGTCGTCTGCCAGTTCTTTGATTGCGGTCAGCGGAGTCATTGTATGGGATTTTTCGCCATCAAATACCCAGGTGCCCAACTGGTCGTATGGTGCGTTTGCCATTGGACCTACTATGGCGATTGTTTTTACAGAAGATTGTAGCGGAAGCGTTTCATGATCGTTCTTCAATAAGATAGCAGACTCTGTGGCTGCCTGTTTGGCGGCTTCCAGATGAGAAGGAGCGTATAGGACATTGGCTTTCTCATCCACGTAAGGGTTTTCAAACAGTCCCAGACGATATTTGATTCGAAGAATATTACGCACGGCGTTATCTATCTCCGCTTCTTTGACTTTGCCTTCTTTTATCAGCCCCGGCAGCTCCTTGACAAATGTGTTGCCCACCATTTCCATATCTACTCCGGCATTCACCGCTTTCATCGCTACCTCTTTAGAGTCAGCGGCAAAGCCGTGAGCGATCATTTCGGTAGAAGAAGCCCAGTCGGTAACCACCAGTCCGTCAAATCCCCATTCGGAACGGAGTACATCTTTCAGAATGAACGAATTGCCTGTGGAGGGTACTCCGTCATTATCGTTGAAGGAGGTCATGAATGTTGCTGCCCCTGCTTTGGAAGCGGCTTCGAACGGTGGAAGGTAGACGTTGCGTAAACGACGTTCCGGAATGAAGGTCGAGTTGTAATCCCTTCCGCCTTCCGCCGCACCGTAACCTACAAAATGTTTCGGGCAGGAAGCAATCGAGGTGGGACTGTTCAGGGAGTCGCCTTGAAAACCTTTCACCATGGCTACTCCCATAACGGTAGTCAGATAGGTGTCTTCACCGCATCCTTCCGCCATACGTCCCCAACGAGGATCACGGGCGATATCGATCATGGGGGCGAATGTCCAGCGGATACCTACGGATGAGGCTTCGATGGCCGCTACGCGTGCGCCGTCTTCAGCCACTTGCGGGTTGAACGATGCCGCCTGTCCCAACGGGATGGGGAAGATGGTCTTGAAACCATGAATAACGTCACGTGCCATCAGCAAAGGGATGCTGAGGCGGGACTCCTCGATGGCAACGCGTTGCAGCGCATTGATGCGTACCGGGTCAGTTTCATTCAATATAGAGCCGGCACCGCCTTGTTTTATCAATCCGCTCATGTCTTCAATATTGCCGTAAGAGGTGATTTGGTTCATCTGTCCCAGTTTCTCTTCCAGTGTCATTTTGGACAACAGAGCTTCTACTTTCTTCTCTATCGCTGTGTCGCCTTTGTCATTCGTCACTTGCGTACAGGAAACGAATGGCAGGAGGAAAAGGCACGCGGAGAAAATCTTTATTACTTTCATACCTATCAAATATTATTTTTTTTGAAATACACGTACATAGTCGATCTCGTAAGTTGCGGGAAGGGCCGACTCATCCACCCCTTGTGCACCACCCCAGTCTCCGCCCCATGCGAGATTCAGCTTCAGATAGAAAGGGGCGTTGAATGGCCAGGTGTTCCTGTTGTTGGCCTTGTCATTGTCGAAGCGGAAAAGTTGCTTTCCGTCCACGAAGGTGCGGATGAAGTCTTCCGTCCACTCCAAAGCATAGACATGAAACTCGGTCTGTGCGGTAGGCAGGAATGTCTCGCCGGTCTTTTGCGTACCGATGGAGTGGTGGTAGGCTTTACAATGGATCGCTGAGGACACGTAGTTTGCATTATAGCCTACTTCCTCCATGATATCAATTTCTCCGTCGTCCGGCCAGGCCGTATAGTTCTTCGGCATCATCCAGAAGGCGGGCCATGTTCCTTTTCCCTTGGGCAGTTTCAGACGGGCTTCAAAATAACCGTATTTCCAGCTTTCTTTGGTGTTCATACGGATGGAATAAACCGTTTCGCCTATCTTCTTGGCGATAATGCTGAGGATGCCGTCTTTTATGGCAGCGAGTTGTTCGTTGCCTTGATTGCCGGCTACATAATGCTGCAATTCATTATTTCCCCATCCGTTTTCTCCTGTTTCATAATACCATTGGTCGAGATCGGGTTGAGTTCCTTTGTTGAACTCTTCGTTCCACACCAGTCTGTATCCTTCGGGCACGGTAATGTCCGGATCGGCCGACGGTTCCGGTCGGGCTGCCTGTGTCACAGGGATGGAAGTGCGTGCGGCTCCGGCTTTCACCACTACCTTTCCCTCGCGGGACTGGTAGGTGGTGTTTGCTTTAACCGTGACTTCAACTGTTCCCTGGCTGCCGTTATCAGTTATCTTGCAACTGATCCAATCTTTGCAGGCGTCGTCGCTGAAAGCGGTCCACTCCAGTCCCGAGTTTATTGTGGCGCTGGTGACGAGACCTTCGTGAGTGGCTGAAAGCTGGGCGGGCGATACGTCGATTACGGCAACTTCTGTTTCTTCATTGTCACTGCCACAGGACAGAACGCTTAATAAACAGACGAAGATTGAAAGTATTGTCATTGGTTTCATGCTTTTGTTTGATTAATCTTTATGCTTTTGCAAAATGATGTCTTTGATTATTACTTCCGTATTGGCAGGATTGCCTCCGAAGTCAAACACCAGTTTCGCCTGGGTGATGTCTACTCCCTTGGCATTGATAACTTTGGCGGTTACATCTTCTCCCGCAGTGAGTTTTACATCTTCTAGCAGGAAAACAAAGATATTGTCATTATCTCCGCCTCCTACCTGAACGAGTTTGATGGTGGCGGAACTGATGTCGTTAGATGCGTTCAGTATCACACGGAAGTCATAGTTCTCCTCTGCCGAGGCGGTAAGTGCGTCACTGATGAAAGTAACTTGGTTCTGCCACTTTTCATTGGTTGCCGTGGGGAAGTTGAGTGTGTACGTTACCCCGTCGATATTGAGTGCCGGGTTGGCAATCGGATTCCAACCGGGAGCATAATAAAATTCATTGGTGAATGTAACGCTGTGCCACAGGTTGTCTTCACTGTCTACCGCACTCCATGTCGGTTCCGGAGTCTCTTCTTGTTCGGGTACTATGGTTCCGTCATCGTTGGCGTGATCTTTCAGTACGATGCTTTCTATTGTCATCACTGTTCCTGCTGCATTGCCTCCAAAGTCGAAGACGAGGTTCAGGTTGGCGATGTCAAGCCCCGGCATATTGCTTTTCCAGAAACAGACCGGCTCGTTGGCAACCAGTGGCGTTTTGCCTTCGAAATAGTAGATTTTATCTTCTGTGGCATCAACCAGCTTCACCGTCACATTCGGATGGTCGATTGTAGAAGTCAGGATGACGGAGAAATCGTAATTCTTTCCGGCATCGGTTGCGATGTTCGTCTTTATCGGCATTTGTGCCTGCCAGGTCTCACTGGTTGCTTCGGGCAGTGTTACTGTGTATGTACCGTTAACCAGTGAGTAGGCCGGGTCCGCAATCGGACTCCATCCCGGTGCATACCAGAATGTTGGTTCACTGATTGTGGCAGTCCGCCATATATTGAAATTGCTTTCTGGGTCGAAGCCACCGAAGCCCGTCATGATGGTTTTGTCGATATGGAAGTTTCGGGTGATTGCTCTGTCGCTTACTCCATTCGAGTTGGCTATTTTCACTTCTACACTGTAATCACCGGCCTTGCGGTAATATTTCGTCATGTTGAATGAAGAAGAATAGTTTTTGCCGTCAATAATCCATATCGGCATTACTCCCTTTTGTCCCTGAAAAGAGAAAGTCACATAATTGGTTTCCTGATTCACGTCGATGCGGATACAGTCTTCGTAGTCCGATACCACCGGAATGCCGGCTTCGTTGGGTGATGTGAAGCTTTCGGGCGAGCAGGCCGTGATGTTAAGAATAAGGGTGAGCATTAGCAATGCTCCGCTGATTTGTTTATATATCTTTTTCATAATTCCTCTTTTTAAGTACATTAATAATTGTTCTGAACTAAGGTACCTTTGGCTGCGTCGATTTCTTTCTGTGGGATAGGCAGATATTTCTTGCTTGACGACCAGCTGTTTGTACGATAACCATACGCATCGGGAACCAATACACTGGCAGCTTTGCCTGTACGGATTAAATCCCAGTAACGTTTGCCTTCGCCCACGAATTCAAGATGACGTTCTTCGATAATGTTGTCGAGTGTAGGTTCTATTTCGGTTACCAGTCCGGCACGTTTGTGCACGAGGTTCAGATACTTCTTGGCATCACCCTGACCGGCGCCGCGTGTGATCAGTTCGGCAGCATTGAGCAGTGTTTCCGAGTAACGGTAAATGCGTAGATTGTTGTTCCAGTTCAGCTCCGAACTTGACTTCTGGTCTTTGTTGTTGCCGGTGATGGCAGCATATTTTTCAAGGAAGAAGCCGGTGTCCTGATAGCGTGTGGTGTATGACAGTTTATCGCCTGGGTGTTCCGCATTGTGAGCGTCAAGCACGGCTTGTGCATTCCAGCAAGTGGCGTTGCGGCGGGTGTCGTTATTGGAATAGCGCTCGTAGGTTTCTTTACGTACCGGGCAGAATCCCCAGCCACGGTCGTGATTGTCTGTTCCATTAGGCCAGATATACGGACTGATGAGTGTCGGCAGGGCAGTTCCTCCGGCAACGAGGGGACTTCCCCAGTCGCGTACGGCATTATCGTCTTTGTAATTGATCTCGAAGATGGATTCGATACTCCATTCACCGGTTTCCTTGAAAATATCGGTGTAGTCCGGCATCAGGTCATATTGAGGGCTGCTGATGATTTCTTCCATGTATTTTAAAGCGGTGGAATAGCGTGAATCGTCATTCTGATACATCACGATTTCGGCATAAAGCATATATACCATTGCTAAGGTTACACGACCATAGTTTTCGGAATCTTCTCTCATCGGGAGTACGTTGAGCTGAATTACTTCTTCAAGACTGGTGACCATCTTTTCATATAGCTGGTCGGCAGTCAGTTGCTCTGCAACATACGGAGCGGTCAGGTTCTTGTCGAAATAAGGAACATTGCCCCAGAATTTCCACACCCAGTTGTAGTAGAATACGCGCAGGGCGATGACCTGAGCTTCGTAATAGGCGCGATTGGCGTCGGTTACATCGGTTGCCCAGTCCAGATAGGTTATTACGTCGTTGCAACGCTTCACACCGCTATATGCACATTTCCACAGACCGTAGATCATATTGGTGGGAATGGCTTCAAAGTTCATCATCAAGTGCCACGGCTGGTTGTCGGTTTTACTGTCACCACCCACCCAAAGGTCGTCTGCCATGATATCGCTCATCAGATTGACAGGATTATATTCGTCGAATGCCCAGTCCGGCCAGTGCAAAGGGTCATAAGCAGCTACTACGGCTTCTTGAATGTGTTCGTCAGTGGTGAAGTAAGTGTCTATTGTTTCGTCCGTAGGAGATGAAACTTCCAGAAAGGAGTCAGCGCATCCGGTGGTTAGAAGAACGGATGCCATCAGGCATACTGCTATGTATTTATATTTTTTCATAACGTTTTATGTTTTTAGAATGAAAGGATCAGAAAGAAAGACTTGCGCCGATTGTCCATACTCTGGCTTGCGGATATACACCGTAGTCAATGCCAAGTGAAGTTCCGCCGGAAGAGATTTCGGGGTCGAAGCCGTGATATTTGGTGAAAGTAAACAGGTTCTCGGCTGCCACGTAGAAGCGTAGTGAAGAGATGAATACTTTCTGGGTCAGTGCGGCAGGCAGAGTATATCCCAACTGGATATTCTTCAGGCGCAGATAGCTGCCATCGTAGACGTAAAGGTCGGATGATTGCCAGTTTACGTTGTCACCTTGTACGAAGCGGGGGATACGGTTGGAGGTACCTTCACCTGTCCAGCGGTTCAGCATCCATGAGGGCAGGTTGCTGGTGGCGATGTCCGTACGGCGGGTTGCGTCGTAGATATCGTTTCCGGCAGTGCCTTGCCACATCATGTTCAGGTCGAAGTTTTTCCAGCTCACACCCAGATTGAAGCCGAATGTCCAGTCGGGCATACCTTTACCTATATCTGTACGGTCGTTCGCATCAATGATTCCGTTGCCGTCTACATCTACGAAGCGGACATCGCCCGGTACGGCTGTCGGTTGCAGTAATTCTCCCTTGTCGTTTTTGTAAGCCTTTACTTCGTCTGTGTTCTGGAAGATACCAGCTGTCTTATATCCGTAGAAGAAAGGGAAAGGTTTGCCGTTTTCGGCGCGGCTGATATCACCCGTTCCCTGGAAGGAGTCTAGGTTTTCCCAACCGGATTCGTTACCATATTCTATCAGTTTGTTCTTTAGGTAACTGGCGTTGGCGCTGACACGGAAGTTCCAGTCGCTGACGCGGAACTTATAGGCTGCTTCCAGTTCGATACCGCTGTTTTCCATTTTACCCACATTACCGATAGGTTTAGCTTCACCTACATAGAAAGGGATATTCATTTCCATCAGCATGCCGTTGGTTTTCTTCTTGTAATAGTCTGCTGTAAAGGTCAGGGCATTGTTGAAGAAACCAAAGTCCAAACCAAAGTCGAGTTGTTCGGACTCTTCCCATTTCAGGTCGGGATTGGCCAGCCCGCTGGCTTTCACGCCGTTGATTACGTTTTCGGATGAACCGAAGATAGCATTATTGCCGGGAGAAGTCAATACGGTATATTTGAAGTTACCGATATTTTCGTTACCATTCTTACCCCATGAAAGGCGGATTTTGGTGGTAGTCAGCCAGTTCGGGCGTTTGTTCATGAACTTTTCGTTGGTGAGGTTCCATCCCAAAGAGAAGGAGGGGAATACGGCATAGTGATTGTTGGGGCCGAAGCGGGAAGAACCGTCACGGCGTACGGTCACCTGCAACATATAGCGTTCGTCATAATTGTAGCTTGCACGTGCGAAGATTGAAGCCAGTGTGGCATCTACCGAAGGAGCACCTGCGGCGTCACGATCTGCATTGGCTGCCAGTCCGGTACTTGCGTCGATATAAGGACGGCTGTAATTGGTGATGTTATTGCGTGAACCGTACAGATAGGAGCCTGAACTCTTTTTGGCGGATTGACCCAGCAATACGGAGAAAGAGTGCTTGTCGATGCTCTTGTCATACATCAGCACGTTTTCCAGCTGCCATACGGTTCCGTCTTCTTTTCTTGAATAAGCGGAAGACTGGGTAGAAGATTCACCGCTTCGCAGATAATAAAGAGGTCTGTAACTATCGTATCCCCAAAAAGAGAGGTCGGCACCATAGGAAGTCTTGAATTTCAGGTTGTCCCATAATTGCAATTCTGCAGAGAAGTTAGCGACGAATTTATGACTCCAGTGTTTGTCGCCCGGCAAAGAAAGTTTGGCAATCGGGTTGGACATTTCACCGAATTCGCCCGGGATGCTGAAAAGTTTTCCGTTGCGTGGGTCATATACAGGCGTGTACTCTGCCGTTGTACCGTATTTGTCGAACTGGGCTTTTATCGCTTCTTCTGTTTCGTCGTACACGTTCAGTATGGGAGACAGGGCGAGTGCCGATCCCAATGGTGTGCCCCAGGTAGAGTTATCATCAAAATTCGTACTTTTAATGCGGGCATAAGAGAGGTTGGAAGTCACCTTCAGGCTGTTTAGCCAGTTACGTTCTTTCGATTCGTCGAAGAGGGTGTACTGTGTATTGCTGCGCAGTGTCAGACGTTCGTAGTTGGAACGGTCGAAGTTACCTCCCACGATACCGTCTTGTGTGTAGAAGCCCAGAGAAAAGAGGTAATTTACTTTTTCGCTCGCACCACTCACACTCACTTGGTGGTTCATCATCGGAGCATTGTTGTTAAATACTTCGTCTTGCCAATTAGTGCCTTGACCGTAAGAGTATGGGTCACTGAATTTTGGGGCGATACCTGCATTGATCGCACCTTCATTGATCATGAGTGCGTATTCCGAAGCATTCAGTACGTCCCGTTTTTTCCAGGCACTCTGCCAGCCGTACGAAAAGTCGTAAGTTACTTTCGTTTTGCCGATCTTGCCGGTTTTGGTGGTAACAAGGATAACACCGTTGGCGGCACGTGCACCGTAGACAGCTCCGGAAGCGGCATCTTTCAATACTTCGATAGAAGCGATATCATTCGGATTCAGGTAGTCCAGCCCACCTTCAAGCGGCATACCGTCTACAATGTAAAGAGGATCGGCGGCTCCGTTCTCGGTACGAATGGTACCTACCCCACGTACGCGGATTTGTGCAGCGGCACCCGGCTGACCGGAAGAGGATGTAACGGTAACACCGGAAGCTAAACCTTTCAGAGCATTGTCCATACGTACCGGGGCTGTGGAGGCCAGATCATCAGCGGATACTTTGGCGATAGAGGCCGTCACAACGCTTTTCTTCTGGACGCCATAACCCACTACTACCACTTCGTCCAATGTCTCGGAGTCTTCCTGTAGGACAATTTTAATATCTTTATGCCCTTTTACCGCAATTTCCTGTGACTTGAATCCTATATAAGAGATGGAAAGAATAGCGTCGGCGGGTGCCGATAATGTGAAAGTACCGTTGAAATCGGTGATTGTACCTGTGGAAGTATTCCCTTTCACAACCACATTTACTCCGGGCAGAGGTTCGTTGTCCGTACCACTTACCACCGTACCTTTTATCTGTATATTCTGTGCATATACAGCAGCTAAGGTGAAGCTTAATAGAAATAAAACTGATAATAACTTTTTCATGAGTTTTACTAAATTAAGATTAACTATACTCGTTTTTATGTTCGCAACCGAACGATGCAAACATAAGGCTAAATGGTATACGGCTTGATAAATTATGTTATTCATAAATACGTCAAACCGGGAAAAAAAATACGCTATCAATACGTCAGATTATAGTAACGTACTGATAACTAGGAAATAAATGGTACGTTCGTTTGATACGTCACAACAACAGATTCAGAAAAATAATCAGTTTCCGAATCTGTTGTTGTGACTATTTGTGTCAGAGGTAGTTGCTTAAGTAATCTGTCAAACTGTCTTCCCGTTCCAGACTGAACTTCTTGCGCAGACGATACCGGATCGTCTCTACCCCCCGGACGGAGATATTCAGAAGCGGTGCTATCTCTTTGGTAGAAAGGTTCATTTTCAGATAGGCGCACATCATGCGTTCATTGTTGGAGAGATCGGGGTGCTTGGCATGAAGCCTTTTCATGAAATTATTATGGATCAGGTCGAACTGGTCTTCGATTCGCTTTAATACCTCGTCGCTCTGGATATTGGAATCAATTTTGCTGTTGATCAGTATGAGCTGCTGTTTGCTTTCACGGGAGCCTTCGCCTTTCAACATGGCGGATACTTTGGCTATTTCTGACTTAATCTCGGTCAGCATCTCGTTCTTGCGTACGAAGTTTATCATCAGGTTGGCCATTTCCTGACTTTTGTGTTGCAGGTCATGCTCCAGCTTTTCTTTTTCCAGTTGCATGATCTGTTTTTCGTTCCGGGCTTTTTCTTCTTCGTATTCCTTTTCCATCTCAAACAGTTCTTTGTCTTTTTCTACAATGGCTTGTTGCTTTTTACGCTTCACACGCATATCGTCCCATCGATAAACACCCCACATACCGAAGAGAGCCAGAACGATGTAGCAGATGTAAGCCATTACGCTGCGATACCATGGCGGGAGTATGCGGAATGATATTTCATCGGAAGAGGAAGTGCCGTCGGGGAAAAGGGCTTTGATTTCAAATATATATTCGCCTTCGGGCAGATTACTGTATTCCTTGGTGCGTGCAACGGTGAAGTCCGACCATTCTCCTTTGTTCAGACGATAACGAAAATGGGTGTCGTCACTCAGAATTAAAGAAGAAAGCTCATATTCGAAACGGATGGAATTCAGTGCATAGTCGATAGACAGTGCAGGTTTTCGCTTTAGGAAATTGGCCGTATATACCAGTGAGTCTTTGGGATAAGACAGATACATATTCTTTATATATAAGGAGTGACTGCGGTCTTGTTGCTCTCTGACAGCAGGAATGCTGAAAAGGGCGAAACCGTCTTCGTTAGGAATAACCAGCAATGAATCGGATAGGGGAATGATGGCCTCGAAGTTGAGCACCGACTCTATCTTGGGTTGTCGGATAGGATTGATGCTGGTATTAGCCCCTTTCTTATAAGTTCCCAGATTGGCGATACATATTTCATAAGGGCTTAAGCTGATGAGATGGTCATTATATTCCAACAGACGTGAATAGGTTGCCGTACCGTTCAGAAGATTGTTCATATCCGGGTAGGGTTCCATGATATCTTTATGGATGTTGTGTTTATAGATGCCGGACGGTGTGGCAAAGTAGATACGACCTTTAATTTTTGCGGGGTATATATGATTTTTTGAAGGAAAGCCGTCTTTGGTATCATAATCTTTCACGCTGGTGACCTTTGTCAGATTTTCGGATAACTTGATATGGGTAATATGGTCTGTGTTATACATCCAGATAGTTCTTGCATCCTCTTGTTCGAAGAGACGGCTGGAATCGTTCAATCCTTCGATTTTGCAGACGACACGCCACTCTCCATCTGTTTTTTCCACTAGATAAATGCCGTTGTATACACCAATGTACATCAGGCCTTTACGATTCATGACCTGCTGACAGCACCATGCGCCGGTGATGTCCGTCACTCGTTTCATTCCGTTGTCCTGAATCAGGAAAATTCCCCGGTCGTGCAGGCAGAAAAGTTCGTCTCCTATATGGCAGAGGTTCCAGACCTGGCCGCTTGACTGCGGAACGGGACGGATATCGGGCAGGTTACCGTTCGATTGCACCGGATAGGAAGTGTAGTATAAACCACGGTTAGTACCTAAATAAAGAGAACCGTCTTTTACTGCTGCCGTATATCCCGCTCCATAAGAGTAGGGGTATGAATATAGATTCGTAAAAGGAGAAGTGAGGCAGACATAGTCAATGCCACTATCCAGTCCTGCCCAAAGATTGCCGAAAGTATCAAAAGCAACGGAAAGAACTGTGTTATTGTGAAGTCCGTTATTCTCATTGAAATATTTGAGCTTCATGGTTTTGCAGTCAATCAGTATCAGGCCTTTATGAATAGTACCCAATGCAATCTGGTCATTTTTTGCCGCCACGCAGAATACTTCATTTTCGCGCATGAAGTCTTCGGCACCGGTAACGAATGGTTCCATTGTGCGTCCGTCACAGTAAAACAATCCATTATAGGCGGTTACCACAAGTACGCCACTTTTATAAGGTATAATGCCACGAATGCGTTTTGATGCCAGGTCTTCCGCACCCTGTAACGGGAAAGGGGTATTGCCTACCAGTACCCATACTCCCCGGTCGGTTCCGATATACAAGATCCCCTTTATCATGCTCGAACAGTCAATCTTGGCATCCGTCTCGATGGCGGTATACTTACCGTTCAGATATTTCACTATGCGGCTGTCTCCCTGAAAGTACATGATATTATCTGCTTCGTGAATGTTCCATACATTGCCAAGATAGCGGCAATCATCTTTCAGCGTATCCGACATACAGTAATATTTTAAACTGCCGTCCCTGCCCGGTTCATAATAGCCGAACTCATTGATTCCTCCTGCATAAATCCGGTTATGAGCGGTAGATACCAAAACAGAACGCACATCTGAAGTATTGTTCAGCGGGAAAACGTTCCACGCATTGCCGTCGAATTGTAACATACCGTTCTTATTGGCAAAAAATACCCATTTATCATCGTAAGGTGCTATCTTCCATGTCTGAGCGCCTTTGCCATAGAGATTCTTATCGAAGTTGATAATGAAACTGTTCCAATTGGCGAAGGTTTCAATAAAAGGTAAAAAGGAAAATAAGAGAAACAGATTGCGTATCAGGTGTTTTTTCATATGTATTAATCATTTTATTCTACAAAAATAATGTTTATTTTCAATGTAGCCTCTTAATGCTGATTTTTATGTGCCGATTTTTAATAATCCGTTCAACAATGTTTGGGTGAAATCTGTTGCTTTTCATTATCTTTGTCTTTCATAAAAACAATAATTTTAAAAAGTATGAGTATCGAATTAGGAAAATTCAACCAACTCGAAGTGGTAAAGGAAGTCGATTTCGGTTTGTATCTCGACGGAGGAGATGAAGGTGAAATCCTGCTGCCCACCCGTTATGTACCCGAAGACTGTAAGGTAGGGGATATGTTGAATGTATTTCTTTATCTGGATATTGACGAAAGACTGATTGCCACGACACTGACTCCGTTGGTGCAGGTAGGGCAGTTCGCCTGTCTCGAAGTCTCTTGGGTGAACCAGTTCGGGGCATTCCTCAACTGGGGATTGATGAAAGACTTATTTGTACCTTTCAGTGAGCAGAAGATGAAAATGCAGGTGGGAAGATCCTACGTGGTCCATGCTCATGTGGATGAGGAAAGTTATCGTATTGTAGCTTCGGCGAAGGTAGAACGCTACCTGTCGAAAGATATGCCCGATTATGCTCCGGGTGCGGAAGTGGATATTCTGATCTGGCAGAAGACGGACTTGGGTTTCAAAGCGATTATAGACAATAAGTATAGCGGATTGCTGTATGAAAATGAAATATTCCGTGCATTGGAGACCGGTATGCAGATGAAGGCGTTTGTGAAACAGGTACGCGAAGATGGTAAGGTGGACCTGATACTTCAGAAACCGGGATTTGAGAAAGTCGATGATTTCTCGAAGACACTGTTGGAGTATATTCGGGAACATGGCGGACGGATCAATCTGAACGATAAAAGTCCTGCGGAAGATATTTACGATACCTTTGGTGTCAGCAAGAAAACTTTTAAGAAAGGTGTAGGTGACTTGTATAAGAAACGATTGATTTCTTTGCATGAGAACGGCATCACTTTGGCAGAATCCTAAACAGAATAGGGAAATCCCTATGCAGGAATAGAGAGAATCATTGGGGTGGGGAGTTTTCTCACCCTATTTTTGTGATATCAGTTAAAGATAATAATTTTAAAAACAGATAAGCTATGCGTAAGATAATAATAAGTTTCTGTATTTTGCTCGCTGCCCTTTCTTTAAAAGCGCAGCCTGTCAGCGGAATCCGGATTGATGGCGGAGATACTCCGATTCTTGTTTATTTTGGCGGAAGGCAGATGTGTTATCCTACTACTACTTGTTTCGTTGCCAATCTGAAACCGGGAAATTATACCATTGAAGTGTACGCTTCCCGCCCGACTCGCCCGGGAGAACGTGTATGGAAAGGAGAACGGTTGTATAATGACCGCGTTTACTTTAACGGAAACGAAGTAAAAGATATCATTGTAGAAGAACGTGGAGATATCCGTCCGGGCAGACCCGGAAGACCGGGAAACGGTCAGGGTGGACACCGTCCGGACTATAACCGCTACGACAGAGTGATGAATGACCAACTTTTCAAGAAGTTCTTTGATAGTGTGAAGAATGAGCCTTTTGAAAAAGATCGTATGGGGTTGATTACAACTGCATTGGCGAACTCTGATTTTACATCGGAGCAGTGTCTTCAACTGGTGAAGTTCTATACCTTTGATAATGAACGGCTGAAGATTATGAAAATGATGTATCCCAATATTGTAGATAAAGAGGCTTTCTTTACAGTGATCGGTACTCTTACATTCTCCAGTAACAAGACCAAAATGAACGATTTCATCAAGGAATACGAAGGACGCTGATCATACATTAGTTCACTAAAAACGATACGGTTATGAAAAATATACATATAATCCTGTTTTTCACGTTGTGGGTAATACTCGGTAGCTGTTCTACTTATTACGTATCCAACAAGCAAGTGATGGAGGTTCAGCAGGGAATGTCCCGGCAGAATGTAGAAAAAATCTTGGGTAAACCGGATTACAGACGTTTTGACGGAGGTGGCGAGGAATGGGAGTACCACCGGATTTCTTCAGTGCTTTACGGCAACTCGATCAAGATTATTGTATATTTTGCAGATGGAAGAGTTACGGGTATGGATACCTTTAATGGTGATGAAATACTTCTTCCGCCGCCTCCGGTTGTGATGTCTCCTTCCGTTGTTGTAACCAATACGGATCCGGTTCGTCCGCCACGCTATGAAGAAAGTCCCCGTCGCAGAACACTTATGATGCGTGATGAGTTTGATCGTTTTCTTAGTGATTTCCGGATGGTGATCATGTCTGATGAGCAGATTAAATATATAGATGACGTTTTGTTGGATTGCAATTTTACTTCTGCCCAGTGCGGAAAGATCATTGATCAGATAAGTGGTTCGGATGCCCAGATGACTGTGATGAAACGTATGTATCCGCAAATTGTGGATAAAGAAAATTTTGCTTCGGTCGTCAATAAGCTCTTTTCGTCTTTTGACCGTGACAAGATGAAGGAATATATCCAGGCTTACCACGGTGACCAACGACCGGGAGACGTAGGATATGTACGGCCCAGAGCTATGAGTTCAGCCGATTTTGACCGTTTCTTCAATGAGTATAGAGGTAAATCTTTTGAGTCTGACCGTACCAGAATGCTGGATGAAGTTGTACCTCCTTCGGGATTCACTTGTGCCCAATGCCGTAAATTGGTGGATATGTGTACTTTTCAGACAGATAAAAAGAATATGATAAAGAAACTTTATCCGAAAATCGCAGATAAGAAGAACTTCTCCATACTGACGGATGTTTTCACTTTTGAGATGGACAAAAGAGAGATGAGGGAGTTTGCGGAATCTTACGATAGCGGACGTAACTAAAAAAGAATGAAACCATGAAAAGAATTCTATTTATATTGTTAGTCGTGACTGCCAGTACCACTGTAATGGCGGGAATGAGTACCAGCAAGGTACGTAAGGAGACACGTTTCCTTACTGATAAGATGGCATACGAACTGGACCTGAATAATCCCCAATATAATGACGTGTATGAGATTAACTATGATTTCATTTATTCGCTTCGTAATATTATGGATTATGTAGTACGGGGTGATGAGTGGGCATTGGATGATTACTATGAAGCGCTGGATATTCGCAACGATGATCTTCGTTGGGTGTTGAGCGATGCGCAATACCGCAGATTCCTGGGAGCTGAGTATTTCTATCGTCCCATTTATGTCACCGGAGGAAGATGGAGTTTCCGGATTTATATCAATTATCCGAATCGTAGTTTATTCTATTTTGGTGTACCTTATCATTATCGGACTTACTGTGGTGCACATTATCGTCCGCATATTCATCATGTGAGTTATTATCGGGGAAGATATAATAATCTTGTGCACTATCCTACGCCATATCGGGTAAGAGATCAGCGGGTATTCCATTCTTATCGTCGTTCAGACTTCGGTTCTGTACGTTTCCGTCCGAACACTTCCGTTCGTCCGCATAATGCACCTACCCGACCGGGTACTTCGGGACGTCCGGGAACAACGTCACGGCCTAATACATCAGGACGTCCGGGAAATACTTCCCGTCCTCGTCCTGAAACGGACCATAGACCGTCCACTTCAGGCAGACCATCTACATCGGGCAGGCCGTCCACTTCCGGAAGACCTTCCAACTCTGAAAGACCTTCGGTCAATGAACGACCGTCTATTCCAAGGAGACCGTCCACTCCGGGCAGAAATGATAAACCGAACAAGGAAGTAACTCCGGGCAGAGGCCACAACAGAGGTGAAGGAGATCGTCATTCAGGAAGTCGTCCGGGAACGAGTACAAGTACTCCGAATTCTAATCGTCGTCCGGAAACGAATTCAGGGTCTTCGAATTCCAGTCGCCGTCCGACAAGTAGTGGTACGAGCACAAACCGTGGCAGCAGCTCCGGTAGGAACAGCAATTCCGGCAGTAGTTCCAGCAGAGGGAACGTATCCGGCAGATCAACAGAAAGAAGCTCATCTTCAGAAAGTTCGAGAAGCAACAGCAACCGAGGTTCTTCTTCCCGTTCTTCAGAAAGAGGAAGCAGCTCAAGAAGATAAAACCTATTCCTTTATTAATAAATTATTGCTCCTCAGCGGTAGGAGAACTGGACTCCGGCGTTTCGCCGACTAGACTATTCAGGGCGTCGCCCGTAACTTGGATATCGGGGCGGATACTATCCGCCTCGATTTCACTTATTAACCCTTTCTTGGCGAGGCGTCCGGCAATCAGCTTATAATAGCCTTCCATATTCTCTTTTAACCGTCCGTTTTCCGCAAAGGAACTGCGGAAGTGTTTAGGCTTCGGGATAATAGAAGCTAGAAAAATACTTTCTTCGGTCGTGAGTTGCGAAGGGCGTTTGCCGAAATAATAGGCAGAGGCTTCCTGAATACCATAAACCAGCGGTCCCCATTCGGCTATGTTCAGATAAACTTCATACATACGTTCTTTAGAAGTCAGCCTTTCTGTCTCTATCAGCCATACGATGAGTGCTTCTTCCAATTTGCGGGCAAAGTTCTTGTTCCGGTTGAGAAATACGTTTTTTACCAGCTGCATGGTAATTGTGCTGCCTCCTCTGGCGAAACGTTCGACTTGCAGGTCGTAAATCAAAGCTTCACGCATCGCATCAGGCAAAAAGCCCTTGTGGTAGAAAAAAGCTCCGTCCTCACTTTGCATGACAGACATCCGCAGCAATGGAGAAATGCTGTCCAAAGGAGTAAAATGTTCCCATGAAGGTCCGACAGGAAATGTTTTGACCGGTATTCCGTTTTCATAGGCGGTATAGACAAACTCTTCACTCATTTTTGAAAGAGATGTTGCACCATATTCTATTATCCGAAAATCTTTTTCTTTCAATTCGGACTCAAACTTAAGGCTGTCTAGTCGGGCAAAATCGATATCTAACAGAAAATGATAAGCCAGCTCACCACTTGTTTTTATACCTTCCAGATTGCTGAATAAGCCTTTGGGCAAAGAACTGAATAGTTCGTCGGCCGGAAACCATGATTTATCTGTGGCAGCAGTGAAGTGCCATTGATTTTCATTCTTTTCTGCCCGCAGATAAGGATGAAATTTTATTTGGTTGAATAATACCGTCGTCGTACTGTCCAGTTCCAGCGTTTGCTTGCCGATATTCATCTGATACGTGAGTTGTCCGCGATCCAGATGGATCACTTCGGGAGAGAGTGCTTTGTGAAATACATCAAGTCCGCTTACTTTCGCCGTACCGTCAAGTTGCAGTTGGTTTTCGGTACGATTTTCTTTAGTCATACTATAATATAAGGTATCGAAAGTAACTTCTGCTCCAAAACGGCGGTTGATATACGGTAGTGAAACTTTCTTTTGCTCTGTGGCAAAAAGTTCTGCCTGCAGGGTATGTACCTTTCTGTTCAACTCTCCTGCTGCTTTCCATTGTTGAGTCAGCGTATCTTCTTTTATCTTGATGGTGGACTGAAAGCGATTGTTTTCGATTGTAAAGGTGGGGATATTGACTGTTACGAAATTGCTGTCTTTCCGTTCGGTTATATTAAGTTGAGTCAGTTGACCGTTTTCGGGGAAGAAACCATATATTAAGTTTAATATTCGGTTGATGCGATGGGCGTAATTGGTTTCTATGACCGGCTCTGTAGTTGCTTCCGGGTGGTGTCCGGAGAATAGAAAATCATAGTTGGCTGCACTGTCCCGTTTGATAAAAGCGATTGCCAGTCCATTCATGTGGACGTTGCGGACTTCAATATTTCCTTTCAGCAGTTTCCAAAAATTCAGTCTGACATTGACAGATTGTAGTGTAAGAAGGGTATCCCGTTGGTCGGGAACGATGGAAAGCCCTTGCAGAGTAATTTCGCTACATCCCTTCATCTGTAGATTCTGATAATGAATTTGCAGTCCGTATGTTTGTTCGATATGAGTCGTACGCTTGTTAGTTATGCTTTGCAGAAGCATATTGCGGCTCAAATAGATACTGATAAGGCAGATAAACAAGCCTCCTCCGATTGATAGAAGAAGAATACTTTTTTTGCTGTTCTTTTTCATCTTTTGCCTTTAATAAGTTATTGGCTGCAAAGGTAGATAATATTCTGTTCAACAAGATATAAGCAGTCTTTTTTTATTAGTGTGTCCGCTTATGAGCGTACAACTGTTCATTTTCGTACATCTCAGTTTTTCTTCTTTCCGCTGACTATTAAGTATTTATCTTTTTGGCATGCCCATTGCATTTATATATTCGAAGGCGGGCAACAAAAGAAATGAAAAAAAAGTTCAGATAGTTGCAACCATTCCATATAGACGTTCCGTCTAATAAACAGAAGAACAAAAAAAGAAAGTTGAACTAATAAAAAATATACAATTATGAAAACTACAGTATTATTCAGAATGATGGTTTTAGTGGCAATGGTAGTTGCCGGTATCGCCAATACAGAGTTGAAAGCACAGGACAATAACTTCATTACTAATGAAGAGAAAGTAGATGATCTTGTTGTTTCGAAGGTGATTTACAGACTGGATGGTTCTCTCTATCGTCACATGAAATATGATTTTACTTATGATGATCAAAAGAGAGTAACAGCTAAAGAAGCTTTCAAGTGGGATTCATCCACTGAAAAATGGATTCCGTATTTCAAGATCGATTATACTTATTCTTCTAATGAAATCACATTGGTATATGCACGTTGGAATAATTCTCACAGAGCTTATGATGATTCTGTAGAAAAGAGTGTTTATGAACTGAATGATGCTAATATGCCGATCGCGTATATGAACTACAAGTGGAATGACTATAAATGGATTGAAGAATCAGCCGGCAACTGGGCTATGAATATACAGATTCCGGTAACAGATGAAGCAGACTTGCTGCTTGCCGGAAGATAACAATACCGGGGATTGTGAAATTCTCTTTCTCTCTTAAGGTTTTAACAAACGAAAACGGTGGATTACCCAAACGAGGGAATCCGCCGTTTTTATTGTATCTGTCTGAAACCGGTGCTGTTTACTAGATTGTTCTATTTAATGAGCGGCAGATATTCTCCATATCCTTCTTCTTTCATTTTTTCTTTCGGGATAAAACGCAGCGAAGCACTATTGATACAATACCGCAATCCGCCTTTGTCCTTTGGCCCGTCTGTAAATACATGTCCTAAATGCGCATCTCCTGTCTTGCTGCGTACTTCTGTCCGTATCATTCCGTGAGTAGTATCTTTCTTCTCTGCGATCAGCTCTTTCTGAATCGGTTTGGAAAAACTGGGCCATCCACAACCGGAATCAAATTTGTCTGTGGAAACAAACAACGGTTCTCCGGTGGTGATATCTACATAAATGCCGGGGCGGTGTTCATTCCAGAACTCGTTATGGAAAGCTGGCTCTGTGGCATTTTTCTGAGTCACTGCATACTGTTCGGCAGATAATTTCTTACGGAGAGTGGCATCATCCGGTTTTTGATAAGTTGCGGTCTTGGGAGCATTCGCTTTTCGTGCCATTTCAAATAAAGCCGGATTGATATGGCAATATCCGCCCGGATTCTTATCCAGATAATCCTGATGATAGACTTCTGCCGGATAAAAGTTTGTCAACGGTTCCACTTCAACGGCAATCGGTTTGTTGTATTGAGTGGCTAATGCCTGGATCGCCTGATTGATGGTGGGGAGATCGGCTTTATTGATATAATATATACCGGTTCTGTACTGTGTACCACGATCGTTCCCCTGTCGGTTGAGGCTGGTCGGATCGATTGTCTGAAAATAGAGGTTGAGCAATAAACTCAGATTTACTTCTTCCGGATCATAAACAACCTTCACTGTTTCGGCAGCATTTGTCTTGCCCGAACACACCTGTTCATAACTGGGATTGGCAACGGTGCTGTTGGCATATCCCACCTGAGTACTTTCTACCCCTCTGATTTGTTTCAGGAAGTGTTCGGTTCCCCAAAAACATCCTCCTGCAAAATAAATTTCCGCTTGACTTTTCATTGGTTTTGCAATTCCTAAAAATACATTACTAATTATTAGAATCACTGCGATGATAATATGTTTCATAACTGTTGGTTCTTTCTATAGTAACGGATGAACCGGTGGATATGTTTTAGAAATCTCTTACATAAATAACAAGTGTTTTTTGTGAGTTTGAAAACATGAGTAAAGCCTTAAAAATAGAATACTTTTCCGATGTATTCTATTTTTAAGGCTTTTTGATAAATAGCCGGAAATCTGTTCTATTCTATGATTTCTCCTTTATAGAAATCCAGTATTTTAGTACGGAACAGATAATCGTATTTAGCTTGCAGTTTATCCGACAGTGCTTTGGTCAGGTTTAGTTTCGCTTCATTGTATTCCACAAAAGTAGCTTTACCGTTATTGAATTTTTCGCTCATCAACCGAAAAGATTCTTCGTTGGCTTTCACTGCAACTTCGCTGGAGTTATATTTACTTTCTGCAGCTACTGCATTATACCAGGCTTGCTGGATTTCTTTATAAAGAACTTTCTTGGTGTTGTCCAGTTGCAAAGCAAGGTTTGACTGTTGTAGGCGGGCAGTGCGTACCCGATTACGAGTGCTAAAACGGTTGAAGATCGGAACGCTCAGGTTGAAAGAAATAGATTTGCTCAGGTTATTTTTTAATTGACGGGCAAAACCGGATTCTGCTTCACCGTTGAGTGTATAGTAGCTGCTTCCTAGCCCTGCACTGAAAGAAAGTTGGGGGTAGAATTCACTTTGAGCGATACGAATGTTTTTTAAACTACCTTGTAAGCGATATTCTGCTGCCTTGATGCCGGGCTTATAGGCAATCGCCTGGATATAAATGTCATCCGGAGCTGTTAGAGGTTCAAATTTCAGTTCTTCTTTTGGATTCTCAAGAACGAAACCTTCCGGTGTAGGCAGTTCTAATAACTGGCTGAGACTTAATAGTGACAATTTATATGTATTGTCTGCCTGTACGGCTGTCATCTCATCCTGTGCTACACGTGCCTGCGCTTCAGCTACCTCCGCCGGTGAAGCCTTGCCGACATCATGCAGTCCTTTGATACGTTTCAGCTGATCTTTGCTTAACTCAACCTGATTTTGTGCTACCTTGTTCAATTCCAGATTGAAAAGCACTTGCAGATAGGCAGAGGTAACATTGATTGCAATATCCTCTTTGGCTTTATTCAGGTCCTCGATAGCAGCCTGTAAATTGAGCTTGGCAAGGGAATATTGATTGGATAATTGTAAGCCTGTGAAGAGAGGTACATTAGTACTTAAGTTCACTCCCGTACTGGAACTGTTAGTATCACTATATGAATTATCTTTCGGAGAAGCTGTACGTCCCCAGCTCCACCCCTGGCTGATACCACCGTTTAAGTTCGGCAGACGTGCCCATTTAGCGGTGTTTACACTAATCTTATTTTGTTCGGCTTCATTGGCTGTCTGGCGGATGTCGATGTTATGCTCGATGGCATAGTCGATGCATTGCCGTAAAGTCCATGTCTGCGGAGTGGTATCCTGTGCTTGAACAGAACCGATACCGGTTCCGCTCAACAGGATGATTGCCATCATTTTATTGATTACTTTCATTGGATGTCAGTTATTTATCTTTTTTCTCAGCACCGCGTAACTTGGTCTGAGCGGTTACACCTTTTTTTATCTCAATCTTGATACCGTCACTCATTCCGGTAGTCACCTGTGTACGTTCGAATTTCTGTTGTGGTACGGAGTCCGTCATGATATACACAAATGTAGAGTCACCGCTGAACTCAATCGTACTTTCGGGTACTGCCAGCACTTTGCTGGCACGCTGGAGCACAATCTCTGCATTGGCAGAATAGCCGGAACGAATCTGCACGGTATCCGGAACTGTGATAGCAGCTTTGATTTCAAATTGATTGGCTCCGTTGGTTTCTACTCCTTTCGGTGAAATATATTCGAGAATAGCATCAAAAGTCAGATTCTGTAAAGCTCCGATCGTCAGTTTAATCGGCATTCCCTCATGGATGCGACCCACTTCGGTTTCGTCAATATTTCCCCTGAAAATCAGATCGTTCATGTTTGCTACCGTAGCAATGGTAGTACCGTCGTTGAATGTATTACTCATGATTACGGAGTTACCGGCTTTCACTGGTACGTCCAGAATTAATCCGTCAATAGTAGAGCGGATCATGGTGCTACTGAATGAAGCACTGTTTTTAGTGATTCCTTCTTTTATAATTTCCAGATTATCTTTGGCAGTCTGATTCTCTTCCCGTGCCTGCTTTACCGCTACTTCTCCTTTTTCGTAATCTTCACGACTGATAAGCTGATCTTCATATAACTTCTTGATACGGGTAAAGTCTGTTTCGGCCTGCTTTGCATTGATCTCTGCCAGGCGGACACGACTTTCTGCGGAGTTCAGTTGTCCGAGTTCGGGAATTACTTTGACTTTCGCGATCACTTCCCCTTTTTTTACGCTCTGTCCCGCTTCTTTGAATACCTCGTCTACAATACCGGAAATCTGAGGCTTGATTAAAATTTCATCTCTCGGCTCTACCTTTCCGGTGGCTACTGTAGTCTTTTCAAGGTCCGTGACTTCTGCTGCCAGTGTTTCATATACGATCACTTTAGGCTTGGATTTCTGATAAAGAAATACGAACGTTCCGACAAGGATTATGGCAATAATTACCAATAATGTGATTTTCAGATACTTTTTCATCTTGAATATATATGTTTAATTTTTAATTCTTCATTTAACTCTCAACTCTCCCTTCTCAACTCTCCACTTCTACTCATCTCTGATCGCTTCAATCGGTTTGATAGCCATCGCACGGTAAGCAGGTGCCAGTCCTGCCAACATACCTAATGCGATCAGCAGGGCACAGGTTCCGACTGCTAATCCGAAGCTGACTTGGAAATGAGCATCTCCTCCGTTGGAGTTCGCTCCCATCTCAACCAGTTGCAGCACCATGACAGCGAAAGAAATTCCGAACATGCCGGCGATGGTTGTCAAGACCATGCTTTCAGATAAGATTTGCTGCAGGATGTCTTTGGGGCGTGCACCGATGGCACGGCGTATGCCGATTTCTGTAGTGCGTTCTTTCACTGTCACCATCATGATATTCGATACACCAATGGCGCCTGCCAGCAAGGTACCCAAACCTACCATCCAGATCAGAATATGGATACCGGTGAATAAGTTGTCTACCATGGAAAACATAGCCTCAGCGTTCAGATACATAAGCGCCTGCTTGTCATTAGGAGCAATATAGTGTGCTGCCTTGATGATTTCTTCCATTTGGGGTTGTACATCGGAAACCTTTACGCCCCGTTTGACGGTGAAGCAGATTACATCAATTTGTCCGCCTAGATTATAAGTCTGCTGCATGGTGGTGAATGGAAGGGTAACAGCCTCGGAGGCACGGCCCTGTATGTTCATATCTCCTTCGGAAGAAGACATGCCGATGACTTGATAGTAGATGCCGTCTACCCGTACATATTTGCCACACGGGTCTTCTCCCGGTTTGAACAGGCTTTCGTAAACACGCTTGCCAATAACGCAGACCTTACGCGCTTCACGGATATCTACGTCGTTGATAAAACGCCCGTATGCCATTTCTTGTGATTCGATATGGAGATAGTCGGGATATAATCCTTTCACACTACAATCGTATTTCTTGTCTCCATAAATAGCGTTGGATCCCCAACGGGCAACGGAAGGGGTGATGACTTCCACATCCTTTACCTGCGAGCGGAGGCGTTCGATGTCGATGGCTTCCAGATCCCACCAGCGTCCTTTACGAAATCCTTTGTAGGCTTCTCCCGTTTTTTGGGCGGCAAGGAAGCCGGAGTTGGTGGCAAATCCCTCAAAGTTCTTTTGCATCATATCCTGCAATCCCTGTCCGCCGCCGATAAGCGCCACGAGCATGAAGATTCCCCAGAATACGCCGAATGCCGTCAGCAGGCTTCTCGTTTTATTTCTTGTGATGGTGATGAGGATTTCCTCACAAGTATCTATGTCTATTCTCATAATCTTTAATCGGCTCTAAGTGCTTCGATCGGTCGGATGCTGACTGCTTTGCGGGCAGGGAACAATCCGGCTAATGTTCCGGCTATTACTAATGTGAGTGTAGCTTGGATGGCGATTCCTATGTCGACCGTTGGATTCAGGAATACCGTTTCGGACCATATACCGTTGTCCATAGTCTGGTTTCCGAAGGCATTGTTCATCCATTCGGTGGCTCCGATACCTGCAACCATACCTATATATCCGAATATGGTGGTAATCGTGACGCTCTCTACGATAATCAGCCAAAGGATAGAAAGTGGTTTGGCTCCGAGCGCTTTGCGGATGCCAAATTCTCGGGTACGCTCTTTAACGGTAATCAGCATAATGTTCGAAACTCCGACAATTCCGCTTAATAAGGTGAAAATGCCAATCACCCAAATGGCAATACGAAGCATCGCCGATCCTTGCTGTTGCTGCAGATAATTGGTGAAACGGTTCCATATCCAGATGGCGCTATGATCGGTCGGGTCAAAACGCTGGTTGGCGCCGATCACTTTACGGTAGTGGGCTTCGAATTCCTCGTTAGACTCTATTGTTTCCAAATTCTTGGTGGTCATGATGAGGTTATTCAGCTTGTCTCCTTTATTATAAATCGTTTGCAGGGTTGTGAACGGAAGATAAGCATCGCTGTCTCCGCTGTCACCTTTGTCATTGTACAGTCCTACTACCTGATAGACAACATTGCCCGCATTCACGAATTGTCCGATGGGGTCAGTATGTGTTTTGTCGAACAGGATTTCGGCAGTCTTTTTGTGGAGTACAATTACTTTCCGTCGTTCTTTAATGTCGATTTCGTTAATGAAACGTCCCTTGAAAAGCTTTACTACTTCCACTTCCGTATGGTTGGGATATACTCCAGAAAGATTCAGGTTGACATATTCCGGTCCGAAGCTAAGGTTCACACCTCCCTGATATACGGTTGCTCCGGCCTTGATGACATGATCCGGAAAATTCTTATTGGTCGTATTCAAGTCTTTGTTATCCAGTCGTATCCGCCTTCCTTCCTTCAGACCGTCGTATGATTTACTGGTCCATCCCGGAAAAATTTTGATGGAGTTCATGGCCCGTTCCGAAGCCGACTGTTCGAATGCGTGAATCAGCCCGTTGCCGGCACCCAGCAGGACGATGAGCATAAATATTCCCCATGCGACGGCAAATCCGGTGAGAAAAGTCCTCAACTTATTGCGTTTGATGGTACTATATATTTCTTGCCAAATATCAATCATATTTTAAGTAATAAGTTATAAGTAATAAGTTATAAGTAATAGGTTATAAGTAATAAGTAATAGGTAATAGGTATTAGGCTGCGCTGTGACCGCATGGAATTAATACTTAATACTTATTACCTATTACTTATTTCATAATTCCGTTTTGGCCGAATGGAGAGGCGTCGTGGTCGAGGTTCTCTTCAATCCGTTCGATAATACCATCTTTGATATGGATGATCTTGTCCGTTTGGTTGGCAACACCACTTTCGTGGGTTACGACGACGATGGTCATTCCCATTCGATGCAAGTCTTTCAATATCTGCATTACTTCTACGGAAGTTTTGCTGTCCAGAGCACCTGTCGGTTCGTCGGCAAGGATGATCTGCGGCTGGGTGATTAATGCGCGGGCGATGGCTACACGTTGTTTCTGACCGCCACTCATTTCATTTGGCATGTGGTGTGCCCACTCCTTTAGTCCCAGCCGGTCGAGATATTCCAGAGCGAGTGCATTTCGCTTTTTGCGGCTTACACCTTGATAAAATAAGGGAAGTGCCACGTTTTCTACGGCATCCTTGAATGATATCAGGTTGAATGACTGGAAGATAAATCCGATCATACGGTTTCGATACTCGGCGGCTTTCGTTTCGCTCAAGTCTTTGATAAGTACGTTGTTCAGATAATAATCCCCGGTATCGTAGTTATCGAGTATTCCTAATATGTTTAGTAAAGTAGATTTGCCTGAACCCGAAGCTCCCATGATGGAAACGAACTCACCTCGCTGAATGTCGAGATTGATGCCCTTGAGTACATGGAGAGGTGCTCCGTTGTTGTAGGTCTTGTTAATGTCTGTTAGTTTTATCACAATTTCCCTTATTAAGTTTCTTTTTTCTTTTTATTTTTCACTATTAGACGCATGAAAGATACGAAAAGTTGCAAACAGAGTGAACTTTTTTGAAAAAACATTTTGTAGACTCAATCTTCTTTACGTAATTTGTGTGCAGTAAACTTTATAATTAACTAACCCTTTTAAATAAAGTATCATGAATTCAAACATGGAGAAACCCTACGTAGTAGGTATTGACATAGGCGGAACAAACACCGTCTTTGGGATTGTAGACGCACGCGGAACTATTATTGCCAGTAGCTCGATTAAAACAGCCGGCTATCCGACTGCTGCAGAATATGCTGACGAAGTATGCAAAAACTTGCTTCCGTTGATCATTGCTAATGGTGGTGTAGATAAGATCAGAGGTATCGGTGTCGGTGCTCCTAATGGTAACTATTATACCGGAACTATTGAATTTGCTCCGAACTTGCCTTGGAAAGGAATTCTTCCGTTGGCTGCTATGTTTGAAGAAAGACTGGGTATTCCTACTGCTTTGACCAATGATGCTAATGCTGCTGCTATCGGTGAAATGACTTACGGCGCTGCCCGTGGTATGAAAGATTTTATTATGATCACTCTGGGTACAGGTGTAGGTAGCGGTATCGTTATCAACGGTCAGATGGTTTATGGTCATGACGGTTTTGCCGGAGAATTGGGCCACGTAATTGCACGTCGTGACGGTCGTGTTTGTGGTTGCGGTCGTAAAGGTTGTCTGGAAACTTACTGTTCGGCTACCGGTGTAGCTCGTACTGCTCGTGAATTCCTGGCTGCTCGTACTGATGCAAGCTTGCTTCGTAATATTCCTGCTGAAAACATCACTTCAAAAGATGTATATGATGCAGCTGTACAAGGTGATAAACTGGCACAGGAAATCTTCGAATTTACAGGTAATATTTTAGGTGAGGCTTTGGCAGACGCTATTGCATTCTCCAGCCCTGAAGCAATTGTATTGTTCGGTGGTTTGGCTAAGTCGGGTGATTATATTATGAAGCCGATTCAGAAAGCAATCGATGACAATATCCTGAATATCTACAAAGGCAAGACTAAATTGCTTGTTTCCGAACTGAAAGATTCTGACGCTGCTGTACTGGGTGCCAGTGCTTTGGCTTGGGAATTGAAAGATCTGAAAGAATAATATCATTTTTTTATAATAAAGGTAATTGGATCCCCGGGGGCGTTGAGTTTCCGGGGATTTTTGGTTTTACAGGCATGCTGAAAAATAACAAAGAATCTTATACCCCTAATACAATATTGACATCGATATTCAATTTTCTGCTAATTTCACGAGCTACTTTTAAGGTTGGTTCGCTTCTGCCAGTAAAATAATCACTGATACGGGAAGGACTGACTCCAAGCAATTCTGATAATTTAGCCTGACTGAGTCCCATTTCATACATACGAAGTTTCATGATATCAACCAAAGAAGGAGTTTTTATTGGATAATACTCATCCTTGTATTCCTCTACAAGTGCTGACAATAAATCTAGTTCAATAAGATTTTTGTCAGATAAAGGAGTGTCATCATCAACTAATGGAAGAAGTTCTTCTATTCTTTCCATTGCAGCTTTATAAGCAGTCTCATTCTGAATCTTTGCCATATCTATACGTTTTTAACATCTCAATTATTTTACTTTTGGCTATACTCTCATGATTGCACTCTTTTATTCAAAAAAAAATATTATGTATTGAAAAACAAAACAATGTACTATTTTTCAATATATAAAGTGGGGAGGTAGGTGGTGATAGGTACTTATATGGAAAAACGAATCTTTTCTTCGAAATAGACTTTAGAACATTTTATGCGTCTATGGTTGCTAAAAAAACATTAATTCCTGGTCCGCTCTATGAATAACCGATAAATTTTGCATCTATGGTTCTCTTTGTGCTTGTATATATCGTGTTTTGCTATTTATTTGATCTGTTTGCGCTCTTTCTAATAGTGTGTTGTTTGGGAATATTATTTCTAGGTAACAAAATGATATTTGTTGGATGTTGGGAACAGGAGTTGAAATAGAATTCAAATCGTCTGAAAGTAGATGAGTTTGTGATATTCGGTGGGTAAAATGAACTTGGTTTTAAAGAAAGATTCCGTTGGTTTAAAACCAACGCCTCGTTCCTTTAAAACCAAAAACTCTTTTTAATCCTTTAAAACTTGCATAATCCATGGATTTTATGCAGAAAAGCAGTTGTGTATTGCATATTTATAAGTCATTTTGTGCAATAATTCGTCTGGAACACAGGTTTCTCTCTGCTTTTTAATAATAGAAATCTTAAAGATGGGACATTGAACTCCACTTTCACTATTGTTGTCAATCGAACAATAGAGATTTTTGCGATGGTGACACTATCCTGATCGCATAGTGTCAGTATCCCGTAGGTATAGTGACACTATACCGGCAGGATGGTGTCACTATGTTCAAATGCTCGCTATGACAAAAGTATGGAAGAGAGCTGGCTTGAAATAAAAAAGAGGAAATCCCGTTGCCGGAACTTCCTCTTTTTTATTTCGAATCTCAGAGTTCAGCTTAGTTGTTAACTCTTTTTTCTTTGATTCTAGCTTTCTTACCAGTAAGAGCGCGCAGGTAATACAATTTAGCGCGACGAACTTTACCTACCTTGTTCACTTCGATGCTATCGATAGCCGGTGATTCGATTGGAAAAATTCTTTCTACACCTACAGTACCTGACATTTTACGTACAGTAAAACGTTTCTTGTCTCCGTGACCGGCGATTTTGATAACAACACCACGGTACAACTGTACACGTTCTTTGTTACCCTCGATGATACGATATGCTACTGTTACAGTGTCTCCTGCTTTGAAGCTCGGGTGCTGTTTACCGGTAGCAAATGCTTCTTCTGCAATTTTAATTAAATCCATTGTTGCTATTATTAAATTGTTTTATCGTTACAACGCAACATACCAAGTATCTCTTCTCTTGACAGCGATTGCGCGAAAGCGGTGCAAAGTAACGAATTATTTATCAGATAGCCAAATGTTTTGGAGAAAATGATCGGCTGTGAGCTGGTATCGAATGTTTTTGGGGTTACATCAAACAAATGTGGCAATAGATTTGTATCTTTATGATTGGGAATAGGAAAAAAGGCACTGCCGGGGAATGTGGAGAAGGGTTCACTTCTCTTTTGCAGCAGCCTTTATTGATCATTTTAAACAGTAAAAAATGGGGAATTTAATTTCATTTATGAAGAAGGTAGCCGACGGGCTACGGGAAAGTGGGAATTATGGGACCGCCCATATTTACAGGAGTAGCATGAGTGCAATCCTTGCATTCAATGAAAGCGGGAATCTGCCTTTCCGAAAAGTGACTCCGGAGTTTTTGAAAAGTTTTGAAGCGTATCTGCGTGGAAGAAATTGTAGCTGGAATACGGTTTCTACTTATATGCGTACGCTGAGAGCTGTGTACAATCGGGCAGTAGACCGACGCATTGCACCTTATGTACCGCATCATTTCCGGTATGTCTATACGGGGACACGTGCTGATAAAAAGCGTGCATTGGAAAAAGAGGATATGGAACGTCTTATGAAAGATCTTCCGAAACAGCTGCACTCGGGAAACAGGGAATTGCAGCGTGCTCGTGGTTTTTTCATATTAATGTTTTTGCTGCGTGGTATGCCTTTCGTCGATCTTGCTTATCTGAAAAAACATGATATAGACGGAAATGTCCTTACTTATCGTCGGAGGAAAACAGGCAGAATGCTGACTGTGACTCTTTTGCCGGAAGCGGTGAAATTGATCAAACAGCATATGAATACCGATCCTGCTTCTCCTTATCTCTTTTCGTTGATTTCCAGCAAGGAAGGAACGGAGGAAGCATATAAGGAATACCAGTTGGCATTGCGTAACTTTAATTATCAGCTGATGATTCTGAAACAAGTGCTGGGACTGACTACGGATCTGAGTTCATATACAGCGCGTCACACATGGGCTACGATGGCTTATTATTGTGAGGTGCACCCCGGTGTCATTTCAGAAGCGATGGGACATTCATCTATCACTGTCACAGAGACCTATCTGAAACCTTTCAAGAATAAGAAAATTGATGAAGCGAATGTAATGGTTTTCTCTTCCTTTAGGAAGTCTTTCTCGGTAGGTAATTATTTGAATTAAAGCCTGTTACTTTGTAGGTAACGGGGAGATAATACGCTGCAAAGATGAACATATTTTGGAAAACATGCAAACAAAAAAGATATTTTTTCTGATAAACTACTAAAAAAAGGAAATACACCAAACAAAACTGCGGATTTTTTGTGAAGAACACACCATGCTCTCTTATTGTTGCAAAAGATTTCCCTCCCCTCTGCTGCTATTCTAAAGCAGGGGTTAAATATATTTTGATACTTATGTTTCTTGTCTACCCTTTAGACGCTTCTTCAGAAGTAGCTACAGGCTGTTTCCCGTTACCTACAAAGTAACGGGCGAATATTATTTGAACTTAGTGTTTAATAATATATTATTAATGTAATTTTTAAGTAGTTATGAAGAAAAAATTTATTAGAGTGATGTTTTTCGGAGCATTGGCGCTAACCACATTTTCATATGTAGGTTGTAAGGACTACGATGACGATATCGATCGGTTAGAGCAGAAGATAACCGAAAATGCCAACGCTATTGCGGAAATCAACAAGCTGATCGAAGGGGGATCTGTGATCACAAAAGTTGAGAACATTACCGGTGGTGTGGAAGTAACATTGAGCAACGGTAAGAGCTTTACCATCAAAAATGGTGATGCCGGAAAAGATGGTACTCAATGGACAATTGGTGATGACGGATACTGGTATCAGGATGGCAAGAAAACAGAGTTCAAGGCTAAAGGTGATAAAGGTGATCAAGGAGAACCGGGCACTCCGGGCGAGCCGGGAACTCCAGGTACTCCGGGTGAACCGGGAGAACCAGGACAGCCGGGTACTCCAGGTAAAGACGGTGATACCTATATTCCAGGTGAAGACGGATTCTGGTACAAGAATGAAGTGAAGCCGGAAAACAAGACTGATATGACTTGGGTTATCCCAGGAGTCGTTTCTGTTGCAGATATGGGAGATTACTATATTTTCAGTAATCTGAAGAATGAAGCTGGTGAAGCGACTTCTGCTACAGTTTATAAATACTCTGCTACTTTTGTTTCTTCTTTAGTACATGTACCTTCTAATATTCATAAAGAATTAGGAGATGTAGTATTTTTGCCGGTTATTGGTTATGATGAGAACTCTAAGGAAGCAGCTCCTGTATATGAATATAACAGTTCTAATAAGGTTGTAGATGCGACTTTGGTTAATGGATGGGCTACATTTGAGTACAAACTGAATCCGGCTAATGTTAATCCTAAGTATTACACAGGAGTAAGTTTTGTCGAAAAAACAGCTACAGTAGCAACTAAAGCTGTTACTGAAATAGGATTACCTATTGCTAAAGTTGTTCCTAACGAAGATCGTGGCAAATTGATCGTAAAAGCTACTGCTGGTGATAATGCAGAGAATCAGAATGCATTTAAGATGTTTACTGAATACAATGAGGATGGAACTATGGTTAGCAGATATAATAATCCTGTTGGCAAACCATTCTCTGAAGCAGATGAATATGGTGAAGTAAAAGAAAACGGTCTAGGTAAGGCTAACATGCTTGCTTATGTAGTTAAGAATACAAATGAACAATTAGGTGCTGCTGAAAATGTTAATGTAGTGTCTGACTATGTTGCTGCAAAACGTATGGTAGTTGAACAACAAGAAACAACTATTGCTATGCCGCTTAAGGGAACTGACAGACCTGCAGTGATTGATCAGGAAGCTCAGGTTCTGACTGAATTGACTGCAATTTATAAGTTGGCAGATGTAACGAAAGACGGTAAAGTAGACCAAGCATTAGTAAATGCTAAGGTGGCAGCTATCCAGCCTTTGTTGAAACTGAAATATACTGAGTCTTTGGATTTGAATACGGTACTGAAAGGGATTGCTACAAAATTCCATACCAATACAGGGTTTAATGCAAAGGACGGTCAATATTTGCTGACTGATCTGGGATTCGAAAACGTTACATTCAAATATGAATTGATGTCAAATCCTTTAGGAGAAGTTGATCAGACTTTCAGATATCTGAAACTTGATGGAAGTACAATCTCTGTGATTAATCAACAGGATGCCGCTATTGACCGTGAACCTGTTCTGAAAGTTCAAATGTACGTAGATGGCGTCTTTGTAATGACTAAGTTGCTGAAAATAAAGATTACACAACACGAACAGTTGACAGAAGACTTTATTAATAAAGATTTGCTTCCTCAGACGCTTGCTTGTTCACCCATCTATGGTGGTGGTTTAATATTGGATCAGGAAGTTCCTTTCAAACACGTGGACACCGCTGGTGAGTTAGATTATCTGTATAAGGTAGATGGTCTTAAGATTGACTTTGACCAATACTTCAATAAGCTGAAAATAAGCAAAGAGAAGTTTGTTGAATACTATGGCGCAAATCCTGTAGTTGAGGTTAAGAAAGATGGTGAAGAATTCACTGGTTGGAGTTTGACAGCTGATGATAGCAAGAATCTGAGAATTGATTATTCTAATGTTTCAGGAACGGCTACTACTTTAAATAACTATATCTACTTCGGATTGAAACCGGCATTGCATGCAGGTACTTATGTAATTAAGTTCAAGTATGCTACAACCAATAAATTGGCTGAATACGGTTCATTCACTATTACTACTACGTTGGTAGTGAAAGATCCTAAGCATGTTTGGGTATATAATCCATCTATGTGGAATGGTACAGAGAATATGCTGGGTTATGGTCAACCTACTTCAGGAGACTACGATACACCGTTCTTGATGAAGGCTGTCCTTGAAGATGGATTCAAAGAACCTGCACCTTGTTGTGGTAACTGGACATTTGCTATAGCAGATGCTACAATTGAAGCTACTGATGCCAAGATAGTTTTAGTTGGTGGTAAACATGAATTGCAAATCCTGAAGAAAGAATGGATGGATAAGAAGATTCGTATCAAGGTAACAGAAGAGCTTGCAATAGGTCGTACAATTGACAACTATGTATCTGCTGGTGCAGAGTCCAAAGAATTTGATATTGTATTCCCTAACCCGGTAGCATATACTCCGATCAATGCGTCTGCTTGGTATTTGGTTGACCAAGCTCCTACAGCAACATGGGATAACGGTGCTTATCTGCCAATCTATCGTTTCATTAAGCTGTATGATACACACAGAGGTGAAACTACCAATGGGCTGATGTATGATGGTAGCCAAAAAGCTCCTTGGGCTAAGTTGAATACTGTAGAAAGTGGAAAATCTCTGTTCAAGATGCATCAGGTTAAGGTTTCTTATGAGCTCTCTGATAAGAATAATGACATTGTGAAGAGACATGCTTCTATTGTGAAGAATGGTGAGAAAGAAGTTGGTTTGCTGAAATGGGAAAATACTGGTGGTGCAGCTGTTGGTTCAGTTGACCAGCCGATTGTAATCAATGTAACAATAGAGAATACATGGATGGGTGATCCGGCTCAAACAACGAAGCAAGTTCACGAAGTCACTGTATATGTGAAGAAAGCTGATACTAAGTATACGAAGCCAAGTACAGGATTCTTGGGTACATTGGCTGCTCCTGAAGGATTAGGCTCATACGCTGATTTGAACTAACATTAACTTGTAAATAGTTTTAGAAGGGTATCTTCATAAGAGAGGGTACCCTTCTTTAATAAATATCTTATTTAAAGAAAAGAGATGAGCATGAATAAAAAGAAATTGTGGATAGCAGCGTTTTCTTTGCTATTTGGCAGTATAGCCGTCTCTGCACAAGAACAGAGAATTAAAGAAGAAGGTAAGACGGAATTCAAATCCCATTGGTTTATGCAGGTACAAGCTGGTGCTGCGCATACCGTTGGTGAGGCCAAATTCACTGATCTTATATCTCCTGCAGTTGCATTGAATGTCGGTTATCAGTTTGCTCCCGCATGGAGTGCTCGTGTAGGCGTTAGCGGATGGCAGGCTAAAGGTAGTTGGGTTGCTCCACGGCAGGATTATAAATATAAATATCTTCAAGGTAATGTGGATATAGTATCTGATTTGAGTACGCTGTTTTGTGGTTTCAATCCCAAGCGTGTATTCAATGGCTATATATTTGCCGGAGCGGGTCTTAACCGTGGCTTCGACAATGACGAAGCTGTTGCAATTAACGCAGCCGGTTACCCGATGGGCTATCTTTGGACAGAAGGAAAGTTTCTTGTTGCCGGGCGCTTAGGTCTGGGATGCAACTTGCGCTTGAATGACCGTTTGGCTATCAATATAGAAGGTAATGCCAATGTTCTTTCCGACAAGTTTAATTCGAAGAAAGCGGGAAATGCCGACTGGCAGTTCAATGCTTTGGTGGGTTTGACTATTAAATTTGGCAAAGGTTATAAAGAAATCCCGCCTGTGTATTACGAACCGGAACCGGTCGTGGTGGAACAACCGAAACCTGCTCCTGTGGTAGAGCAGCCACAACCTAGAAAAGAGGTAGTAGTACAGCCAATGAAACAGGATATCTTTTTTGCCTTGAACTCGGCTAAGATACAAGACGACCAAAAGTCTAAAATCAATATGTTGGTAGAATATTTGCAGAAGAATCCGTCTGCCAAGGTAAAAGTGACTGGCTATGCGGATGCTAATACAGGAAATTCTAAGATCAATAAAACACTGTCCGAAAAACGTGCAGCTAATGTTGCAGAAGTTCTGAAAACAAAAGGAATAACTCCTGATAGAATCATTGCCGATTCCAAAGGTGATACTGTTCAGCCCTACAAAACACCGGAAGAAAACCGGGTGAGTATCTGTATTGCTGAATAAATCATGTTGCTCAACCGATACGTAAGTAACGGATGCGACTACTTTGCGGGTATCTGTCTCTGTGAAGCGATTGATAGTCGTTTTTCCCCACTAAGGATTTCCCCACTATAGTCCTTAGTTTATTTTAGTGAAGAGAGGAAAGGTCTGCACTTGCGAAAGACCGGACTTTTCGCTAACTCTATTCAAGGGACGTTCCTAATTTCCCCTTTTTCCCTGGGAACGTCCCTTTTTATTGCATATCATTGATGATAATCCTTCCCCATATAAAACTTAAGATATATACAAAAATGTCACACGCCCAATAGCACTTTGGGATTTTGAACAAATATATCCCTATCTTTGTCTTTTAAGATTTAGGGAAATAGAAAGAAAAGGTGTTATGGAAGAAGCATGGGAAAGGGAATCTTCTTCCTCTTAAAACAGCCTTTTAAGTATCATTTAAATTCGTATAATAATGGGGAATTTAATTTCATTCATGAAAGACGTAGCCGATGGGCTGCGGGAAAGTGGGAATTATGGGACCGCCCATATTTACAGGAGTAGTATGAGAGCCGTCATTTCATTCCACGGAAGTGGAAATCTTCCTTTTCGGAAAGTGAATCAGGAGTTTCTAAAAAATTTCGAAACGTATTTACGTGGAAAAGATTGTAGCTGGAATACGGTTTCCACCTATATGCGCACATTACGTGCAGTGTATAACCGAGCGGTTGACCGACATCTTGCTCCTTATGTGCCTCATCATTTTCGTTATGTCTATACAGGGACGAGGGCTGACAGAAAACGTGCACTGGACAAAGAGGATATGGAACGATTGATGGCAAAGCTGCCGAATCAGCTTTATTCCGGAATCAGAGACTTACAACGTACACGTGCCTTCTTTTTATTAATGTTTATGCTTCGCGGCATTCCATTCGTAGACCTTGCTTACTTGAAGAAGCGTGATATAGAAGGGAATGTCCTGACTTATCGCCGAAGAAAGACCGGCAGAATGCTGACCGTAACTCTTCTGCCCGAAGCAATGAAACTGATCAGGCAATACATGAATACTGATCCTGCCTCTCCTTATCTTTTTTCGCTGATCGCCAGCAAGGAAGGAACAGAAGAAGCGTATCGTGAATATCAGCTGGCCCTTCGTTATTTTAATAGTCAACTGGTGATTCTGAAAGGAGTGTTAGGATTGACTGCTGACTTAAGTTCATATACTGCCCGTCATACATGGGCTACGATGGCATATTATAGTGAAGTGCATCCCGGTATCATTTCAGAAGCTATGGGACATTCATCTATCACAGTAACAGAGACTTATCTGAAACCTTTTAAGAATAAGAAAATTGATGAGGCTAATGCAACGGTTTTCTCTCCCTTTAGAAAAACGTTTTTGAAGATAAGTTGCTGATAAATATGGTGTTACTTCTTAGGTAACGGCAAGAAAACACGCTGCAAATATGGACATATTTTGGAAAACATGCAAACAAAAAAGATATTATTTCTAATAAACAACTAAAAAAAGGAAACACATCAAACAAAACTGCGGATTTTTTGTGAAGAACACACCTTGCTCTCTAATTTTTGCAAAAGATTTCCCTCCCCTCTGCCGTCTCTCCAAAGCAGGGGTTAAAAATATCATAACTTATTTATTGAAAATGGCCCGCAGACGCTTCTGTCGGAGTGGGAAAATGTATTATCCCGTTACCTAAGAAGTAACGGGCGAGTATTATTTGAACTTAGTGTTTAATAATATATTATTAATGTAATTTTTAAGTAGTTATGAAGAAAAAATTTGTTAGGGTGATGCTTTTCGGAGCGTTGGCGCTTGCTACCGGTGCATCGTTCGTAGGTTGTAAAGACTACGATGATGACATTGATGCGGTAAATGCCAGAGTCGATGGAATTGAAAAAACTCTCTCGGAATTGCAAGCTCAAGTGGGAGGCTATGTGAAGTCTGTGGTGTATGATGCATCTACAGGCAAATTAACAGTGACTGGTGCGGATAGTAAAGAGTACACTATACCAATGCCTGAAGAATTGCCATCGTATACTCTTGATGTGACAAAGGATGGTAAGATTACTTTGAAGAAGGATGGTAAAGAAGTTAGTTCTGGTACTATCGACATTCCTGAAATCCCTGAAATTCCGACGTATAAGGAATTTGATCCATTGTTACTGACTGTAAAAGATGGCTATGTTTATTATGATGGCACAAAAACTTCTGTTGCGATTCCTGAGACCGCAAAAGGATCTATTACTGCTATCCTTGATGAAAAAGGAGTCGTTACAGGATATAGAATTGTAACGATCGAAAACGGTAAAGAAGTTACTGGTGAATTCTCTGTCATAGACGCTATACCTTTGAAGGGATTAGTATTTGAGCCCACTTGCTATGTGGGTGGAATCTCTGCATTGAAAGCTAACAACTTGACTTATAATGCATGGTCTCAAAATGCGTACGCTAAACCGTCAGAAACCGGTGAAACATATAAGTCTAATCCTACACTTTCTTATATTACTCCGCAAATCTGGGCATATTACCACATGAATCCGGCTAGCGTTTCAATGGCACAGATTGAAAGCCTGAAATTCCTTTCAGGCGATAAGGATTATTATCCAGTTTCTCGTGCTGCTGCAATGGATCCAACTGCTAATATAAAGAAATCAGATGTCGTAACCGAAGACGGACAACGTTATCTTAAAGTTGCAATGGATGCAGATGCAGAAAAGATACCGGCACTGAATTCTGGTAAGGTAGCTGTATATGCTTTGCAGGCTCAGACCAAAGCTATTGGTGCTGACGAAGCTAAAGTAATTACCTCTGATTACGCTAGTATATATAAGGTACTTATGAGCGACTTCGTTCTAGAAACCAAAATTGATGCAGAAGACGTAATCTTATATGGACAAAGCATTTCTCGTACTGGTTCTACTCCTAATGCTAATGCAGGTAAGGCACAAGAAGCTATTGATGCAAATGCAGATTACACTGTAGCTACAGATGGTACACTTAAATTAGCAGATAAAATCTCTACTTATTATAAAGAAAACAATGGTACTGAATTAGTTAAGATGACTAATATTAAAGATAACGGTCTGAAATATGTCTTCACTGCTTCCAATTACATTGGTGGAGCTAATAATGAGACAGAACAGAACTCATTCTTTAATGGTAGTGATGCTGCTAAAGGTATTATTAACCCTGAATATAAAGGTCAGGATTCTGAAGCAACTGAACATCGCGAGCCATTGTTACGTGTAGAATTGGTAGATACCACTAAGGTTCCTAATCAGGTAGTTGCTGTAGGATGGATTAAGACAAAGATTGTTAAGGGTACAATTGACGGATTCGGTAAAGTATTCACTAAAGATACTTATTACTATGGTTGTGAGAACAATGTTGCCAAATTGACTTACCTCAACATGAATGATGTTTATGCTGAAGCGAAGTTGAACAAGCCTGACTTCCATACAGCATATACATTGAAGAAAGATGATGGAGGTGCTATCGCTTTGGGTGAAGGAAGTACAGGAACAGTAACAGAAGTAACGGATCCTGAAGCTATTGCTACTACAGTAGTAGAGTGGACAGTAACTCCGGCAGAAGCTTTGGCTCTTGTTAAAAAGTCGAAGACAGAGATGTTCGCTACTGTGACTTATGAATCAGTAGACGGAACTCGTGGAGATATCACAATTACGATGAAAGCAAGCATCGCAATGCCTAGTGGAGTAATTAAGAATGACCAGAAGATTACTGAAGCTTGGTCACCTGATAAGTCTTATGTAAAAGCTGATGTGAAAGAACCGGTTACTGTAGCAGTAACAGACTTCAAACTTGATCTGTTTGATGTATTTGAAGGTCGTAAGGTTGTTGTTTCTGACGTTACAGAAGCGAACTTCCCATCATTTACGAAGGATAAGTTGACTGCGAAGTTTATCTTCTCAGGAGCTAAGGATGTAACTATCGGAACTGATAAATACACATTCACTGTAACAGCTAACGGTACTCAATTGAATGCTAGCAAGAATAGTGCTACTGCAACTAAGATTGCTACAATTGATGCTGACGGTATTATTACTTACAATAAGGCTGACGAGAATGCACAAGCATTGTTGAATAAGTCTGCTTACAACGTGGATCCGTTCACTGTAGGTATTGAAATTGTGGTAACTAACGAATGCGATGAAATCTTACCGTTGACTGGTAACAAATTTGATGTGAAGTTCTTGCGTCCTATCAATGTAGTTGACTTGAAGTCTGCCGAATTGCAGGATGCAACTACAGGAACTGCTAAGATCGACATGAGCAAGTTACTTGGTTTGACAGACTGGAGAGGTCAAGCGTTTGCTGTAGCGCCTATCGATTTCTATACTTATTATGGAGTTACTGGTAGTGCAATTTCAATTGATAAGGATCAGATCATGACAACATTGAATGCAAGCGAAGCTGCACCAAAACTGTTGAAGGACGTTGCACCTAACATGTCAATTAATTACACATGTGATCTTCAGAAAATAGGTGGTGACATAACGTATGGTGACCTTGTTTATGCAAACGGTAAGTTTACTATAAATGCACCATTCAAACTGTTTATTCCTGTAACGGTTAAATATACGTTCGGTGAAGTAACCAGCACAGTAACATTAACAATTACTCCGACTCACCAGTAATTGATTGATCTCTCACGATAGCAATATCGACAAAGATAAGAAGGGTATCTTTTTCAAAAGAAGGATACCCTTCTTTAATAAAGTTAATGCAGTATCATATTAAAAAGAAAAGATAAGCATGAACATAAAGAAATTGTGGATGCCTGTATTCGCCTTACTATTAAGTAGTACAGTCATTTCCGCACAAGAACAAAGAATAAAAGAAGAAGGTAAAACTGAATTCAAACCTCATTGGTTTATGCAAGTGCAAGTAGGTGCTGCTCACACACTTGGCGAAGCTAAGTTTAGTGATCTTATATCTCCTGCAGCAGCGATAAACGTAGGTTATCAGTTTGCTCCTGCATGGCGGGCACGTGTTGGTGTCAGCGGATGGCAGGCAAAAGGAGGCTGGGTTTCTCCGCAACAGGATTACCAGTACAAATATTTGCAAGGTAACATTGACATCGTTTCTGATCTTAGCACATTGTTTTGTGGTTTTAATCCCAAACGTGTATTCAATGGTTATGTCTTTCTCGGAGGAGGATTAAATCGTGGCTTTGATAACGATGAGGCGAATGCACTGGATACACGAACCTATGAGATGGAATATCTTTGGCGGGACGGAAAGTTTCTCATTGCCGGGCGCATGGGTTTAGGATGTAATCTGCGTCTGAATGATCGCTTGTCCATCAACATCGAAGGTAATGCAAATGTCTTGTCCGACAAGTTCAACTCAAAGAAGGCAGGAAATGCTGACTGGCAGTTCAATGCTCTCATTGGTTTGAATATTAAATTCGGTAAAGGCTATACGGAAACTAAACCTGTATATTATAAGGCAGAACCTGTAGTAGTGGAACAACCGAAGCCTGTTCCCGTGGTAGAACAGCCACAGCCGAAGAAAGAAGTTGTAGTACAGCCAATGAAACAGGATATCTTCTTTGCTTTGAACTCAGCGAAGATACAAGACGATCAAAAGTCAAAAATAGATATGTTGGTAGAATATCTGCAAAACAATCCGGCTGCAAAGGTTAAAGTGACAGGCTATGCCGATGTAAATACAGGCAATCCTAAAATCAACAAGTCGTTGTCTGAAAAACGCGCAGGCAATGTTGCGGATGCTTTGAAGGCAAAAGGAATAACCACTGACAGAATTATGGTTGATTCCAAAGGAGACACTGTTCAGCCATATAAAGCACCGGAAGAAAATCGTGTGAGTATCTGTATCGCCGAATAAACAAAGTTATTAACAAGATATTATAAGAAGATATTCTAAAAAATATGTTGCTTCATCGGTACAAAAGAATTTCTAATGGTGTAGAAATATCATTGATGGAATAAGTACCGAATGCGACTACTTTGCGATTATGCGCTCCTGTGAAGAAGCTGATAGTCGTTTTTCCCCACTAAGGATTTCCCCACTATAGTCCTTAGTTTATTTTAGTGAAGAGAGGAAAGGTCTGCACTTGCGAAAGACCGGACTTTTCGCTAACTCTATTCAAAGGACGTTCCTAATTTCCCCTTTTTCCCTGGGAACGTCCTTTTTTTAATTAAATCAACCCTGCCTCAGAATACTTTTAATTAACATTTTTAAGTGCATTTTGCAGCTAATTCCCCTTGAAATAGGACTAAACTTGCTATAAGTTTCTTCTTCTTCCGCATGACTTTAAAATATAAAATGTACATTTGTAGCATAAACAAAAGAAAGAAGATGAAACGAAATTACGTAAAGTATACTTCGGGAGCTATTCTGACAGGACTAATCCTATTCACTTCCTGCCAATCTACCCGTGAAGTTCAGGCAAATTATGAAGTTGCCCAGATAGAAGGAACCCGGATTTGTATGGATTCAACCTGGGATGCTCATCCCGACGAAAAGGCTGCCGCCCTGCTTAAACCCTACAAAGAAAAAATAGATAAGATGATGTATGAGGTGATTGGCGTCAGCGAGATGACGATGGACAAAGGACGTCCTGAGAGCTTGCTTTCCAACCTGGTCGCCGAAGTGCTACGACTCTCTGCAGAGCGTGTACTGAAGCATCCTGCCGATATTGGAATCATGAATATGGGCGGTTTGCGCAACATACTTCCACAGGGTAATATCACAGTCGATGCTGTTTTCGAAATACTTCCTTTTGAAAATTCTCTCTGCGTACTGACGATGAAAGGTACGGAAATAAAAAGACTGATGGAAGTCATAGCTTCTTTGCACGGTGAAGGACTGAGCGGAGCACATCTGGAAATAACAAAAGACGGAAAACTTCTGAAAGCAACCGTACAGGAAAAAGAGATCGAAGATGACAAAGACTATACCGTAGCTACCATTGACTATCTGGCGGACGGAAACGACGGACTCACTCCCTTTATCAATGCGGATAAGCGTGAATGTCCGGATGGATTGACATTGCGCGGACTGTTCCTCGACTACGTAAGGCAACAGACAGCTGCAGGCAAGAAGATTACCTCTAAACTGGATGGACGTATCACCGTTGTTCCGGCATCCGACCGGAAATAAAAAAATGAAAAGAGAATAAATAACCAAGGTTTACAATGAAATCTCAGTATCCTATGACAACTCATAATCATATAACTTCCGTCTTGAATATATTCAAAGGAAGAACCGGAAAGTGGCTGATGCTTTTCCTCCTTTTACTACCTGCATTGGCAACTGCCCAAGAAACAAAAAAACTAATCATACTGCAAACCAGTGATGTACACAGCCGGATTGAACCTATGACTCAGGAAGGCGACCGGAACTACGGTCAGGGTGGATTTGTCCGTCGGGCAAGTTTCCTGCAGCAGTTCCGCAAAGAAAATCCGGATGTACTGCTGTTCGATTGCGGCGATATCTCGCAAGGCACTCCTTATTATAATATGTTTAAAGGTGAGGTAGAAGTCACCCTAATGAATGAAATGGGATACGATGCAATGACAATCGGTAACCACGAGTTCGATTTCGGTTTGGACAACATGGCTCGTCTATTTAAATTAGCCAAGTTTCCGGTAGTATGTGCCAACTATGATCTTGATGCCACAGTACTCAAAGATATCGTAAAACCTTATGTCATTCTGGATCGTTTCGGCTTGAAGATCGGAGTTTTCGGGTTGGGAGCGAAGCCGGAAGGACTGATACAGGCCAATAAATGCGAAGGGGTAATCTATAAAGACCCGATCGCCGTATCCAATGACATTGCCGCACAACTGAAAGAAGAAGGATGCGATGTCATTGTATGCCTGTCACATCTGGGTATTCAGATGGATGAGAAGCTGGTAGCCAACACCCGTAATATCGATGTTATTCTGGGTGGGCATTCTCATACCTTTATGGAAAGCCCCAAGAATTATCTGAACATAGACGGGAAAAATGTCCCCGTTATGCACACCGGAAAGAATGGAATTTATGTTGGACGACTAGATTTGACCTTGAATAAAAAATGAGATTACTAACATATATACTGGCTATCCTGCTATTTCTTCCTGTCAAGGCCAGGGGAGAAGCAATAGATACTCCCGTAGAACCTTTACTACTTTATAAAGCTAAACAAGATGTCCGTTGTCAACAATGGGTAGACTCCATTATGAATAAGCTGACGCTTAAAGAGAAAGTCGGTCAGTTGTTTATATATACGATTGCTCCGGTAGATACCAAGCGCAACCAGATACTGCTGAAGGATGCCGTCGATACCTATAAAGTCGGCGGACTGCTGTTTTCCGGTGGGAAGATGCAGACCCAGGCGGAACTGACTAATCGGGCCCAGCGCATGGCAAAGTTACCGTTAATGATCACTTTTGACGGAGAATGGGGGCTGGCAATGCGTCTGCGTGGTACTCCTGTCTTTCCCCGAAATATGGTGCTCGGATGTATTCAGGATAATAAATTAATCTATGAATATGGTCGCGAGATGGCACGCCAATGTGTACAGCTAGGTGTACAAGTCAACTTTGCTCCGGTGGCGGATGTGAATATCAACCCTAAGAATCCGGTCATCAATACCCGTTCCTTCGGTGAAGACCCCGTACGGGTGGCGGATAAGGTAGTAGCTTATGCTTCCGGTCTGGAAGGCGGAGGCGTACTATCCGTCTGCAAGCATTTCCCCGGACATGGTGATACGGATGTAGACTCGCACAAAACACTTCCGGTACTTCCCTTCACTCGCGAACGTCTGGACAGTGTAGAGCTCCATCCTTTTAAAGAAGCGATCCGTGCCGGATTGAGCGGTATGATGGTCGGACACCTGCAAGTGCCGGTTATTGAACCGATAGGCGGACTTCCTTCTTCTTTATCCCGTAATATCGTTTACGATCTGCTGACAGAAGAATTTGCTTTCAAAGGACTGATCTTCACGGATGCACTTGCCATGAAAGGTGTTTCGGGGAATGGAAATGTCAGTCTGCAGGCACTGAAGGCAGGGAATGATATGGTGCTGGCTCCCCGGAACCTGAAGGAGGAGATAGCCGCCGTACTCGATGCCATTGATAAGGGAGAATTGACACGCGAAGATATTGAAGAGAAATGCCGCAAAGTACTGACTTATAAATATGTGCTCGGACTAAAAAAGAAACCGTTTGTCCAGCTATCCGGTTTGGGACAACGGATCAATACTCCTCAGACACGTGATTTAATCCGCCGGTTGAATCTGGCTGCGATTACTGTGCTGAATAATGAAAATCATGTTCTTCCTTTGCATACGAATCAAAAAGAAACGATGGCATTGCTTGAAGTCGGTGATGCGGGTGAAACCAATGCATTGGCGGAACAGTTGTCGAAATACACTTCTTTGTCACGTTTCCGTCTTCGTCCCGGTATGACGGAAGAGGCGAATCAGCGGTTACGGGACTCATTGGCTGCCTATAAACGGATTATTGTTGCCGTAAGTGAACAGAAGCTGTCACCTTATCAGACCTTCTTCGGTAAATTTACTACTGAAGCTCCGGTCATCTATGCTTTCTTTACGCAGGGTAAGATGATGTTGCAGATACAGCGTGCGGTTGCCCGTGCCTCGGCAGTGGTGCTGGGACACAGCCCTAATGAAGATGTGCAGCGGCAGGTGGCGGATGTGCTCTTTGCCAAAGCTACGGCGGATGGAAGATTATCGGCCAGTCTTGGAGAACTCTTTCAGGCAGGAGACGGTGTCACGATTACTCCGAAAACACCTTTGCATTTTATTCCGGAAGAACATGGGCTTTCTTCTGTCGCCCTGCAACGAATTGATTCGATCGCTTTGGACGGTGTACGTCAGGGAGCTTATCCCGGTTGCCAGGTGATCGTGATGAAAGAGGGTCATGTGATGGTAGACAAGACATTCGGCACTCACACCGGAACGGGAAGCGCACGTGTGCAGCCGACCGATATCTATGACTTGGCTTCACTCTCCAAGACTACTGGTACAGTGCTTGCTTTAATGAAACTTTACGATAAGGGACGTTTTAATCTGACGGACAGAATTGCAGACTATCTGCCTTTCCTTCAGCATACTAACAAGAAAGACATAACCATTCAGGAACTGCTTTACCATCAGTCCGGCTTGCCGCCCGGAATTGCTTTTTATCGGGAAGCCATCGATGAAGATAGTTATGAAGGCAGACTGTTCATGTCCCGCAAAGATGCACGGCATCCGTTGCAGTTGGGAACTTCCACATGGGCGAATCCTAATTTTGCATTTAAAAAGGAATATGTTTCAACGGTTAAAACCGGAGATTACACCTTGCAAATCTGTGATAGTCTGTGGCTGAATCCTTCTTTCTTCAAGGAAATGGAGAAGAAGATTGCAGACGCACCGATGAAACCTAAAACTTACCGATACAGCGATGTCGGTTTTATCCTGTTGCGTCTTTTGGTTGAGAAACTTGCGGGAATGCCGATGGATGCCTACTTGCAACGTGAATTTTATGAACCGATGGGACTGGAACGTACAGGATACCTTCCTTTGCGCCGCTTTCCGAAATCGGAAGTTGTACCTTCTTCTGTCGATCGCTTCTTGCGTAAGACTACCCTTCAGGGATTTGTGCACGATGAGGCTGCCGCTTTCCAGGGAGGCGTTTCGGGAAATGCCGGATTGTTCTCGAATGCACGTGAAGTGGCACAGGTTTATCAGATGTTGCTGAACGGTGGTGAGTTGAACGGACAGCGTTATTTAAGCAAGGAAACCTGCCAGTTGTTTACAACGGAAGTTTCCAAAATCAGCCGTCGCGGACTTGGATTTGACAAGCCGGATACCCGTAATCCGGAAAAGAGCCCTTGCGGAAAGCATACACCGGCAAAAGTATACGGTCATACCGGATTTACCGGAACGTGTGCCTGGGTAGACCCCGACAATGGCTTGGTTTATGTATTTCTGAGCAACCGGATTTATCCGGACGTAACCAACCGGAAGCTAAGCCGTCTGGAAATTCGCGAACAGATACAGGATGCGATCTATAAAGCGATTCAAAGCAAATAAAAAATGAAGAGCCCCTCTGCCGAAGTAGAGGGGCTCTTGCTTATTAATGTAAAATCAAGTAGTTGCTCGGGTTAGAATGAAACACCCACGCGGAAACCGAAGTTGTTCAGTCCGTCTACACTGTAATGCAGTACATCAGCCTTATTGGTACCATAGCTGTAGTACAGAGCAAAGTGCAGACCCGGTCCGTAAACCCAAGGGAATACATTGACACCTACTTCAGGAGAAGCGTAGAATCCCCAGCTGTTTTCTCTGGCTTCCAACATATTGAAGTTGGAACGGATCTTAGCATATTCAGCACCTAATTTTGCACTGACATAAGGTTGTACGGCTCCACCGCGATTCCATTGGTAGCGGGCGGCAGCACCGAAAGGCAACTGGAACATTGTGTGTTGCTGATCAGTTGTAACGTCACCTGCACCTATCTTGAATGTTTCGCGAGGAATATACTCGTGGTTGCTGTGATAGTTCAGGAAAAGACCCAGACCCAGGTTAGGAGTAACGAAATAACCACCTTCAAAGTTCATACCCCAACCGCTGGCTTTGTCTGCAAAATTATTGCTCAATGGAACATTGAACTGCCAGTCTATATTAGCATATCCATTGTCTGATAGCTGTGCCTTAGCCGGCATGGCAAAGGCGATGGCAATGGCTGCTAGCGCCACTACCTTGAAATATATATTCTTTCTTGTTTTCATAACAGTTGTAATTGTTTATTTGTTAGTAAGATAAGGTGACTGAGTGAATGACTGGTTCACTGCTTCAATAGCAAGAGTGCGGTTGATAGCTTTAGAGCCTGTTTCAAATCCAGTCAGATAGCTTGTCCAGACTACAGGAAGTTTTTTGCCTTCACCTTCATCTGCTTTCAGGTTCACCATTTCTGTAATGAATGAGTTGGTGCTATAGCTGTAGGTCACAGCGTACGGATAGTACCATCCGCCCCAGTTACCCCAGTAGCTGGGTCCCCAGTAGCCGGGATATCCCCACCACCATTCAGGTTGTGTGTAGCCGGTGAAATAATAAGTACTTGCGATGTAGCTTACTTGAATACCAAGATCGGCACTTTCTTTATCGGCAGCCGGTTGATAACCTTTTGCTTCCATATTTTCTGTATAAGCAGCCAGAATTTGCTCAGCGCCTTCTCCTTCGAGATATTCCGGTTCTTTGCTGTCAGAGATAACCAAGATTTTGTCAGCCAGATAGAATGTGCTGAAGTCTTTGAAGTTGGCTTGCTTGTCGTAGTTAGTGTATACCAGATAGTTGTCATCCAGCTTACCCATGTCCGGGTCTTTTTCGCAAGAAGCGAGTGCAAAGACCGCCAATAAAATAGGAATTAATTTCTTCATATCTTTTATAATGTTTAGGTTATATAAAAATCACGCCCTGGTACCTTGGGGCTTTTGTTACAAACAACAAGAAATGTGTAAAAAGGTTCGTGCAAATGATTATCTTTGCGAGAAAATTAACACTCAAATGCTTATGAAACACATTCGGATACCTCTTTTCGTATGGTTCTCAATCGTGCTGCTGATCGCAGTTGCGCCCGTCTCATTGTCGGCGCAGGAATCGTTTATTCAGAAGATCGAAAAAAATAAGTCCGTCAGCGGAATAAAGTCGCTCGACACCAGCCGCTTCCCGGAAAAGTATGTAATGTACCTGACTCAGCCGCTGGATCATCGACATCCCGAAAAGGGAAGTTTCCGCCAGCGGGTGATTGTGGGACACGTCGGTTATGACCGTCCCACAGTGATTGTCACTGAAGGATATGGGGCAGGGTATGCTTTGCGCCCCACTTATCGGGAAGAACTTTCTGAATTGTTCGATGCCAATATGATCTTTGTGGAGCATCGCTACTTTCTCGAATCCACTCCCGAACCGTGCGACTGGCAATACCTGACCGCAGAGAATTCTGCCGAGGATTTGCATGCCGTGACAACCGCTTTCAAGACTTTATATCCTGGCAAATGGATCAGTACGGGGATCAGCAAGGGTGGGCAGACCTCCTTATTATACCGTGTTTTCTTCCCCGACGATGTGGATGTTTCCGTGCCTTATGTTGCTCCTCTTTGTTATGCGCGTGAAGACGGTCGGCACGAACCTTTCCTCCGCCGGGTAGGTACGGAAGCCGATAGGAAAAAAATAGAAGATTTCCAGTTGGAAGTATTGAAGCGAAAGGCTCGTTTGTTGCCCCGTTTTGAAAAAATGTGTACTGAAAAGAACTATACATTCCGCGCTCCTCTGGAAGAAATATACGATTTCTGTGTGCTGGAATATTCTTTCTCTATCTGGCAATGGGGAACGGATATCCGTAGTATACCGGAAATCTCGGCTTCTGACGATACACTGCTGGATCATTTGCTGGCAATCAGCGGACCTTCTTATTTTATAGTAGACAGCCCGACTCTTTCTTTCTTCGTGCAGGCTGCCCGCGAATTGGGGTATTATGGATACGATATCGCTCCTTTTAAACCTTACCTTTCTATAAAGACCAGCAAGGATTATCTGAGAAGACTGATGTTGCCGGAAGATATGCGGAAGATGAAATTCGATAAGACATTGAGCAATAAGATTGTGCGGTTCTTGAAGAAGAACGATCCGAAGATGATTTTTATCTATGGTCAGAATGATCCCTGGACAGCTGCCGGAGTAACATGGCTGAAGAATAAAAAGAATATTCATGTTTTTGTAGAGCCGGGAGGCAGTCATCTTGCACGCATCGGTACAATGTCCGAAGATCAGAAGCAGAAAGTGATGTCTCTTCTTAGAGGGTGGCTTGAAGAATGACGAAACGAGAAACGGTGAACAACCTGTAATATATGAACAGGCGGTTCACCGTTTTATTCTTCTGCAAGCCGATATTACATGTATCGGGCTGCTTGATTTAGGAATCTACCGATTCGAATAGCGGTTTCAGTAATTCCGGTATTTCCACTTTTTCAAGTGCTAATTGTCGGACTAGTTTTTTACCGCTCTGACTGAGATGGAACTGCATCAGTCTTCGGTCCTCTTCTCCGAGTGTTCTGACAATCAGTTCTTTTTCTTCCAGAATCCGGAGCATCTTTGAAGCGTGAGAGGGTGTCAGCTCCGTTCGTTTGGACAGGCTCGTGGCCGTCATATTATTGGGCGAGGCTTCTTGCAGGGCACATAATATCATCGCTTCATTTAATGATACCTGATACACTTTTTCAAATGCATCTTCAAATCTTGCCATTGCTTTGAATACATCGCGCATTACACATATTGTCTTCATATGCTACTTGTTTTTTTGTTTGTTCTTTTTCTATATAAACAGGTTGATATTTGCATTATCCGCCCGTTCCATGTATGTTGCTACTCCGCCTATTGTCACTTCGTCCAGAAGTTCTTCCTGTTTCACTCCCATGACGTCCATGGACATTTGGCAGGCGATAAATTCCACACCGTTCTCCAGAGCTTGTTGGCGTAAGGACTCCAGAGAGTCGATGCCTTTCCGATTCATGATGTACCGCATCATTTTTCCTCCTATTCCTCCCATGCTCATTTTAGAGAGTTTCAACTTTCGGGAGCTGGAAGGGAGCATCATGCCGAACATTTTTCCAAAGATATCTTTTTCGACGTTCGGCTTATGCAGCTTCTTGATAACGTTCAGTCCCCAGAAGGTGAAAAAGATCGTTACCTTTTGTCCGGTGGCAGCTGCGCCATTAGCGAGCACAAAGGTAGCTAAAGCTTTGTCTAAATCATCACTGAACATGATGAAAGTTTTTCCTTTGCCTTCACAGGAGGTAACAATATTGCAGGATTTAGGTTCGCCCTTTTCGATCACTACTACAGATTTTCCTCCTGCTGTTTCTTTGGAAATCAACTGATTTCCTGTCGAGTTGCACCATGCGGCAGCATCACGCGGGAATCCCGGATCGGTTGAGGTAATTTCTACCCGGTCGCCGGAAACCAGCGAATCCATTGTCTTTTTCATTTTCAGAATCGGCCCCGGACATTGCAGTCCGCAAGCGTCTACACGGATTGTCTTCACTGCTTCAACTGGTGAAACTGTCTTTTGAGGTTGCGCATCTGCCGGCTGTTGTATGTTTGCGTTCGGTTGTGCAGGTACTTCGTTCTCACTTTCTTCTCTCAGGATGATGGGTGCTGCGGCAGCGTGGTATGTTTTCAATCCTCCGGAAAGGTTGCGTACCTTTTCAAATCCATGCTGTACCAGAATGCGATAAGCAAGGTATCCTCTGAGTCCGACGGCACAGAATGTATAGATCATCTTGTCTTTCGGCAGTTCATCCAGCCGGTCACGCAGTTCGTCCAGCGGAATGTTCACTGCACCTGGCAGTGTATTGAGCGAGAATTCGTCAGGAGTACGTACATCCAGCAGGAAATTGTTTTCCATCTCGATATCCCTCAACTGTCTCCAATAGACGGGTTGTACTTTCCCAGTTATGATGTTTTCGGCTACGTATCCTGCAACGGCTACCGGATCTTTGGCAGAAGAGAACGGAGGGGCGTAAGCCTGCTCCACTTTCATCAGATCATAGATCGTACCTTCATGCTTGATGACAAGCGCGATTTCGTCAATTCGTTTGTCTACACCGTCATAGCCGACGATCTGTCCGCCGTACAGTTTACCTGTCTTCGGGTCGAAAGTGATTTTAATACTCATCGGCATGGCATCCGGGTAATATCCTGCGTGAGAGGACGGATGGATGGTCGAAGACATATAATTGATTTCTGCCTGCCGCAATCGTTTGCCGGGTAATCCGGTAGAAGCAACAGTCATGTCGAATACTTTTGCAATGGAAGTTCCGATGGCTCCTTCATAAGGGATGTGTGCTCCCTGAATGTTGTCTGCGACAATTCGTCCCTGACGATTGGCGGGACCAGCAAGGTAATTGAGCCACGGTTTTCCGGTGATCGGGTGGCGGAATTCGATAGCGTCACCGATGGCGTAAATCGATTCGTCCGACGTTTGCAGGTAGTCGTTGACGGCGATTCCTCCGGCTTCGCCGATCTTCAGCTCTGCGGCACGTGCCAGTGTCGTTTCCGGACGTACGCCGATGGAAAGTATAACGATGTCGGCAGAGATGGACTGTCCGTTCTTGAAGATGACTTTCAATCCTTTTCCGTCTCTTTCAAAAGAGGCTACTGCCTGCTCCAGATACAGGTTCACTCCTTTGTCCATCAAATGCTGGTGTACAAGGGATGCCATGGAGAAGTCGATGGGAGCCATCACTTGATTGCCCATTTCCACAATAGAAACTTTAGCTCCTTGTGCGTGCAGGTTCTCTGCCATTTCCAGCCCGATAAATCCGGCTCCGATGACAACAGCCTTTCGGGGAGCATGACTGTTGATATATTCTTTGATTCGGTCTGTGTCGGCTACATTCCTGAGTGTGAAGATTCCGTTCAGGTCGATTCCCGGCAGGGGAGGACGTACAGGGGAGGCTCCGGTCGATATCAGTAATTTGTCGTAGCTTTCCTCGTAAGTGTCTCCGCTACTTTGTCTTACCGTTACTGTTTTTCTCTTCCGGTCGATGAAGATTACTTCATTTTCAGTTCGTACGTCTACACGAAAGCGCGTAGAAAATGCTTCGGGCGTCTGTACAAACAGTTTTTCCCGTTCTTTGATCACGCCTCCGATGTAATACGGCAGTCCGCAATTGGCATAAGAGATATACTTTCCTTTTTCTAAAAGGATGATTTCAGCTGCTTCGTTTGTGCGTCTGATCCGGGCAGCAGTGGTAGCTCCTCCGGCAACGCCTCCAATAATAATGATCTTCATAAGTTTGTTGCGTAAATAGTTTCCTATGGAAATAACAATAAAGTAGGGAGAATTGTTCTCGGATCATAGAAAAAAGACTTATATTTGCGCACCCTGTTTGTCTTTCTTCATTTTTTATAAATTAATTATGAGTAAAATTCTTATCATTGACGATGAGGTTCAGATTCGTAGCCTGTTGGCTCGTATGCTCGGACTGGAGGGTTATGAGGTGTGTCAGGCAGGTGATTGCAAGGCAGCTATCAGGCAGTTGGAAATTCAACAGCCGGATGTGGCTTTGTGTGATGTCTTTCTTCCCGATGGAAACGGGGTCGATCTGGTGTTGAACATTAAAAAGACAGCTCCGAATGTGGAAGTCATTCTTCTTACCGCTCACGGTAATATACCCGACGGAGTGCAGGCAATCAAGAACGGTGCATTTGATTATATAACCAAAGGGGACGATAATAATAAGATTATCCCTCTGATCAGTCGTGCCGTTGAGAAGGCTAAGATGAATGTCCGGTTAGAGAAACTGGAAAAGAAAGTCAGTCAGCTATATTCTTTTGATTCCATTCTGGGAGAATCGAAAGTGCTGAAAGAAGCTGTTATGCTGGCACAGAAGGTTTCGGTGACTGATGTTCCGGTGTTGTTGACCGGAGAAACGGGGACCGGAAAAGAAGTATTTGCACAAGCCATACATTATAATAGTAAGCGGAGCAAACAGAGCTTTGTTGCCGTGAACTGTTCGTCTTTCAGTAAGGAACTGCTGGAGAGTGAAATGTTCGGGCATAAAGCCGGGTCCTTCACCGGAGCTTTGAAGGACAAGAAAGGACTCTTCGAAGAAGCCAACAACGGTACGATCTTTTTGGATGAAATCGGAGAAATGGCTTTTGAACTACAGGCCAAATTGCTGCGTATTCTCGAAACAGGCGAATATATAAAGATAGGAGATACGAAACCGACGCACGTGAATGTTCGTATTATTGCTGCTACCAACCGCAATCTGACAGAGGAAATCAAAGCGGGACGTTTCCGTGAAGACCTGTTTTATCGTCTTTCGGTATTTCAGGTACATCTGCCGGCACTTCGCGAACGTACCGGTGATATCAGAATTCTTGCCACTGCCTTTGCAAAGAGCTTTTCCGAGAAACTTTCGTATACGGTCAATGAGATGACTCCTGCTTTTCTTCATGCGTTGGAACAGCAACCCTGGAAAGGAAATATCCGTGAATTGCGGAATGTGATAGAACGGAGTCTGATTGTCTGCGAAGGCGGGCATCTGGATGTGTGCGATCTTCCGTTGGAGATTCAGAATACTCATTATGAATGTTCGGATGATAATATCGGTAGTTTTGAACTGGCTGCTATGGAACGAAGGCATATTGCCCGCGTCCTGGAATATACGAAAGGCAACAAGACGGAAACTGCCCGCTTGCTGAAGATCGGTCTTACCACTTTGTACAGGAAGATAGAGGAATACAAAATATAATAATATGACTATCTGATTTCTTTTTTAGGGGTATATGAGCGATTAATCGTTCATATACTGATCTGTAATGTGAAAAAGAAATAGAAGATATGAATATTTGGAAGACTACACTGTTACTTGTTTTATTATTTACTGGTATCACCGTTCATGCACAAAAAGTAAAAATTTCATTGAATAGTGATGGAAATCTGACGATATGGAAAGTGAAAGCTCAGGCAGAAATTGAGCATCCTTCTGATATGATGACTACCCGATATGACACGAGGGATTGGGTCAAAGCAACTGTGCCGGGAACGGTGTTTGGTTCGTATGTATTAGAAGGACTGGAGCCTGATCCGAATTTTGCTGATAATGCGTATAAAGTCGATAAAGCAAAATATGACCGTAACTTCTGGTATCGTACAGAGTTTAATTCGCCGGAGGTGGAAAACGGAGAAAGGGTATGGCTAAATTTTGAAGGGGTTAACCGTAAAGGAGAAATATTTTTTAATGGGACGCGTCTCGGGTTGCTTGATGGATTTATGCATCGGGGGAATTTCGATATAACCGATTTGCTGTCAAAAAACGGTAAGAATGTGCTTGCCGTCCTTGTGCATTGGGTAGGCACTCCGGTTCCCAATTATGCAAGTCCTACTTATATGTCATGTGCCGGCTGGGATTGGATGCCTTATGTTCCCGGTCTTTTGACTGGTATTACTGACGACGTCTATTTGACAAAAACCGGCGAAGTGTCTATCGTCGATCCTTGGATACGTTCGAAAGTTCCTTCTAAAAACAAAGCGGTTTTAAGCTTGCAGTTGGAACTACGGAATCATACAGATATAGAGCAGAAAGGAGTGTTGAAAGGTATCATTCAGCCGGGCAACATTGAATTTACCGAAGATTTGGTAATTGAGGCAGGCAAACAGCGGACTTTTCTTCTGGATGATAGCAAGTTCAGTCAATTTATAATTCAGAATCCTGCTTTGTGGTGGCCTAATGGTTACGGACAGCCGAATCTTTATACCTGCGAACTGACTTATATGGTGAATGGTAAGGCTTCTGATAAACAGAATATTACATTTGGTATTCGTGAATACGGTTCCGAGCTGGTTGACGGTGTGCTTCATCTTAAAATAAATGGTGAACCTGTTTATGTAAAAGGAGGAAACTGGGGAATGAGCGAATATATGTTGCGTTGTCGGGGTGAAGAATATGATCTTAAATTGAAACTTCACAATGAGATGCATTTTAATATGATACGCAATTGGATCGGTTCGGTTACGGATGATGAGTTTTATGAAGCTTGCGATAAATACGGCATTATGGTGTGGGACGACTTCTGGTTAAATTCAAATTCGAATCTTCCGGATGATGTTTTTGCTTTCAATATGAATGCAGTGGAAAAGATCAAGCGTTTGCGTAATCATGCTTGTATTGCAGTGTGGTGTGGTGATAATGAGGGGTATCCGTTACCGCCTCTTAATAAGTGGCTGGAGGAAGACGTTAGAACATACGATGGGGGTGATCGGGCCTATCATGCCAATTCCCATAGTGACGGCCTTTCCGGGAGTGGACCTTGGACTAACTCTCATCCTAACTGGTATTTTACCAAAGCCCCTTATGGATATGGTGCCAATATAACCAAAGGATGGGGATTCCGTACAGAAATAGGTACAGCTGTCTTTACTACTTTCGATAGCTTTAAGAAATTTGTGCCCGAAAAAGATTGGTGGCCACGTAATGAAATGTGGGACAAGCATTTCTTTGGCAATTCGGCGGGGAACGCCAGTCCCGACAAATATTTCTCTACCGTAGAGTTCAATTATGGTAAAGCGAAAGGTATTGAAGATTTTTGCCGGAAAGCTCAATTAGTGAATGTTGAGGTGAATAAAGCGATGTACGAAGGCTTTCAACATCATATTTGGGAAGATGCTTCCGGCATATTGACTTGGATGGGGCAGTCGGCTTATCCTTCATTGGTATGGCAAACCTATGATTATTATTATGACTTGACGGGGGCTTACTGGGGAATCAGAAAGGCGTGTGAACCGGTTCATATTCAGTGGAGTTATGCTGATAATAGTGTAAAAGTGATCAATACCACTTTGAAAGAGCAGAAAGGACTTACGGCTACAGGTAAAGTCTATAATCTGGATGGGAAAGAAATGGGGCGTTATAGCCAGTCTGTAGTTTTGGATGCCGCCGCTAATAAGGATTCCTATTGTTTCCATCTGAATTTTACAACAGACAACCTTGCTTTCGGTAAGAAAGCGGTTGCTTCCTCCATTTCGGCAGATGCCGGAGAGCCAAGTGCCGCGATTGATGCCAGTGATGGCAGTCGTTGGGCGAGTGAACCCCGTGATGAAGAATGGATTTATGTTGATCTGGGTGAACCTACTGAAATAGCCTCTGTCATATTGAACTGGGAGGCTGCTCATGCAAAAGCTTATAAACTGTTGATTTCGGATGATGCAATAAACTGGAAAGAAATTTATATCAATGAGGACTCTAAAGGCGGTGTCGAAGAGATTAAGATAAAACCTGTTTGTACTCGTTATGTGAAAATGCAAGGGTTGAAACAGGCTACTATGTGGGGATATTCACTTTATGAATTTGAATTATATGGTAGAAAAAAGAAGCCAACGGATTTGACTCCTGTGCATTTCATCAAGTTGGAACTGAACGATGAAAACGGGCAACTGCTTTCTGATAACTTTTATTGGCGTTCCAATAAACCGGGAGATTATAAAGCATTGAATAATTTGCCGAAAGCCAAATTGCGCACAACATCAAGCTTAGTGGATAGTAATGGTAAGAAAGTGATTAAAGCAAAGATCGAAAATGTGGGATCATCAGTCGCTTTTGCTGTTCACGTACAGGCTATTCGCTCTTCTGATGGTGAGCGTATATTACCTGCTTTGATGAACGATAATTATTTCACATTGTTGAAAGGAGAGTCTAAAGATATTGAAATAGAATTTGATTCGGATTTGTTGCCTGATGGTAATTATAGTTTAAGTGTGATTCCTTATAATAAATAATATCGGGCGGACATTTCTTTAAATGAGGTAAACACGGTTGTAGCAACATCGGTTTTATGACTTGGTTTTACCAGTCTTTGTGTTTGTCTATGATTTTTCAAATGTAGTCGTGATTCATCATAAACTTTAAGAAAAGTTTATTGATGAATCCGCTACATTAAAATGCCTCATAGAATTGTGAGGATGCCGGCAGTGACGGGAGTATATTATGATAATGCCGCAATGCCTGTCCCTATCAGGTTTGCGTTATTCATACTTTTTATATCCACTTCAATATCTTCCAGACCGAATAATTGAAGGAGTTCTCTCAGTTTTTCCATAACGAGAATGTTATAGTTTTTATCCTTCCTGTTTTCACTCCAGAAAAGACTGCCTTCGGCTACCAGGCAAACTTTTCGTATATCCTTATTATAGGATTTCAGTAACATGATAAGCCCGGTCAGTGAGGCGGCAACCAATTGTGCGGATCTGCCATAAATCCATTGTGCTACCTGTACATATACATCCTTGTAGATGTCCGGGTAATTCATAATGGAAGTCAGTTTCTGTGCGTCGAATTTCTCTTCAAACTCTTCCAGCGGAAAGGCTGTTTTCAGTATGTCTCCCAGATACATACCGGATACCGCTTTCTCAAAACGTTGCTTTCCCGGATTACCGGAAATAGCGTCAACGGTATCATCTACCGCAGTCAGAAAGGGCGGATGGAAATTGCCTGATTCCAAATTGACAGGAATCAATCCATGTGCATTGCATGACTGATCCAGTTTTTCAATTTTATCGGCAGGGATAAAAGTTGCCATATTGGTTCCTGTCCCTACGATGAGGCCGATATATGCATCATAACTATTATCTGTGAGACCGGCGAATAAACTGGCTATAGTATCGTTTACTACCTTGATGCCTGTAAACTTAATTTTGTTTCTTTCATTCAGATAGTCGAGTAAAGGTTTTCCGATAAATTCTCCAACCATTTCTTTAATATCTACTCCTTTTGTCCAGCGTAACAGTTTGGCGTCTCCACCCGGTACGGACTCGGCCGGATAAGAAAAACAATAACCGATAGGCATTTCTTCCTCACGTTTGATTCCTATAATCATATCGGCGAGTTCTTTGAATAACTCTTCGCGGGTATATCCGACGGACTTCATAATTGACATGTCTTTTTTCCAGCCATTGTTCGGGTGAACGGTTGGTGTTGCTTTGTCGAAATCTACGATTGCCACCCGATAATTGGTTCCTCCCAGGTCAAGTACCAGTGACTTTCCTTTAATATGGGTTGTTTTTGGAGCAATGAAAGTAGGAATGCATTGTATCTCTGCATTTTCCGTTTTTAACCCTTCTTCTGTTTTATCCCGAAATGAGCATACAATCGCTTTGAGCTGTTCATTATCTAACTTAAAAATGTTTTTTTCCATGACATTGACTTTTTATAGTATAAAATATCCTTGTCTTTGAATAACAACTGAAGGTGGATTTTGCTCGGGAATGCCCAATCTTTATTTGCCTGTATCTGATAATTATGTATTTGTTTTTTTAATTAATAAAAACTATATTTGTTTGAAAAATAATTTGATACATGAAAGAGCGGTCTCCAGTTAAAAAGAATATACTAAAATTGATTCCTTTTATAGAGATTATTGCAGGAATCATTTTTCTCTGTTTGGAGATTCATGACTATCGTACTTTGTATTCTATGGCCGAAGCTGATGCAATGTATGGGGGACTTGCTGATTTTTGTAAGTACAAAGAGAATGTATTTTGTCCGGCATTTTTCTGGATAATTGTTATACTGACAGGAATCAGTTATTGGAAAAATAAAAAGTTATATTGGATTTTAACGCAGGCATTGGTGTTTATGGTCTTTTTTAGAGCTATGTTTCCGTTTTATGCCATTTTTATAGAGTTAAATCCAGTAGTCTTTTATATTCTTCCACTTTTGTACTCTACAGTATTCTTTGTGGTAGAAAGAAAATTATTCAAAATCAAGCAAATAGATTCTGTTGATATTACAGTTAAAACAAAAATCATGGGGATCGGAATAGGTATCTTATGTACTATCATTTATTTCCTGCTCTTTTTGACCGTTTTTTGCTTAATATGATAGCCGTCTATATTTATTTCTCCACAGTAATTCAACTCGACTTTTGCTCTCATGCCCTAACAGATTGTCTGTATGCCTTTATTCATCTTAGTTTCAGGTATGGCAGCAACTGTGGTAGCAGTTATGATAGCAAGTGTTTGCTCTCACTCTTCCATGTATCATTATCTGTCATTTGTTTGATGTTGTCATTTGATTTACAGTGTATTAATGTCTGAGGTGTCAATTCTTAACGATTGATATTTCAGACATTAATAATTGATAAATCATCCTTTAATAGTTGATAACTCCGCTGTTTTTGAGTGATAAATGATTTATTGTTTCTTGGAAGAGCAGGTTAATCGAACAGTTGGTGCGGTCAAGTTAATTGAATCATATAAGTAAGGGATCAGTTCCTGCCTTGTTTCATTCATTCGATAGGCTGGAACCACTGTTTTCAAGCGTCCGGAACTTTGGTTTCACGGCTTTGAAACTAAAGTTTCAAGCCGATGAAACTTTAGTTCCAAGCAGGAGAAACAAAAGTTTCAAGCGGGAGAAACTAAAAAGCTCTGTATAGCCCAACCAACAGCCCATAAGTAACCATTGAAAACAAGGCAGTGTGACAGCAAAATTTGCCGTCACACTGCCATCACCTACTTCTGTCACCTCATTAATTATTCATATTCAATCAATTACACCCGACAACGTGACAGATGACAGCAAATTATAGTTTTTTATTTTCATAGAGAGCCTGGCTGACACGTAAGTAGGGGTTGACTGAAAAGTCCCCCTAAGAA
>NZ_QTLF01000022.1:0-81280 GCF_003434395.1 Bacteroides sp. AM23-12
AGGTTGTTTAATTTTTAATTCGTCCCAATTTTAATGGGACACTAATGATAATGTATAGTAGAATTAGAATAATATGAAAGCTCTCTACACAATTTTATTGCTTATAGTATCAAATGTCTTTATGACTTTTGCTTGGTATGGTCATTTAAAGATGAAGCAGGAATATTCTTGGTTTGCTGCTCTTCCTTTGATAGGTGTAATAGCCTTTAGTTGGTCAATAGCTTTTTTTGAGTATTCTTGTCAAATTCCAGCGAATCGCATTGGATATGTAGGTAATGGAGGACCATTTTCATTGATGCAGTTGAAAGTTCTTCAAGAAGTAATAACTCTTATTATATTCACAGTTTTTACAACTGTATTCTTTAAAGGTGAAGCTTTGCACTGGAATCATATAGCTGCCTTCGTTTGCTTGATATTGGCTGTTTATTTTGTATTTATGAAATAGTTATAGAAAAGAGCAGCATAAGAGTTTCTTCAAATGCTGCTCACTTTTAGTATGCGTAAATCTTTTATTCCACTCTCTGATAAGAGTACTTCTGACCTGTGGGTGTTACTCCATCAGCTTCCAATTCCTGCACTGATAAGGTCATAGAATTAAGTAACAGAATATCATTGATAATCCATTCTTCTTCATCGTTGTACATTTCATAGAGCTTGTTACCGTCTATCTTGTACTTGCCCACTTCCTTGTAAGAGCTATCTTCTGTATTTGTATATTCAAATGTACCATCATTCTTATAAGTTACATGGGTGGCGATAGCGTTACCACTTGTCATCTTCCATTTACCTATAATAAGAGAAGCATAATTATCTTCTCCTTTGATTGTACCATTATCAATATCTATTTCATAACTAAGTGTATTCTTATCTCCATCATAAGAAGTTATGGTAGCATCAAATTTCCAAATATTAGTGGAACTGTCAGATAGTTTAAAATCAACTTTATATTGGTCGTTATCAATTAAGTTTGATAGTTCCTTCAACTCTGTAAGCCAAATCTGCTGTTTGGTTGTTCCATTCCACCTTCCAATAAAAGCTCCATCTTCGTCAAACCAACGATAGATAATTTCACTATGAGATAAGGGTGCATAAACTTCTACTGCATCCATTCCAACACCATCACCTGTTGGTATAGTGAATGCACAAATACTATCACCATCCAAAGTATAGCAATAATCTCTTATGAGTACGCTGTTGTCGTACCAATTAAAGACGTTATCATCTCCAAGCCCTCTAATCTCTTTAGACTTACCATTGTTATAAAAAAGTGTACTGTATAACGATGCTGCTGCATCTTCTTTAAAATTGTATGCAAATATTGTAATGAATTGGGATGGATTTATAATATAATTCCACATTGGAGTTATCTTAGATATGTTCATGTCCTTATATCCTTCAAACTCTTTAAAGACTTTGCATGAATGTTGAAACTCAGAGCTACATGTACCCTCTGCCAATTTCTCTTTAGTCGAATTATGGTAAGTAGCAACCCACAAATGATTATCCTTTAATCCTGTAAAATTAGCTTGCTCCTTGTTTATTATTGTGTTGTTTGCATGGATGAAATAGTTTAATAAATCAATATCCTTATAGTCCGTAATTCCATATTCTTTGCAAATAAGTTCTAACGATGTTTCACCTCCAGATGTTGTTGGGGGATTTACCTCCAATTCATCATCCCCACAGGAACTAACTCCCATGCTTAATGCAACCAATAGAGAGGTTGCTAATAATCTTATTGTTCTCATTGATATTTATTTTAAGTTGATTATGATATGTAATCCCAGTCCAACGTTAGCATTGTATCTAATGTCTAAGCCATTTGATGAAAACCCTTCAAATAGTTTGTCAAGTACGATTGTAGTTCCAGATTTGAACCATTTATTGACAAACATTGTAGTTCTTTCGCTATTGATAGTATTCCAATCTGGTCCATCAATAAATCTCATAAATGAATCCTCAAACCAAATGTTAAATTCATTAGTTTGGTCGTTGAAAGAAATATATGAGTTGTCAAATCCTTTACTTAATGTTATGCGTAGATGTTCTGCATCAAACCAAATGTTAGTATCATTGCCAAATAGTTTTGAAGCTCTATATGTCATAATTCTAACAACTTCTTCAGGCATTAATGGTAAAGGACATAAAGGAAATGGTCTATATTTGTCTATTTTACGATAGGTTTCTGCTTCTCGTTGGATATAGACAGCTTCCTTTGGTTCATTGTCTGGAACATATCTAAAAATTAGAATATTCTCAAGAAAGCATATTGAATTGAGTGCTTGGACTTGCCAATCTTCTAATGGAACGTTATAAACATCCATATCAACATTAGACAATATTTCATTAATATTAATGTCGTCAGTTCTAAATCCAGCTTCATTAAAAGCTAAAATCCAATCACTATTATCGTTATAGGTGGTTTTATTGGATTCTTTTATTAATAATGATAGCAGTTTGAGGATAGAGATTCTATCTTCTCTATCTAAGACTTGAAACAGTTCTCTCATTGCATATATATGTTATGCGCCTACCTGTTCCCTATGGATAAGCTGTTAAAATAAAAGAGGTGTGGGAACTATATCTGTCTTATCCTGTGATGGGGCTTCTCGCATTGCCTTGACTGTGGATAAAACAATAGCTACCCACACCAATTTTGACAATATCTAAAGCCTTATAAAATATAAGGTAGGTATATATCAAATGGTGGGGTGCTATTGCTATCATCTTCACAGTCTGTTGAAATTTTGCGAGAATTTCATCACGAAGATAATTTCAATAACACCTTTCGTTAAATATGTCCTTCCAACTCCCTATCTCATTAGTTCATTGGAATTGGTGCAAAGATACGAAAAGGTTTTAAATCAATCAGCATGGAGTGTGGATTAATAGTAATTATTGTGTTACTAAACAGGGAATTAATGGAGTTTTTAAGCAGAATTGCATCTAAACTCTCTAAATCCATGTGGGTATCAAATTCACTTCTTCCCATATAAAGACTAAATTCTGAATATTCTTACCCACCTTGAATTATCATCTTCAAGTCTGCATTTTGGTGGATATTCAAGAAGTGCTACCTGCGACATGATTAATAAAAGTTGAGGTAGTTCTAAATTCTGTAAACTTATGGAATTGACCTACTTCTATAAGGCTGAAATGCCAAACTACCAAGATTGGACTTTAGATGTATCTAAGCTCAATATTCTATTGATTTGGGACAGAACCATTCAGACCACTATAAAGATGAATCTTAATAATCCTGTCCCAATTCATTAGAAGCTTAAACAGTCATAAGTCTGTAAGATTTCTTCCTGCCTTAACCCCAAGTATCTTTTAGTAATGGCTACGGAACTATGGTTGAACAGTTCCATCAGCTTTACTAAAGCTAACTCCGCATTATCACTGTTCATATTATAGACCTGTCTGCCAAAAGTCTTTCTAAGCGAATGGCAGCTAAAATTCTTAATCTTTAGCCTGTACTTCTTCTTCACCTCTTTAAGAATGATATTGATTCTCTGAACTGTGAAGATAGTGCCTTTCTGACTTATAAGAATTGGCGCATTGATTCCAACTGGATTTATATGCTCGTAGCACTCTTTAATATGCTGCTGTAATTGGGGGTTCAGTCTGATATTTCTTACCTTGCTTGTCTTCTTCTCAATTACTGTAAACTCTTCAGCGCCTAATATCTGCTTCCACCTTAGAGATAGAATATCAGATATTCTTAATCCTGTGAAGCATCCCAAACTAATAAGGAGTGAGATTTTATAATTCTCGTCTTTAGCTAACTTCCTTATGAGGTTCATTGCATCAGACCAAACAAGATAGTCTGCCGTTGTGCTTGAATATTTAAGTGACATAATGTTCTGTTTTATAATGAAACGAATAGAAGTGAATATTAATTCTGAGTTGGATTTACTAACTCATTGATTACTAAAGGAACATTCACTAATTATCAAAGTGAATATTTTGTTTATTGTATTCAAACGATTATCTTTGGATATAAATTAATTAATTATGAGAATTTCTTATCCAGAAGCAGAAAGAATGGGATGGAATTATGAGGATGTCTATTTATTTGCATTCTCAGAATTAGACTATTTGACTACTGAATTACAAAAGTTGTATAATAATGATGGAATTAATGATATTCCCAGCTATGTATTGCGACTTGTAAAAAAAATGTTAGAAACATGGGAGTCTATATTCCTTATTTATTCACATAACCGTGATTATGTATCAGCTTGTACCTTATGTAGAAATATTATTGATAATTTAGCCACTATCTATCATGTATATATGAACTCCAACGAAGATGAAAAGGTGTTCAAACATTATTTATATGTTTTGGATGGAATTCTTTGTAGATATAAGGATTATCCAGATTATAATCAAATAGTTAATAATGGACGAATTAAAGAAGATGAGTTTATAGCATTAGTAACCCAAGTAAGAGATACTAATAAATCTGATATGATTGCAAAGGAATTCATAATTAAAGAATTAAAAAGAAGCCCACTCTATAATAATAATAAAATTGTTAATCAGATTATTGAGAATGCAAATTGGAAATATAAGAGTTTAAAACCTCTTCTTAACCCCAAAGAGAAAAATCAATTTACTTGGAACTCTTTATATAAAATGGTCGATTCAAATCCCTCTTTCTCAACTTATGCAAGTTATTTATCAGTGTTTGTACATGGCTTAAGTATAAGTAACTGTGACTTGGACAAGAGCGAGGAGTTGTTTGAACCTATATTAAGTTTATCTATTGTTAATTTAAATTCAACATTGGTAGCAATTAAAGAAATCTATAAAAACGAGATAAAACGATATAATATAGATTTTAAGAAATCTTCAACCGCTAAGACCTTACTTTGTTCTGTAAGTGATGAATATTTGCAAGGACTAATAGAACAATGCCAGAAAGAACACTTAAAATAATGTTCTTTCTTTTTACATTAATTCTTTAAAATGGTCTGTCACCATATTCATAAACAAGAATTGAGTTACAAACTCTGTCGTAGAATGAGAACCCGCAACAAGTATGGAAGTAACTTTCATAAACTGCTGCATATTTACCATGCTGTTTGCTGTTCCTATCTAAAAATGAATCAAACTTGTGCAGCCAATATTTAAGTGCTTGCAAGCGTTTGATGTATTGAAGGTTGTTCTCACAGTAGCATAGTCTTTCTTGTAAAGAGTTGATATGGTTGATAGCATTTTCAATTTTAGATTTATTCATGATTGTAATATTTGATGATTGATAAAATGAAGAAAGGACAACTAACTGAATAGCTGCCCTTTCCTCTGTCAATCAACAATCCACTCAGCCCAAGAACCAAGCGTATTCACTATCTCCTAATTTGGCACGTTGAATGCCTTGTACGAACTCTGTGCAATTAAGATTCCTCTCCAAAAAGTTATCTATGTAACTTGACTTCACAGAACCATTGAGCAGGTTTAAGAGCTGCCAACCTGTAATGCTGTCTCCTGTACTCTTGAAGTTCACATCAGAAACGAATGCTCTGCAAGCTGCATTAATCTGACTATCTCCCAACAATAGACGAGGTAAGCGTTTCTGTTGGTTGGGTGTAAGAGCTTGATATAATCTCATTCTGCCTATTATCTGACAAAACTCGCTTGTGGAGATTGACATTTGTCCAAGTGTTCTTAACAGGTGCAGGTCTTTGGATGGATTGTAAGCATGGAACAGATTCAATGCTGCTGCATATAGTTCCTGTACGCTTAGGACTTCTATCTTATCCTGTAAACCGTCAGTAGTGAGCATAAGATTACTGCAAACTCTATTCCTAAATCCTATGAAGATTTTAAATCTCTCCACAGATTTCTTACTGTACAGGTTAATCTCGTTATATGCTCTCACTCCACCAATGGATAACGCTAAACGATTACCGTATTCATCATGTACAATGGATGGAATTTCAAAGCAGAAACACATTCTCTGATAGAACAGAGTCTTCTCTTCATCTGTCAGTTCAGAAGCCTTCTTACCTAATGCACTTGGTATTCTTCCATTGATAGGGTGTGAGATTCTAATCTCTGGCATATCAAACTGTTCTCCATGAAAGTAATCCTTAGCTGCATCCACTACTGCACCTATAAAGGATTGGTGACTAATGGTTTCTTCCATTGATGCAAAACTTGGAATGATGCAGTCTTGTTGTAAGTGCTGCAAGGTTACTTCTTGCGTGTTGGCTTCAATGAAATGGTTTACTCTTTTGGGTGCTGCAACTTCTTCCACAATAATTGCTTCTTCTGCAAACTCACCCATGTTTAATGATTCTCTACGCTGTGCCATAGCTGGCATAATTACTAAATCTCTCATAATGAAATTGAATTAAATGGTTATTGATTGAATGGATTTAACAAGAACAAACCTAAAACACAAGTGAATTTCTTCGCTTGCATCTTAGGCTGTTCTATGTCTTTCCCTAAAGATTCTTTCAAAGGGAATGAGGAGCATTAGTAAATTATTGGTAGGCTGTGGCAATAGTACATCGTGCCCCCTCTCAGATTAAAAAGAATGCTTATTTCTGTCAGCAGTCAGACTGCATTGTTAAAGCATTCTTTTTTATTTAAGAGCTATAAGGGGGTGTTTATGTGGGTAGGGGTGTCTCGCTTGTGGTTCTGTTAGATTAATTTTGGATATTATCATTAAAGAATGAATCGTACTTTTCATTACCCATGTTGAGAATGAACAGATTGACTTGTGCCCTTGTTATCGCAGTATATATAAGCTCAACAGATTCAAAATCTTGTATAGAATCACTTTTATGTGGCTCAATGATTAAAAAGACTGTGTGTGATTCCCAGCCCTTAAAGCTGTGTATAGAAGATAGCTTTACAGTTCCTGTTTTTATTGAGAAGTGATTTCTTCTGTATCGTCTGATTGTATTTATCCTCTCTTCAAAGTTGTTTTTAGATTTGGTCTCTAATTCGCTTTTATCATATTCTTCTTTAGTTTCAAATGTAGTGGTTGTATTCTCTTTTAATTGAGTCCTTATAGAGTATTCTATTTCTCTTAAAATATCAGCAGTACCAGATAGAATAGTAATGTCTGCTGGGTTAAGGCAATATTTCTTACAAGTCCCTTTATAGATATTGAATATCCTTTCTGTGCTGGCTTTCGCTCCAATATTGGCATATTTAATATTCCTTTGTTCAAAATCAAGCATAGGGTTATCTAACACAACCATATTGTCAATGGTGTATTTATTCTCTAAGAAATGGTGCTGGAACTTCATCGCTAACTTCCCTATTTCACTTGTGAATCTTTTGGAAGCGTTGAGAGACTTGTTCCAGTTTCCTGCGATTGTTTTAATTATTGGTTCTTTGTTCTCATCTAACGGTCTTCTGTAAATATTTTGCTTCTCATCTCCAAACACAACAAATTCACTATCCTCGTATAAGAAATATTTGGTAATTATTTCCAGCCATTCAGTTTGGTAGTCTTGTACCTCATCTATGAATATAGCTTTGTACTTCTTAATGTGGTTCTTTACAGGCTCAAAGAAATTAATATCTGTATAAGATTTTAATCCTTTTATGGGTAGGTTATAGTTGTTTGCTTCTGATTTAATAAACTGATGATAGTTGGTGATATAGAATTTCTCCCAAGGATAACTCTCTCTTACGTCATTGATTTTGTCGCGAATGTAATTCTTAAGGGATAGATTAAATGTTAGAATTAATATTTCACTATTAGTTCTTAGATATGCATTGACAGCTCTCTTTGCAAGGACAAGAGTTTTACCACTTCCTGCAATCCCTTTTATTTTACGTCTGGGTCTGCTTTCACTTCTAATAAGTTCTGCTTGTGCTTTAGTGTACTTAATATCAATCCCTTCTTCTAATTGATGAAAAGGTGGCTTGAGGTAGCGTTTGAAATTATTGTAAATATCTTCATCAAATAAGAAAGAAGGTTGTTCTATTCTTATCTTGCTGAAATATTCTTCTAAGTTTTGCAGTGTAAGAGAATCATATCCCCAATATTGTATATATTTTATGTCTTTTAAAAATTTGGTCTTATTATCTTCCTTGGATATATTCTCATGTATAAACTTCTCAATATTATCTTGGGACATCTTATGGAAGTAAACAAGTGTATATATAATATTTGAATAGTACCACTTATTCATTTTCTTCTCTAAGAAAGTACTTATGTGTAATGAGACAAGATTCTCTTTATAGTAATTTATTTGAGAGAAAGGTGATTGAACCTTTGTTGAAGTTGAATTATTCCACCAATCCAAATCATCATTAATAGCATAGTCAGTTAAATCCCAATCATTTACAGATATGATTATAGCTCCACATCCCTTTTTAAGAATAACAATATTGGGTCTGTCACCATTTATGAAAGGATGGTAATATATCTCAAACTCCATATTTAGATTCTTTTGTAAAAAGTCTAATAGGATTAGTTCTCCTTCTGTTGCTGGTTGGTGGAGATGCTGGATTGTATAGAAGTCAGGATGAATTTGTGCCATTGAATTGATATATAAGGTTATATTGCAAATATATAACTAATATGCCTTTAAAAGAAAGAACTCTAAATCTTTTTAGTAGTCTGGAGCTTTTATTGCCATATCTTTATAAGATTAAATCTGGCAGTTCTTCCTTGTCTTTTACCTCCTGCTTCCTGCCTACCAACCCATTTGATAATGATTTCATAAGAGCGTGCATATCCTTAACTTCCTCAAAATTATTCTCCTTGTACTTCTTATAAATCATGCACTCCCTTGAAATGGGGTTTCCTCTGCTCTCGTTAAATGCTATCATGTGTTCAAAGTCAGCTTTCACTTCCTCCACATATTTATCTTTGGGTAGGTCTATAAGCAAACCTTTAGCTTTTAATATGATTGAATCTCCAACTTCATCTAACAAGTCCATATCCCTTAGTTGTTCTATGTAGTTAGAAATAGTACCATGTCCCATGTGGATTAGTTCTTTCAGTTTTCTTACAGATAAGGTAATTGTATGACTGTGTGGCTCTGCTGCACTGAATAGTTTGAGTATAAATCCTCTGAGCTTTAAATCCAGTGTACTGTTATATGAATCATAGAACTCTCTGCTGATTCTTCTGTAATGTCCAAAGCTGACAGGAAAGAATATATAATCTGTCCAAGTCCTGTCATTCCTGCCACTGTCCTTATTCTGTATGCTGACTTCCCCTGTGGCTCTTAACTTGTCATTGAATGATTTGGAACTCTTACCACCTTTATAGTTGGCAGGTTTCTCTCCAACGAATGATGTAAGCTGGTCTATCGTGGTGTCAGTGGTCAGCATATATTTGTCTGCTGTCAATAGTAACACGTATGTCCTGTAAACATCAGCACAACCTAACTTCTGAATCAGATTGTTGCTCATTACTGTATATTCCTTGAAAGGTAGCTGCTCGTAACTCATAAGGCAATCGCTCAATATGTTTAATTAAAATGATTTGGTTGGTCTTTAATAAGAATCTCATTTTAGAGGAACTTAATTTGTTTGACTTCCTAAGTTCGCTCAGCTTGTTATAGAAATGATTGTTATAAATCCACATATCATTGATTTTAGTCACTCCCAGCTTACAGATTACCTGTGCGGTGTCCGCAAGGACATTGCATAGGTCTTATTGGAATGTAGCATAGGAGTGTAGAGAGGGGGTGTTTAGACACGCAGTAAAAAGTGAATAAGCACACCTCCCAAATTTGACAATATGAATCTCTCAGTTTCAATTTTTATCTTGTCAGTAAGCCAACTTCTGTAATGCGATATAATAAGTAGTAACCTTTCCATTCTTTTTTCTCCTTGTCTTTAGATAGTTATTAAGATTAGCCCACAATCCAATGTGAACCTTGTTATCTTTTACTCCCTGTTTAAGAGCCTTAACCCTTATCTGTTCATAAGTAAATTCTTCCATTTTAGATATTCTGAATAGTTTGTAGTCCGTCAATCTGTGTGGTGGGATTATCTGTTTGTGGTACTGTAAAGATAGTAATTCCATGAATGAGGAACTAATGATAAGACCACACATTTAGTAATCAGACTTGATGCTATTCAGAATGTCTAAGAACTTGGGGAGAGTAAGTCCACCTGTCACATGGACTTTATTGTTAATTGGTTATGCGGTTTCTACAGGCTTGTTGCTATTCTCATTCATATATTGGAACCATTTCTCAAAATTCTTATAATATTGTTTGGCTTCAGCACTACCGTCTGGTTTCTGATTACTAAACCACACATCTTTGTCAATCATGGCAACTAACTGTTGGATTCGGTTAATCTCTGGTTTGTATTCATTGTAGAACAACTTAAATCCTTTAGCTAATCTTCCATTGTTATATGTGGATTCAGAGATTTTACTGCTCTTGAAAGCCTTTAGAACTTTATCACCTAACTCTTGGGTGGTTGCATTCAACTTTAAAGATTTAGGTAGTCTGTTTATGCCCATTTTAAGGTCTTTGGCGACATTGGCTTTAATTTCTGCTTGTCCTAATGTATAAAAACTATAGATTACGTCAGACTTCAATCCTGTTTCTTGAATTTGTGCTTCAATATAATCAATTCTCTCGTTTCCTGTTTGGAACTTTGATTTGCTAAAGTCTTTATAATTCCAAGGTCTGCCATTGTTGATAGAAGCTGTAAATAATGCTAAACTCATATTCTCTGGCTTCTTAATGGTTTCAGTCATTTCTTCCTCATTAAAATCAAGAAAACCTTCTACCTCCAGTATGAACATGGCTATCATTCTGTGTTGTCCATCTACAGGAGCTTTAGCTGCTACTCTTTCAGTAGCATTTGTAACCTCTTCTGTATTCAGCATCCAGTTGTCTATTGAAAGAGGTTTGGCATTGGACTTAGGTACAATGGAAACTTTTAATAATTTCTCTCCTGTTAAATCCTCGCTGCCAACTAACTTAATCTTACCCATTGCTGCATTGAAGCCATATTTCTCAATCATAGAATAGCACTTCTTTACATTCTCTGCTACGATTTCACGATTGCTGCCATAAAAATAAATAGTCATCATATTTTCTTTGCAGTTTTTAGACTGGTGCGCTCCAGCTTTTGTTAATTTTGATATTGCAAAACTACCTGCTTCTGGGCTGATTAAAAGAGAGAAATTAATGAGTGGCTTTACTTCCCCTCTTAATTGTCAGCTCGTCCGCTATCGTTTTTGACGCTGCAAAGATGGGATATAATGGCAGGATTAAAAGAGAGAAAAAAAGTCCTGCTTTCATGTACCCTCTTAATGGTATGAAGCAGGACTGTGCTAATTATCAGAAGTTTATTAGCAATATATGCTGTTCACAGTATCAATTTTCTTGTCTTTATATTGCTTGATGTAGCCTTTTAAAACATCTTCATCTTCTGAGAATTTATTATGTTTGGATAACTTGGTGAAATAGATAAGCCTTGATATGAGCAATGTCTTACTAAGTGATATGGTGCTTCCTTTCTTTTGTCTGACATTAAACTGCTTATTATATGGAGATAGATTGAAGAAGTCGTTAAACATTTTATAAAATAGGTATATCTGAATGGATTCCTTTTCTTCTGCATGGGTGCTTATGCTGACTTGTTGGCTCTGCATCCAAGGATGTTCCTCTATCTCCTTTAGGTTATTGATGATGGTAGTAGCCAAATAGCCTATTGCATTGGCATTGTCAATTACTATCTGATGCTTGCCCTCTACTTTTACAGAGATAGTGATAGGTTTCTTAAAACTCACTCCAAATTGGTTAATCTCCTTATGGTTGTCAGCTATGGCTTTGGCGAATTTGGTGAGCTGTTCTATTCCAATGCCTGTAGCTTTCATTCCATCCAAGCACGTTCCACAAGTATAGTCAAAGATGAACAGAAGTAGAAACCAGAACTTATCTATATCAATTCCTAAACCTTTTAGTGTATTCTGTATGTCCTCATTGGCTATATAATCTTCGTATGTGAAGTTACCATATAGCTTATTCTGATTGTATCTTCTTATGAATAAGGGTAAGGCGGTTGTGCCATAAATATATTGTTCTCCTGTTTCATGGTCTATATCATAATCTGGTACATAAAGTACTGCTACTTCCTCCATGTATTCAAGTAACTTTATGCCTTTAGGGAAATAAGTTTCTTCAAGTCTTTCAATTGGTCTCATATCTTTGCTTATATGGTTTGGAAGCAAAGATAATTAAAAAGGATGAAGTTATTCCTTTTTAAATGGTCTGAGCCTACCATCCAATCCAGCTTTATGAAGTTGTTCTAAGTATCTTTCTCTATAACTAAGGTCAAGATGCAAGGCTCTTTCTTTTGCAAGGTCTGATTTAAGATATTCTTGTAAAGTCATAGTCTTTGTTTTCCTAATCATTTCTATGCTAAAGTTCTTCATATCACTGGACTTTAAAGTATCATAGTTAGCTGTTATAATTCCTTTTTCATCAATCGTCCAGTTGTCTAATAGGAGAGAAGCCATTGCAATGCTTCTGACTTTCGTAATAGCTATATAGAATTTAATTCCATTAAGGAACTGTACAATATAATATCCCTGCATGGTAGTGACAGGAATATAATTCACTCTCTCCAAATATTTATGATATAGTTCTCCTTGTTCTTCGATGCTAAGGTTTTGAAGCTTCTCTTTACCATTATTATCTTTAATCCTTTCGATGTCTGCCATCTTTTTACTCTGTGACTTTTTATATCTTATAATTTCTTTATCAATAGATTTTATCTTCTCATCTAACTGGTTCTGTTTCTCTTGGATAATGTTTAAAAGGGTAGGGTTGGTGGTTAGTAGAAACTTATTGGCATTATCTTGGCTTTCATTAGATAAGTTCTCTTTATCAAGATATAGGGCAGACAAACGTTTCTCAATTCCAGCTATTTCCTCTTGTAGCTCTGTAACTCTATTGTCTGTTTGGTTCCTAAAGAAGTTGATATATTCTGCTGTGTGCATAGATTTGAAAAGACTATATAATATTTCATTCGTAAGGTCGTAAGAAACTTCATCAATATTATATTTACAGAAGTCTGGATGAGATTTCCTATCAACACAGCTACATCTATATGTTAGTTTTGAAATTCCTGCTGCTGGCTTTTTGTCTTTTACAGTCATGGCTCTCCCACATCTACATCTGATGATTCCTTTTAATGGATTATGATTGACTTTTCCAGTTGGAGTATTTTTATAGTTGTTTTTAATCAGCTCTTGTGCTTTCATAAAATCCTCTTCACTGATAATAGGTTTTATTCTAACCTCGATGGTATAAGGTTCTTCTCTACCTAATCTTTGTGTTCTTCTTCTGATTCCTCTATAAATATCACTATGGATATAGTTGCTTAGAATGGCAACAGTGCTGTAATATCCTCTAAAAGTAATATTCCTTTCATTGAAATATCTGGCTACTGCTCCCAGTGTCTTACCAGAGTTTACTAAAGCGAAGAGTCTTTTTATATTCTCTACTTCTTCTGGTACTTCTTCTAAAATATATTTAGGACGTTTCCCATTGGGGTTAGGAACTGCTTTATATCCATAAGGTATTTTTTGGTCTACAACTGCATAAGGATAAGCTTGGAAGAGAGCTTGCTTCCCATCTTGGTTCTTCTTTTTAATATCCAATCTTTCTTGTGCTGCTGCCCATGCTTTGATAGTGAGGATAAGTATTTCTGTAATGTCTAAAAGTTTATTAGCTTCATAAATTTTACTGGGACTATCTAAGAGTATTACAGATAATCCTTTATTAATAATCTGTTGAATATTGTAAACTGTCTCTGTTACATCTTCTTGCCTGCTCAAACGTGATAACTCAGAAATTACTATCATGTCTGCATCTTTGTAGGTTTTACTTTGTAATTCGATATAACCTTTTCTGTCTGCAACCACACCAGATATTCCAAAGTCCTCAATAATTTCAATTAACTCATAATTGTTGTTCTCACAGAACTCCTTAATCTTTAGCTTTTGTCGAGATAAGTCTTGTTTTGTAGTAGAAACTCGTGCGTATCCTATAATTTTTATCATAATGTAATATATTGATTATGAAGCAAATATAGGTATAAAATTTCACTTGGGCAAGTCTATTTAGTTAAGTGAATATTCTTGTCAAATACCGGCGAATCGTATCGGCTTTGTCGGGAATGGCGGTCCATTCTCGTTGATGCAGTTGAAAGTAATTCAAGAAGTGATTACTTTGATCATATTTACTGTTTTTACCACCGTTTTCTTTAAGGGAGAAACTTTGCACTGGAACCATCTGGCAGCATTTGTTTGTCTGATTGCAGCTGTTTATTTTGTGTTTATGAAATAACTGTTTCAGCCACTCTGAAACAGAGGCTTCGTTTGGCTTCAACAGAGGTGCTGTTTTATATAAACGGAGGCTCTATTCGTATGAAATGGAGCCTCCGTTTATATGCTTATTTGCAAAGCATTTTTCTATTTGGCATCAGGCATATATCGTTTCATGCCATCCGTATAGTAAGTTTTAAACTCTCCATTCTCGCCGCTATATATAAAGTAGGCATCGATCATAGGATTTGCTTTACAGAACTTTTCAGCTTCTTCCAGTCCCATTACCATAAAAGAGGTAGCCAAAGCATCAGCCGTCATACAGTCTTCGGCAATCACAGTAGAAGACAGGATACTGTGCTGTACTGGATAACCTGTTCTGGGGTCGATGGTATGAGCATACTTTTTGCCATCCTTATAATAATAGTTGCGGTAGTTTCCCGAAGTAGCCATACCTAAATCTGTCAGGTTGAGTACTACTTGTATATCTTGCTTAACAGCTAATGAGTCGTCGTACGGCTTGTTAATTCCGATACGCCACAGATCTCCTGTCGCATTTTTACCTTTTACTACTACTTCACCACCTATATCTACCATATAGTTTTTGATTCCTTTCCGGTCGAGCAGACGGGCTATTACATCTACCGAATAGCCTTTTGCAACCGCACTGCAACTTAACATTATACGCGGATCTTGCTTGACTACCTTTCCGTTCTCCAGCTTCACTTTTTCGTAACCGGTAATCTGTAGCAGGCTGTCTATCATCAATGAATCTGGGAAGGCGCCTTTTTTAAAGCCAAATCCCCAGGCATTGGCAAGAGGAGCTATCGTTATGTCAAAAGCTCCTTTCGTTTCGCGGGAGATTTCCATGGAACGATTAAAGCAAGTCTGAAAAAAGCTGTCCGTCACTAGCTCTTCATTGCGATTGACGCGACTAATGACCGAACTGTCATTGAACGGTGAGAGAGACTGGTCGAAACGTTTTAATTCCGCTTCAATCTCCGGTTTCAGATCAGCGTCATGTTGATACGCAATCTTGTATACTGTGCCAAACACAAAACCACTGGCGGTATTAAACTCAGCTTTTTGGTTACGTCTGGCTAATATCCAGATTGTTGCCAAGATGAGGAAGGCCAGCCAAAGGAAACTCTTTTTTGTTTTCATACGTTTTTCTGTTTTTTTATTAGAGGAACCAATGCTTGTTATTGTAAGAATAGATGTTCTATCAATATTTTTAATCCGATAGCGACCAGAATGATGCCGCCCCATAATTCCGCCTTTAATTTCCGTGCACATCCACAACCACATTTGATACCGAAGTAAAGACCAATGAGTGACATGACGAATGATACGAATCCGATGATAAGGATAGGAGAGAGGATTTCGGTATAGTTGTTGATTCCGAGCAGGGCAAAGGAGATGCCTATTGCCAGTGCATCGATACTTGTCGCTATCGCCATTGTGAATACGACTTTCGGGCTTGCGGGGTTAAATGTCTGACGGCAGTCCTCGTTTTTAAAAGATTCAAGAATCATACGTCCGCCCAGGAAGGCAAGGATAGCGAAAGCGATCCAGTGGTCTACGCTTTCTATCAGGTGGCTGAAAGTCTTTGCAAACATCCATCCAATGAATGGCATCAGAGCCTGAAAAAGTCCGAACGCCAAAGCCATGACCAGCATCGGTCTCCATTGAATACGTTTCAAAATAATACCGCTTGCAATTGAAACAGCGAAACAATCCATCGCTAAGCCTATTGCAAGCAGCCAAATCTCTAGTCCTGTCATTATTCTTTAAAGAGGTAATTTGTAAATAAGGGAATAGGTAATTCCCATGTTATTTGATTTAAATTTTCCGTAGCCGGGCACATACCAAGGGTTGGCGTATTCATTGGTCGAAGCATTTGTCTTATATTTCATGCGTACAGACCAGCCCATATTGAAATTCTTATAAATACGTACTTTGACACCTACCACTAATTCAAACCACTGCATAGACCCTTTCATTCCTAAATGACTGAAAGGAACGCTTCCTCCCCAATAGTCGTCTTCCAGACTCGGATTTCCGATGCTTCCTCCCCAAATAGGGTCGTCAACCGGCAGGGTTGACACATCATATTTGAATGAACTGAACGCATAGCGGAGACCTACATATAGATAGCTGTTTTTCTCCTTTTTCTTTGCCATCGTGTTATAGTCTACACCAATCCGGAAGAATGGGGCGGTCTTACTTTTGTAGTGTATTCCCGTTTCATTCCATGTATCTGTTCCTCCCATACCAAACTCGATAGTCGGGATGAACTTGTTTTTAAGGTTGACGCCTATGCTGACTTCGGAGCTCATGAAGTCGCCACCTAGCATTTTACTTCCGATGCCATATATGTCCACACCGACATACGTCCCATTATAAAACGGGATAGTATCGACTACAACCTCTTTCTTCTTCTGGTCTCTTTTCTGTACAGGACCCGGTCGTTGTTGTTGCTGTTGTGCAATTGACGGTAATCCAATACAAAAGAGGAGCAGCACACTACTCAATCGTAGGAGGCGTGCGGTCGCGATATCTATAGAATATTTCCAAATTCTGAATTTCATTTGTATTGGCTTCTTTGTTTAGTATATGAAGTGAGTCTATTTTTTCCTGATCTGCGGTTTTTCTCGGATTGCCGTATCTCGCACTGAGAATGTTTTGTTTCATCATATACCCACATTCCATTGACTGGAAATACGGAGTGTTTTGTTGTACAATGATTAATGTATCGATGTCATTCGGTTTGCGGTCCGGATCGTAGCGGAAAATAAAAACAGTAGTATCGCTGGTATAGCGTAACGGTAACATCAGCGTATGTACTTTTTTCTGGTTGTTGAGAATGATCGAGTCTGTGCCCGGTGCTGTAATAGTCAATGAGTCCAGTGTGTCGTTTACTCTGAGATCGGTTATCTCATCAATTGTGTACAATGTGCAGTACATCATGGGGCGTCCCGCTAGCGAACAATCATTTTCGTCCGAACACGAACTGCCGATGCTTATACCTGCACCAACAATTACTACTATTAAAAAGATACGAATTAAATTCTTCATAATCGGTTATTGGGCGTGAATTAAATTTTCTTTTCTATCTGATAATTGTTCCGTTCGGGGGCATTACGTGAGATCAGTTCTCCCAGGAATCCGGCAAGGAATAACTGTGTACCGATAATCATCGCTGTGAGCGATAGATAGAAATAAGGAGAATCGGTTACAAGCCGGTAGGGGAGACCGTTGTACATTGCATGCAGTTTGCTGACACCTACCATGATAACGGAGATCATTCCGATAAAGAACATAAGCGATCCTAATAATCCGAAGAAATGCATCGGCTTCACTCCGAATTTAGACAGGAACCAAAGAGAAATCAAATCCAGATATCCGTTGAAGAAACGGTTGAATCCGAATTTGGTAGAGCCATATTTACGTGCCTGGTGGTGTACCACCTTTTCACCTATCTTCTGGAATCCGGCATTCTTTGCAAGGTAGGGGATATAGCGATGCATTTCGCCATATACTTCGATGTTTTTCACGACATCTTTGCGATAGGCTTTCAGACCGCAGTTGAAGTCGTGCAGGTTTGGAATACCTGATACTTTGCGTGCGGTAGCATTGAATAACTTTGTCGGCAGTGTCTTTGATAGCGGATCATATCTTTTTTGCTTCCATCCGGACACAAGATCATATCCGTCTTCCGTAATCATCCGGTATAATTCCGGTATTTCGTCCGGGCTGTCCTGTAAGTCGGCATCCATTGTGATCACCACATCTCCTTGTGCTTCTGCAAATCCGCAGTAGAGTGCTGGCGATTTACCGTAATTGCGGCGGAACTTGATGCCTTTTACGCAGTCCGATTGGGCTTTGAGTTTTTCTATTACCTCCCATGAACGGTCTGTACTTCCGTCGTTAACGAAAATCACTTCGAATGAGAATCCGTTGGCTTTCATTACCCGTTCTATCCAAGCGTAGAGTTCGGGCAGTGACTCTTCTTCATTGAATAATGGGACAACAACTGATATATTCATTTTTAATAATTATGAATTACGAATTATGATTGGGCCGGGGTATTGTTTTCCGGTCGTGCTTTCTTCATTACCATCAATCCGGTAGGAATGGCCAGTAAACTTCCCCAGAATACATCCCATGACAGGAGTTGCATGGTGATATTGATGGAAGTAAGTGAACGGGCAGTATCTATCGTTTCTTTTATTATCTCTTGATTTTCCATCAAGGCAGGTGTTTTAGTCATCAGTTCGTCCCATAGCTGGATATAGGAGTTGATGATAAAGCCGTGGTCAATGAACTGGAAATAGGCGTAGTGTGCAACGGCTACCAGCAGGGAAGCAAACATATACATGAATATGGTAAAGAGAACCGCATGAGAGAATTGGATACTTCCTCCACATATTTTGTCACGATACATCTTCACGTAGTGATAGCCAATGAACGGCACTGCCAACGTCAGGATTACAAATAATAGTGAAAGGAAAGGGATGTGGAATCCCAACGGAAATAAAATGAACTTCAATATCCAATAGATTCCCATATACGTGCCAAAGTGCATGGCATATTTCTGTAAATAGCTTCTGTTCTCTGTCATCTTCGTTAATAAATTGCGCACAAAGGTACAAATAATATCGGTTGGTAAAGGGAATATGGTTGTTAAAGTTAATAAAGCAGTAAAAGTTGGCACTCGAATATTTTTTTTGATTTTTAATTGCTTGAAATGTAGAGTATTACTTTCTTTTATGCAAAAAAGTTGCCTACAGCTATTGCAGAATCCATAAAAATACCTACCTTTGCAACCGCAAAACGGGTAAGTCCTATACGGCCAGCTCCCTTCGAATCCTCCAGGGCTTGATCGCAGCAAAGGTAGTTGGTTGTAGCGGCGCGATATAGTAAGCTTACCCACCCGCCTCTTTAGCTCAGTTGGCCAGAGCACGTGATTTGTAATCTCGGGGTCGTTGGTTCGAATCCGACAAGAGGCTCAGAAAGAAAAAGCATTCAAGTATTTTACTTGGATGCTTTTTCTGTTACTACTCTTATGATCTCTTCCTGTATAATTTGATGAAAACTCCTAAGACAAAGAGCATAATGAATAAAGTAATCCCGAATGCCCAGTAATTAATAATCCGTGACTCTGCGGTAAGTACGTAATCACCAGCGAGAAGCCGGAAGCCGTCTATTTTCCAGATGACTACATCATCTTTCAGAACTTTGGCGTTAGAGGTGAGCAGCCTACCGGGCATTGTCAACTCAAATTGTATAGCATAATAGAAAACTTCGGCGATGTTGATTTTCTCTTCGCACAGGGCATCCATCATTTCTTTATTTGTTTTATAAAGGTCCGAAAAGTATTTTGTACTGCAAGCTTTATCAAACATGTTACAGACTTCCTCGATATCAGCGTCTCCCATACTGTCACCTTTTTCTGACGAATGTTTCTTGTAAACAGAATCTTTCAATTCCTTCAGACACTGCAGGCAAGCAGTATCTCCTTGTAAAGAAGCGAAGTGGTGGATGACTTCCCAGTTGATTTCATAGATGCTGCGGTTATACCATTCTCCGAATTTAGCTTCGAGTTTATCCAGTTTATCATTCATTTCGATGCCGTTCATACCTCTGAAGGCATCATCGTTTCCCTGAAGCCAAATCATTTGCTCTTCCTTATTCAGATAATTGTCAAGAGGTACAGGGCCTTTATCCTGAAGTTCTTTGTAAGTGGCCGTATATATATAATAGGTGTAAAACCATCTGAAACTCTTCTTTACCCGTTCCATAGGTATAGCCATAGCACTCAGATGCTCTTTACCTTTGGCAACAGTGAAGTATTCCCCATCTACTCCGGAGAGTTTTTGGCAGGCCTTTACATTCAGCTTTTCTTCTTCGCCCCAAAAGTTGAATTTAGTTGTAGAGTCCAGATTTACTAATTGCCAGTTGGCATCCGGTTGAAACAGAAAAGGATTATGTGTCTTATCTCCTGCAATGAAAGCGGAATCGCCTTGTGCATAGATTTCCCTGTACATACTTCCGTCCCTTTCAACTCGTGAAGTCGTCCGATAATAGGTGCTGCAAGAAGTCATGCTAAGTAACAGTAGCATGGTTATTAAGAAATAGTTGGTTTTCATATTCTGTCTATTTTAATCGTTTTTCTTTGATGACTTGTAAGATTTGCATCTTCCGGGATTTCCGGTGTTGTATATATTGAGAGGATAGATAAGTATTCTTTTCCAGCAGTCGCATTTCTTCCCAGTTGTCAGGTAATGGAATGCTGTTTGACCAGTTATCATATTCATTTTGCATTTCTGTCCGGTGAGGGACAGAAGTGAAGCAAGTGTCATTGATGAATAGCAGGAGTAATAATGAGGCGGCAATGCCGGATGCCCATGCTCCTATGAGAAACTTTCTCCGTTTCCTTTCCGGTGAGATCCCGGATATTCTGTTGAGGATGGTAGCGGTCAGTTTCTCCGGATTTTCCAATATCGGCTGGTTACTTTTGATTTCGGTCAGCCATTTTTCATACTGTTTATCTTCTTGTTTCATAAGTCGGGATCTATTTGATTCATTTTATTACGTATGTTCTTTCTGGCAAGGTACAAGGTACTTTTTATCTTTTCGGGCGATAATCCTGTGATAATCTGTACTTCTGCTACCTCCAACTCTTCGACATCCCGAAGCGTGAAAACGACTTTCTGCTGGGGAGACAGTTCGTTGGTATATCGCAATATCAGTTCTTTCAACTGCTTGTTGGAAAGAGATATCTCAATATGATCGTCAGAAGGAATATTTACCGAATCGGAAAAGGCGGATTCATTATCCAGCGGAGAATGGCGTAACGAACGCAAACGGTCGTAACAGGTGTTACAGGTGATTTTGTAAAGCCAGGTTGACAGGCGGTTTTTCTGATTGTACGTTTTCAGGGATAACCATACTTTTACAAATGTTTCTTGTGTTATGTCTCTGGCTTCCTCTTCATCACAAAGTAAACGGAAAGCTAGTCGGAACACCAGTGGCTGGAATTCCGAAACCAGTAGGGCGAAGGCCCTTTTGTCGTCCTGCTGACTTCGGCTGACCAGTTCCTGTATTTTTTCCTGATTCATCATTATTTATTCCTGTTTACTATATGATACGTAGCAAAATGCTTCAGGTCGTTTGTAAGTCATCAAATATATAAAAAAATCCCCGGACAACACATTGCCCGGGGGAAAGGTATCTGAAAAGAGAATAAAGATTATTTGATTCTCTTATATCCGTATACAGCCAAGTCACCGAGTTCTTCTTCGATGCGGAGCAGTTGGTTATATTTAGCCATACGGTCCGAACGGCTTAATGAACCGGTCTTGATCTGTCCGCTATTCGTAGCTACTGCGATGTCTGCAATCGTTGCGTCTTCCGTTTCGCCGGAGCGGTGGGAAGTGACAGTCGTATAGCCATGACGGTGAGCCATTTCGATAGCGTTCAGAGTTTCGGTCAGCGAACCGATTTGGTTTACTTTGATCAGGATAGAGTTTGCACATCCCTTCTCGATACCCATTGCGAGGAAGTCAACGTTCGTAACGAACAGGTCATCACCTACCAACTGGCAGCGGTCGCCGATACGTTCAGTCAGTTTCTTCCAGCCTTCCCAGTCGTTTTCGCTCATACCGTCTTCGATGGAGTCGATTGGGAATTTGTTGATCAGTTCTTCCAGGTAGTCGATCTGTTCTTCGGCGGTACGTTTCTTGCCTTTGGCACCTTCAAACTTGGTATAGTCGTAGATACCGTCATGGTAGAATTCGGAAGAAGCGCAGTCCATACCGATCATTACGTCTTTACCCGGTTCGTATCCGGCAGCTTTGATGGCTGCGATGATAGAGTTCAGAGCATCTTCCGTACCTTCGAGGTTAGGAGCGAAACCACCTTCGTCGCCTACGGCAGTGCTGAGGCCACGATCTTTCAGTACTTTCTTCAAAGCGTGGAATACTTCGGCGCCCATTCTCAAACCTTCTCTGAATGAGGGTGCACCTACCGGACGAATCATGAATTCCTGGAATGCGATAGGAGCGTCACTGTGTGAACCGCCATTGATGATATTCATCATCGGTACAGGCATTACGTATGTATTTGTTCCGCCGATATAGCGATAGAGAGGGAGATCAAGATAGCTGGCTGCTGCTTTGGCTACAGCGAGAGATACGCCAAGAATAGCGTTAGCACCTAGATTGGACTTGGTTTTAGTACCGTCGAGTGCCAACATTGCGTAGTCGATTCCTCTTTGGTTGAGAGAAGACATACCGATCAGTTTCGGAGCAATGATCTTGTTTACATTGTCCACCGCCTTTTGTACGCCTTTGCCACCGTAACGTTGCTTGTCACCATCACGAAGTTCGAGTGCTTCATGTTCACCTGTGGAAGCACCTGACGGAACAGACGCACGTCCCATGATACCTGATTCCAATACTACGTCAACTTCTACTGTGGGGTTACCTCTTGAATCGAGAATTTCTCGAGCTACAATTTTTTCTATTTTCATCGTTTCTATTGTTTTGAATAATATTTTTGCAAAAGTACGGACTTGACAGAGAGTGGGAAATCACTATAAATAGGTATTCTTTCGAATCATACTCCCTAGATGTCATTAGTCCGGTCTTATTAGATAACAATGTGACGATGCTTTTTGTTTGAATGCGGATGGATGAAATTGGTAGAATTCTAGTCTTCGATAATAACTCCCAACAGCGGAAGCAAGTCCATGGCCTGCAAGGAAGTAATGACAGCTCCTTTCAGGTCGCTGATATTAAGTGTTATTCCGCCGATGCGCGAAGTACGCAGGTCGATTCCACGGAGCGGAGCATGAGAAAAGTCAGCTTCTACCAAATCACAACTGTCGAAGGCGACGGAAGAGAAACGGCAGTCATTGAAACTTCCGTTCCGGAAATGGCAGTGCGAGAAGCGTACCTGATTCATTTTGCTCATCGCCAGATTGATGTAAGAGGCATTACAGTCATGCAATAAAACATGATTCATGGTCGTCTCTGAAAGGTTGGTTCCTAGTAATTTGCAGGCAATGAACTCTACCCGGTAAAGGGAGCTTTCTGCAAAAGATATATTGGACAGGTCGCAGTTCTCAAACCGTATATCTGCCAGCTGAGAAGAACGGAATTTACATTCGCTGAATGTCTGATTCCGGAAAGTGCAGTTCTTGAAACTCTTGTAAGACTTGCTGATTCCCTCTTCTCTTCCTTTGCTGAATATGAGATTTGAGACGGTTTCCTCTTTTTCGAGCAGTTCTTGCAAGGTGCTTGTACTGACTTCCTGTTCCTCCATCATGGGAGGAGCCACACGGACGGGCTTGGCTGCATTTCTTTTGATCATATGATGTAGATATGTTATGTTTATTGTTTTACAAGTGAATATCCCAAGTACAGCATAATGAATCCTACAAACAAGCTGAGGCCTACATAGAGTGAGAGGTAGAAGAAATTATCGTCTTTGATTAACTGAAAGTTCTCATTCATGAAGGTTGAAAAGGTGGTGAATCCTCCACAGAATCCTACGGTGAGAAACATTTTCAGATTGGGGTTCATCAGATTTCCCCGTTCGAAGAGTCCGTAAAACAGGCCGATGGCGAAACAACCGAGTATATTGACCAGCAGTGTTCCCAAAGGGAAGGAAGGTGTCAGGAAATTCTGAACGTAACGCGAGATGAGATAACGCAGAACGCCTCCGGTAAAACTTCCCATACCGATAAAGAGTAAAGTCTTGAGCATAAGCTGACAATTTAAGAGTTATACATTCAAATTGTAGGGATCATCAGCTCCAAAGGGCGGTTAAAGGCTAATCCCATAGCCGGTGCAAAGATAGAAAAAAGATAAAACTATTTGCAGAAGGCTTCAAAATCTTTTTCAAATTGTTTGAAACCTCCGGTGTAAACCTTATCTATCCGTTCGGAAACAATGGATGAGTCATCTTTGTTTTGAAAGGAGAGTACAAAATCACGTAATATCTGCCGGGGAACTTTCTCGATCCAGAAAGTGACGAGTGCATGAGAGAGGATATAGGCGTATTGTTCGTCGGTTCTTTGCTGCTTCATAAATTCCTTTTGGCGACTGTTGATAAAGGTAGGCAGATCAATGTCCCCCAACATATATATAGTGCGGATTCTTCCTTTTTCGTAATCGGTAAACGTGTGCTGAAGTCCTTTTTTATTAACTTTACAATGTTCAAAATATTCGGCAAGTCCCTCGTTGAACCATATCGGAGGACGTCCTGCCGTGATTTGCAAGGTGAGGTGATGGCTCAGTTCGTGATAGATCACGCCCAGACCTTGTTGGTATTCTTTTTCTCTGCTTAATATGATGGCCTTTTGTAATCTGGATATATACATTCCGTTTGTACTTTTGGGAGGATGTATATTGAATTTGTTCAGATAGACCAGCGCATCTTCCCTTTTGTTGAATACAGTCAATTGAAGATTAAGCGTATCGGGAAGTCCGAATTGTGCATAAAATTCGACTTCATATTGGAGGGTCTGTTCAATCTTCCGGCGTTCTTTGTCCGTAAGCGGGTCGCCTTCATAAGCGATTCTTACAGTCTGCGCATGGAGCAGGTCGCAAAGGCAGATGAAACAGAGGAAAAGATAAAATATACGCATATTGCTTCCCTTTATTTTGAGTATTTCTGTTTCTGAAATTTCTTTTTTTCACGTTTGCTCATTTCAAGCATGATCAGTTCATCATCTGTGGCGGATTTATAGGCTGTTTTCTCCTCCAGTTTTACATCCCCCTTGTCTGTGCGGAATACAGGAGTGAAGTGAGAATATGGATAGCCTAAGAACCCGTTTGCATCGAATTTATTGTTATCAAGAAAAAAATAAGAGATGGATACTCCGAGTACTCCGGCTATTCCAATAGGTTGCCCGGTCATGACTTCTTCACCTGTCTGGATGAAGTTTTGACGCATCATAAGGTAAGCGGCAAAGGTATGGTCGGGGTGGTATATCAACAATTGCTGTGGCAGCACTGTCGCACAGGCGACTCCTCTGCGGGTTGCATAGACGGTGTCTCCTTCCTGAATTTGGAATATCATAGTTTTGGCAGATTCCTGAGGAGCGATCTGCCATTGTGTTTCTTCGCCGGTCTTTACAGGAAGTGCATAAGGAGTACTGATCCGAAAGTCTTTGGGGAATTGACCGCGGAAGAACATATACCTGCTTGAAGTCTTGAAAGAATTGCTGGCATTGGAGCCTTTCTCTATTCTGAATACCGTGTTCTTTCCGGGGTTCAAATTGTATGAACGGTCATTTTCGCGGAAAAGGTAGTAACTGCACAGGTCTCCGTTGTAATAGTTTAATTCTGTTCCTCCTTCCGGAGTTTGCTCCCATTTCGATTCAATAATGCGCGGAGGCATTTCCATTAATTTTCGCAGAGACTGTGCGGAGACATAAACGGTAGATAATGTTGTAAGAAGTAACAATGTCGTATATCTGAAGTGCTGTGTCATAATAGTAATATTAGATTATGTGTTATGAAGTAAGATATTCTGCTTGCAAATTTATCAATTATATGCTAATATCATAGCATACTTTGAACTTTTTTGTCTCTGGTATTCAGATTAAGATGTAAATTCTGGGATAATTCTATCCGAACCCATGCGGATATTGTATTTTGAACTATATTGTATTCCTTGTCATTGGGCGGTTGTTAGTGTTTTATCCGGCTGTCTTTTCTATGATATCCTGCTTCTATTTGTATCTTTTCTACCTTTCATCTTTATCGTTCCACTAGGGTGAACAGGCCTGTTTACTCTAGTGGTGAGAACTCTTCACAAGAGTGATGAGATCTGTGCACTGGAGTGGAACGATGGTTATATCCCTTCAAAAATACAGTATTAATAGATGATATACATATCCCTATACTATATGTTATATACAAAGTAGCGGTAGATTCTTGCTCCATGTAAGCACTATATTTTTTCTGTTGGAGTACTTTGGTATATGTTTCATTGACAGGTGTTTATCAGTATTGAGATATTCAAAAACGCTATATTTTAATTATAATCCGAAGTGACGCTTGCTATTCCTCACTACATTTGCCATATGATTATTAACTAATTCATTTATATCATGAAGAACATGAAAATATTAACTACGGCAGTACTCTGTCTGTTACTCTCTTTTTCTATGGGTGCAACGGCAATGGCAGAAAGTATCACTTCTCCTGACGGACAATTAAAACTGGATTTTTCGGTCAATGCTCAGGGAGAACCGGTATACGAACTTTCTTATAAAGGAAAGGGAGTGATTAAACTATCAAAGTTAGGACTTGAGTTGAAGAATGATCCGGGACTGATGAATGGGTTTGCGTGCATCGATACAGAAACTTCCACCTTCGACGAAACTTGGGAGCCGGTGTGGGGAGAAGTGAAATCCATTCGCAATCATTATAATGAAATGGCAGTCACACTGAATCAGAAGGCGCAGGACCGGAATATGATCATCCGTTTTCGGCTTTACAATGACGGATTAGGTTTCCGCTATGAGTTCCCGCAGCAGAAGAATCTGAATTATTTTGTTATAAAGGAAGAACATTCGCAGTTTGCCATGACGGGTGACCATACTGCCTTCTGGATTCCAGGAGATTATGATACCCAGGAATATGATTACACAGAATCCAGACTAACGGAAATCCGTGGACTGATGAAAGGAGCTATTACCGACAATGCTTCTCAAACGTCTTTTTCACCAACAGGCGTACAGACATCTCTGCAAATGAAAACAGCCGATGGTCTGTATATTAACCTGCACGAAGCTGCTTTGGTGGATTATTCCTGTATGCATCTCAATCTTGATGACAAAAAACTGATTTTCGAATCATGGCTGACACCGGATGCAATGGGAGATAAAGGTTATATGCAGACACCCTGTCAGTCTCCGTGGCGTACGGTGATTGTGAGCGATGATGCACGTGATATTCTTGCTTCCAAGCTGACCTTGAATCTGAACGAACCATGTGCTTATCAAGATGTTTCTTGGATTAAACCGGTGAAGTATATCGGTGTGTGGTGGGAGATGATTACCGGAAAAAGCAGTTGGGCATATACAGATGATGTTTATTCCGTCAAACTCGGACAGACGGATTATTCAAAGACAAGCCCTAACGGACGTCATGCTGCCAACAATGACAAAGTAAAACGTTATATCGACTTTGCAGCGCAACATGGTTTCGATCAGGTATTGGTAGAAGGCTGGAATGAAGGCTGGGAAGATTGGTTCGGCAAATCAAAAGATTATGTGTTTGATTTCGTCACTCCCTATCCGGATTTCGACGTGAAGATGCTGAACGCATATGCTAAAGAGAAAGGGGTGAAGCTGATGATGCATCATGAAACATCTGCCTCCGTGCGTAACTACGAACGCCATCTCGATACAGCCTACCAATTTATGGTTGACAACGGATATAATGCCGTGAAAAGTGGTTATGTTGGCAATATCATTCCTCGGGGCGAACATCACTATGGACAATGGATGAACAACCATTATCTATATGCCGTGACGAAAGCCGCCGATTATAAAATCTGTGTGAATGCGCACGAAGCTGTACGTCCTACAGGATTGTGCCGTACTTATCCCAACCTGATCGGCAATGAATCGGCACGGGGAACGGAATATGAAGCTTTTGCCGGCAATAAACCTTTTCATACTACTTTGCTTCCATTCACTCGTCAGATCGGCGGCCCGATGGATTATACACCGGGTATTTTCGACACGAGAATTTCTTTTCTGGAAGGGGAGCATAGCGTTGTACGTACTACTCTGGCGAAACAACTGGCCCTTTACGTAACAATGTACAGTCCTTTGCAGATGGCTGCCGATCTGCCGGAAAGTTATGAGCGTTATCCGGATGCTTTCCAGTTTATTAAAGATGTAGCTTTGGACTGGGATGACAGCAAATATCTGGAAGCCGAACCGGGTGATTATATTACAGTAGCCCGCAAAGCAAAAGGAACCAATCATTGGTTTGTTGGCGGCATTACTGACGAAAACTCCCGTACTGCCGCGTTTACTCTTGATTTTCTGGAACCGGATAAAGAGTATGTAGCTACCCTCTATGCCGATGGAAAAGAGGCTGACTACGAAAAGAATCCGACTTCCTATCAGATAAAGAAAGGGATCGTGACGAATAAAACGAAGATGTCCGTCAAGCTGGCACGCAGCGGTGGTTTTGCATTGAGTCTTATCGAAGCAACTCTATCCGATCAGAAATCAATTAAGAAATGGAAATGAGACGCGACTAAAACGATTGTTCAATCTTCTTTGTATTTTTAATAAAATTTAGAAGTACTCCGCAAAGAAAATTAAAACTTTGCGGAGTGCTTTTTTTATCGGATGGATTCTTTTTTGTACTTTTGCGCCATCTTTTTTTAAACATTATCAATAAAGAGAACAACATGGGAGGTTTTTTCGGAACAGTCTCGAAATCGAGTTGCGTGACTGATTTATTCTATGGTACAGATTATAACTCACATTTGGGTACAAAGCGGGGCGGACTCGCGACTTATAGTCAGGAGAAAGGATTTATTCGCTCCATTCACAATCTGGAAAGTACATATTTCCGATCCAAGTTTGAAGGAGAGCTTGATAAATTTAAAGGCAATGCCGGCATAGGCATTATCAGCGACACAGATGCACAACCCATTATCATCAATTCCCACCTCGGCCGCTTCGCCATCGTCACAGTTGCTAAAATATCGAATATCCAGGAACTGGAAGAAGACCTTCTCAACCAAAATATGCACTTCGCCGAACTTAGTTCGAGCAATACCAATCAAACGGAACTCATCGCACTGCTTATCATACAAGGAAGAACCTTCACCGAAGGTATCGAGAACGTATTCAAACATATCAAGGGTTCTTGTTCTATGCTGATTCTGACAGAGGATGGCAGCATTATCGCGGCCCGTGACCAATGGGGACGTACTCCGGTGGTGATCGGGAAAAAAGATGGTGCGTATGCCGCTACCAGCGAGTCATCCAGTTTCCCGAATCTGGATTATGAAATCGAAAAGTATCTGGGACCGGGGGAAATAGTACGCATGTATCCCGATCATATCGAGCAGCTTCGCCAACCGAATGAAGGAATGCAGATTTGTTCTTTCCTTTGGGTGTATTATGGTTTCCCGACCTCTTGTTATGAGGGCAAAAATGTAGAAGAAGTCCGTTTCACCAGTGGAATGAAGATGGGACAGAAGGACGAATCGGAAGTGGATTGTGCCTGTGGTATTCCTGATTCGGGAGTAGGTATGGCGTTGGGATATGCGGAAGGTAAAGGAGTTCCTTACCATCGTGCCATTTCAAAATATACACCGACATGGCCTCGTAGCTTCACACCGAGCAATCAGGAAATGCGTTCGCTGGTTGCAAAGATGAAGCTAATTCCGAATCGTGCCATGCTTCAGGGAAAGCGTCTGCTGTTCTGTGATGATTCGATTGTGCGTGGAACACAGTTGCGTGATAATGTGAAGATTCTATATGATTATGGAGCGAAAGAGGTACATATGCGTATCGCTTGCCCTCCGTTGATCTATGCTTGTCCGTTTGTGGGTTTCTCGGCTTCTAAGAATGCTTTGGAGTTGATTACCCGTCGTATTATTAAAGAACTGGAAGATGATGAGAATAAGAATCTGGAGAAATACGCCACTACGGGGTCTCCCGAATACGAGAAAATGGTTAGTATCATAGCCGAGCGTTTCGGACTGACTTCATTGAAATTTAACACGCTTGAGACTTTGATTGAAGCTATCGGGCTGCCGAAATGTAAAGTGTGTACGCATTGTTTTGATGGTAGCAGTCACTTTTAAGTAATATACTGAGAAAAAAGAGCCGTGAATTGTTTGTCAATTCACGGCTCTTTTTTTACCTTTACGGCACTATAAACTATCAAAATGTAAATTGCAAATCATTAAATCGTAAAATAGATATGACTTTAGTAGACAGATTTTTGAAGTATGTGAGCTTTGATACACAGTCGGATGAATCAACAGGGCTTACTCCCAGTACTCCGAAACAGATGGTATTCGCTGAATATCTGAAGACTGAACTGGAATCTTTGGGGTTGGAAGATATTACTTTGGATGAACATGGCTATCTTTTTGCCACGCTTCCTGCTAATATAGATAAAAAAGTACCCACTATCGGGTTTATCGCTCATATGGATACAAGTCCCGATATGACAGGAAAAGATGTAACTCCACGTATTGTAAAAGGCTACGATGGGACGGATATAGTGCTTTGTGCCGAAGAAAATATCATTCTTTCTCCTGCACAATTTCCGGAACTGCTCGATCATAAAGGAGAGGATTTGATTGTAACAAACGGCAAGACGCTGCTTGGTGCGGATGATAAAGCGGGAATTGCCGAGATCGTATCAGCAATCGTTTATCTGAAAGAACATCCCGAAATCAAACATGGAAAGATTCGTATCGGTTTCAATCCGGATGAGGAAATCGGTGAAGGTGCGCATAAGTTCGATGTCGGGAAGTTTGGCTGCGAATGGGCGTATACGATGGATGGTGGTGAAGTAGGGGAACTGGAGTTTGAAAATTTCAATGCTGCCGCTGCAAAGATTACTTTTAAAGGACGTAATGTACACCCCGGATATGCAAAGAATAAGATGATAAACTCGATTCGTGTCGCTAATCAGTTTATCGCAATGTTGCCATCGATGGAAACACCGGAGCAGACTGAAGGGTATGAAGGATTCTATCATCTGATCAGTATTCAGGGAGATGTGGAGCAAAGTACAGTGTCTTATATCATTCGCGACCATGACCGTGCCAAGTTTGAGAAACGCAAGGAAGAAATAAAACGTCTGGTTGCGGAGATCAACACCGAATATGGAGAAGGTACGGCGACACTAGAGTTACGTGACCAATACTATAATATGCGTGAGAAAATAGAACCGGTGATGCATATCATCGACACAGCTTTTGCAGCCATGGAGGCGGTAGGAGTGAAGCCGAATGTGAAGCCGATTCGTGGCGGTACGGATGGAGCGCAGCTATCATTCAAAGGTTTACCCTGCCCGAATATTTTTGCCGGCGGTCTTAATTTCCACGGACGTTATGAGTTTGTTCCTATTCAGAATATGGAGAAGGCAATGAACGTCATTGTGAAGATTGCCGAACTAGTAGCTTCTAAGTGATTACATTCCACGAATATCAATTTATTACTTAAAACTTAATACACAAAAAATGAAAACCACTCCGTTTACAGAGAAACACATTGCATTAGGTGCTAAAATGCACGAATTTGCAGGCTATAATATGCCTATCGAGTACTCTGGAATTATTGATGAACATCTGACTGTTTGTAATGCAGTCGGGGTATTTGATGTATCCCATATGGGAGAATTCTGGGTGAAAGGGCCGCAAGCGTTAGCCTTTCTTCAGAAGGTGACTTCCAATAATGTGGCGGCACTTGTTCCCGGTAAGATACAATATACCTGCTTCCCTAATGAAGAAGGGGGAATTGTAGATGACTTGCTGGTATATTGCTATGAGCCGGAAAAATATCTGCTGGTAGTGAATGCGGCCAATATAGAAAAGGATTGGGACTGGTGTGTTTCTCATAATACGGAGGGGGCGGAACTGGAGAATTCTTCCGATAATATGGCGCAGCTTGCTGTTCAGGGTCCGAAGGCTATTCTTGCTTTGCAGAAGTTGACGGATATTGATCTGTCGGCTATTCCTTATTATACATTTACCGTTGGCCGGTTTGCGGGAAAAGAGAATGTGATTATCTCCAATACCGGATACACCGGTGCCGGAGGTTTTGAACTTTATTTCTATCCGGATGCTGCCGAGGCGGTATGGAAAGCTGTATTTGAGGCGGGGGAAGAATTCGGTATCAAGCCGGTAGGGCTGGGTGCCCGTGATACGCTTCGTCTGGAAATGGGATTTTGCCTTTATGGCAATGATCTGGATGATAAGACTTCACCGATCGAAGCTGGATTGGGATGGATCACTAAGTTTGTGGAAGGTAAGGAGTTCATCAACCGTCCGATGTTGGAAAGGCAGAAGGCAGAAGGAACTACCCGTAAACTAGTTGGTTTTGAAATGATTGACCGAGGCATTCCTCGTCACGGCTATGAATTGGTGAATGTGGAAGGAGAAGGTATAGGAGTGGTGACTTCCGGTACAATGTCTCCCACTCGCAAGATTGGTATTGGCATGGGATATGTGAAACCGGAATATGCCAAGGCAGGTACGGAGATCTGTATTGATATGCGTGGACGTAAATTGAAGGCAATAGTGGTGAAGCCACCTTTTAGAAAATAAAAAGATTTTTCCATTCTATAGGCATAAAAGGAGTATCCCTCCCTTTATGCCTATTATATATTGGCAATGTTTGTACTTGAGGGTAAGAATGAATTGACACATACGAAACAAGAAGGATAGAATATCTTTATCATAAATATATTTTGGATATTGGATAAAACTCTAAATGGATGTAAAAGTGGAAGGTGAAATCATTGTGGTAGTATAATTCTTTTTAATATTAACTTCTTTTCTTTCAATAGATTGCATACACTAAAGATAGTTTCTTATATTTGAAAACTTATTGTTCGTACACACAAAAAACTATTAACTATGAAGTCTATTCTATTTTTAGCAATTGTCTTATTATCTTTATCTTTTCAGAGTTGTAAAGATAATCTTAGTGTTCCAACTCCCGCAAGTCGCAACTACCAGCAAGATGCTGCGGTGTTAAATGAATTTGTTGATATAAATAAAACTACGCATGAATATTATATCAATTCTAATAAACGCAATTCTGTATTATCGTATATAACTAATGTGGATGTAGAAGAGTTAAATTCCGTCAACTCCCTTAATCTTAGTATCTTTAAAGAAAGTATTAATCAAGTAAATAGTAGGTGTGGACAGTTGGCGGCCTCTCATGGCGTAGATTATATTGTGATGATAACAGAAAATGAAATATACATTAGTCAGATAAAGGATGATTCGCCAATTGAATTGAAGAAAAAACAGTTTGATAATGGTAGATATTCTTCTACAGTAGCGTCACTGAACGTAACGGATTATAAGGAGAGTTATTATATAAATAAAAGTAATTATATCGAAACATCTATAGAATTAAATCCACAATCTTATAAGAATGCAGGTTGGGCATTCTACGTAACCTGCCACATTAGAAATATTGACAATAAGGAGACACCAAGAGTGCTATTTTGTGGAATTGGTTATAATATCAATCCTTGTTTTGAATGGTCTGTAACTCAGGGAGATTATGCAGAATGGAATTTTGAAACGACGAGTTTAAATGCTCCCTGTATTGCAAACTTCAAATTCTTACGTTGATGAAAAGTAGGATTTTTGTATCACTCGTTTTTATCATGGCTTTTCTTATGACAGGCTGTGTGGAGAAGACCGGATATTATACAAAGGCGGAAGATGATGTCATATCTCTGATATGTGATGTAACATGGGCTAGTCAAAAAACAGTCAATGATGCTGACGAGACGATTCAAGGGCTGTATACGTTTAGAAGAGATGGTACGTGTACTCAAACTTTAATTGTAACTGATAAAAACGGAAAAGAACAACGACGTGTTGTTAATATGAGATGGGCTTTTTATGATCAGAGTTCCAGTACAATTTATTTTGGTTCGGATCATTATTGGGATATAGAAGAACTTACAACCAAGAAATTTGCCATTTATGACCGATGGGGAGAATATGGGGAAATAAATATGTCCAGAGAATATAAAGAGTTTACTCCTTTAGAATAATTTGATAGTTTTCAAATATCTACGATAAATAATTCTCATATCCTTTTATCAAATTCAACGGAAAAATGAAGGTTGTGGTTCGGGAATTAGTATCATAAAATGAAGTCGGTAGTTTATCTATTAAAGGATAGGCTATCGATTTTTTACATAATTAATAATGTTTTATATAAGTAATTAGATGTTTTGTGCGGGCTGTTTGTTGCCATTGGTTTAAAACATATCCGTGAATCTGTTGTTTATACGATAGATTTATTTTAATTTTGTCACCAAATACGATGAAACAATGTCTCAATTACCTACACTCATTGCCGATCTTGCGCTGATATTGATCTGTGCCGGCGTCATGACTTTGTTGTTTAAGAAGTTAAAGCAACCTTTGGTGTTGGGATATGTGGTTGCCGGTTTTCTGGCAAGTCCGCACATGCCTTATACACCATCAGTAATGGATACCGCCAACATTAAGACATGGGCGGATATTGGCGTTATCTTCTTGTTGTTTGCTCTTGGTCTGGAGTTCAGTTTTAAGAAAATCGTAAAAGTCGGAGGTTCTGCTATCATCGCTGCCTGCACCATCATCTTTTGTATGATATTGCTGGGGATAGGTGTCGGTATGGGATTCGGCTGGCATCGGATGGACAGTCTGTTTCTAGGTGGTATGATTGCGATGTCTTCTACTACTATTATTTATAAGGCGTTCGATGACTTGGGACTGAGGAAGAAGCAGTTCACCGGGCTTGTACTGAGTATTCTGATTCTAGAGGATATACTGGCTATTGTATTGATGGTGATGCTTTCTACGATGGCGGTAAGCCATAACTTTGAAGGCACCGAGATGCTGGAGAGTATTGGTAAACTGCTGTTCTTTCTTATTTTGTGGTTTGTAGTAGGTATCTATCTGATTCCGGAGTTTTTGAAGCGTTGCAGGAAACTGATGGGAGAGGAAACTCTGCTTATCGTATCATTGGCACTGTGTTTCGGTATGGTAGTGATGGCAGCCAATACAGGGTTCTCTGCTGCATTCGGTGCGTTTATCATGGGGTCTATTCTGGCAGAAACAATCGAAGCGGAATCTATTGACCGGTTGGTGAAGCCGGTGAAAGATCTTTTTGGCGCAATTTTCTTTGTATCGGTGGGGATGATGGTCGATCCTGCAATGATTATTGAATATGCAATACCTATCATTGTAATTACGATCGCAGTTATTTTGGGGCAGGCTACCTTCGGAACATTCGGCGTGATTCTTTCCGGCAAACCCTTGAAGACGGCTATGCAGTGCGGTTTCAGTTTGACTCAGATTGGTGAATTCGCATTTATTATAGCTTCATTGGGTGTATCTCTGCACGTGACGAGCGATTTCTTATATCCGATAGTGGTAGCAGTTTCTGTGATAACCACTTTCCTGACTCCTTATATGATTCGTCTGGCTGAACCGGCTTCTTCTTTTGTGGATGCTCATTTACCCGCTTCCTGGAGAAAGTTCTTAATGCGTTATTCTTCGGGCTCGCAAACAGTACTTAATCATGAGAATTTGTGGAAGAAGCTGTTGCTGGCAATGGTACGCATAACTGTGGTATATTCAATAGTCAGTATATCCATTATTGCACTGTCTTTCCGTTTTGTCGTCCCATTCTTTAAGGAGAACCTGCCTCATTTCTGGGCATCATTATTGGGGGCTGTTTTTATTATCCTTTGCATTTCGCCTTTCCTACGTGCTATCATGGTGAAGAAAAACCATTCGGTGGAATTTATGACCCTGTGGCATGATAACCGTGCCAATCGTGCACCATTGGTGTCTACTATTGTCATACGTATTATGATTGCGGCGTTATTTGTCATTTTTGTGATATCGGGATTGTTTAAGGCATCTATTGGATTGATTATTGGAGTGGCTGTGCTTGCAGTCTTGTTGATGGTATGGTCGCGTCGTTTGAAAAAGCAATCTATATTGATAGAACGGCGTTTCTTTCAAAATCTGCGTTCCAGAGAGGTGCGTGCAGAATATTTGGGAGAGAAGAAACCCGAATATGCCGGACGTCTGTTATCTCATGATCTGCATTTGGCGGATTTGGAGATTCCGGGGGAATCCACTTGGGCGGGAAAAACGTTGATGGAACTAAATTTGGGAAAGAAATATGGCATTCATATCGCTTCTATCTTGCGGGGAAAGAGAAGGATTAATATTCCCGGTGGCTCGGTGCGTCTTTTTCCTATGGACAAGATACAGGTAATAGGAACGGACGAACAATTGAATGTATTTAGCAGTGCCATGCAAAGTGGTGCGAAGATAGACTGGGAGATGTATGAGAAGGGAGAGATGACTTTGAAGCAGTTCATTATTGATGCAGACTCCGTTTTTCTGGGTAAAACAATCCGTGAATCGGGTATACGGGATAAGTATCATTGTATGATAGCCGGTGTGGAACGGGAAGATGGCACTCTGATGGTGCCGGATGTAAATGCACCGTTCGAAGAGGGGGATGTAGTGTGGGTTGTTGGTGAAAAAGAGAACGTGTACCAATTAGTCGATCAAAAAAACGAAAAAATACAGGTGAAATAAAAGCAGAACGACTATTTTTGCTTTGTCAAAACATAAAAATAAGAATATCATGAAGAGTGATCCAAAAGAATGTCTGTATTGCCAGAACAATGAAACGTTGCATAATCTGATGATTGAGATTGCGCAGCTTAGTGTATCACGTGTGTTTTTGTTTAAAGAGCAAACTTATCGGGGGCGTTGCCTCGTTGCTTACAAGGATCACGTAAATGATTTGAACGAATTGAGCGATGAAGACCGTAATGCATTTATGGCTGATGTGGCACGTGTTACCCGTGCAATGCAGAAAGCTTTCCAGCCGGAAAAGATCAACTATGGTGCTTACTCAGATAAATTATCTCATTTGCATTTCCATCTGGCTCCGAAATATGTAGACGGACCTGATTATGGCGGTGTATTTCAGATGAATCCGGGAAAAGTTTATTTGACCGATACTGAATATCAGGAGCTAATTGATGCTGTGAAAGCAAATCTGTAATCAACAGTTGGTAAAATAATAAACGGTGAATAAACTTGTAACTTCATGCTATAAGTTTATTCACCGTTCATTATTTACTTATCTTCGTCGAAATCAAAGTCGAAATCAAAATCATCCATAAATTCCGGAGCTGTGAATTCCTCCAGACTTCTGCGGTCTTTTTTGGTTGGACGTCCGGTTCCCCGTGCGCGATCAATGAATCCGCTGATTTTACTCATTTCCAATAGTTCGTATTGGTCGGGAGTGGTAACGTTTTCCATTACATCGGGTACAAGCTTTGCGCCTACTCGCTTCTCAATAGCTTGCAGCACTTTGAATGAATAGGTAATAGGCGGCTTCTTAACTTGAACTACATCACCCGGCTTTATCATGCGAGATGCCTTTACGTATGCTCCGTTGATAGTGACACGGTTCATCTTGCAGGCTTCGGCGGCAATTGTGCGTGTCTTGAAAATACGAACAGCCCACATCCATTTATCTATTCTTGCTTCTGCCATATATTGATAATTTATTAATTAACAGTGTACCATGTGTCATGGTGGAGTACTTAATGACCGTTTGCATATATACGCTGTGAAATAGTCAATTGTAAATACTCCTATTTCTTATTGAACTGGTTCATGGTAATATCAATACCTGCCAGACAGAAACTTTTAATGATTTCTCCGGCTGTTTCCAGTCTTTCATCCATTGTCTTGCGATCTTCGTCAGTAAAGTGTCCGAGTACATAATCAATCTGTCCGCCTTTGGGGAAGTCATTTCCGATACCAAAGCGTAAACGGGCATAGTTCTGAGTTCCTAAAATGGCTGCTATGTGCTTCAGACCATTATGTCCGGCATCACTTCCTTTTCCTTTCAGACGCAGAGTGCCGAAGGGGAGAGCCAGATCGTCTACTACTATTAACACATTTTCCAAAGGGATGTTTTCTTTTTGCATCCAGTAGCGAACGGCCAGTCCGCTCAGGTTCATGAAAGTTGACGGTTTGAGCAGGATTAACTGGCGTCCTTTGATCGAAAAACTAGTGGTAAATCCGTAGCGTCCGTCAATAAAGGGAGGAGCATTGTTGATTCTTGCCAATGCCTCTACTGTCATGAAACCAATATTATGCCGGGTTTCATGATATTCGGGTCCAATGTTTCCTAGTCCGACAATTAGATATTTGATCATTGTTTTTTCGTAAAAAACAGTTCGTGAATATAAAAAGAAAAACGCAAATTAACGCAAACTAATGCAGACTGAACATCTGCTTTAATCTGCATTAATCTGCGTTTTGCTATATCTCTTTACAGGGATAATCTCAAATTACTTTCCAGCGGCTGCTGCTGCACCTCTTGCTGCACGAGTCAACTTAACAGCACATACAACTGCTTCCTTAGCGCTAATCAGTTCAAGACCTTCGAAGCTCAGTTCGCCAACTTTAACAGTCTTACCCAATCCCAGGTGAGAAACGTTAACAGTCAGTTTTTCAGGAATTACATTGTACAGAGCTTTCACTTTGATCTTACGCATCTGCAATGCAAGCTTACCACCGGCTTTCACACCTTCTGCAAGACCTTCCAGTTGTACCGGAACTTCCATAACGATAGGTTTAGCTTCGTCAATCTGATAGAAGTCAACATGAAGAATGTTGTCTTTTACCGGGTGGAATTGAATATCTTTCAGGATAGCGTTTACTTTTTTGCCATCGATATCCAGATCTACTACGTAAATGTGCGGAGTATAAACCAAGTTACGAAGACCTTCGTTAGTCACTGTAAAGTGAACAACTTCACCAGCTCCGTAAAGTACACAAGGCACACCACCGTTCTTACGAATTTCTTTTAAAGCTCTTGCTTGTTCCGAAGAGCGTTCTGCAATAGTTCTTGCAGTTCCTTTTACTTCAATTGATTTCATTTCTTAAAAAATTGTGTTACTCTAAATTAAGTTATTTTGCTTAATTCACCATTACACGATGTGGATTATCACATGATGTTGCAAAAAAGCGGTGCAAAAGTACTGTTTTTTTTTGAAATATCAAAGAGTTACCTCTTTAAAAGTCAATATCAATCTTAATTTCGTTTTCCAGCTTGTCCTCTTGTGCTTCTTCGGCAAGAGCTTCCTGTTCTCTTTTTATATCAGCTTCTTCGTTCAGGCGGCTGATGTAATCGTTCATGTCACTGTGGTTAATAAAACTGATGGCTTCTGTCAATCCTGCCATAAATTTCTGAAAATCCTCCTTATATAAGAAGATTTTATGCTTTTCGAAGCTAACCTGAGAGTCATCTCCTTCTCCCATCACCACTTTCTTACTCTCCGTAATAGCTAAAAACATTTCATCTTTACGGTTCTTCTTCACATCGAGGTAATAGATGCGTTTACCTGCTTTGATGGACTTGGAGAAAACGATCTCCTTATCATTCATGTCTGCGTTCATTTTCTTTTTAAAATCTTCCATATCATTGGGTCCGTTAATAATCGGCCTCAAAATTGGATATTTTTTTTAAACTGTCAAAAGAAAAAGCGCAGAGAATCAAATACTGCATTAAAAAATGTGATTTATTTGTGGAAACTCATTAAAAATATCTACTTTTGCAGTTCGATAATAACAGTATTAATTTGAATTATGATCAACAGAGTTCTTATTCGTCTTAAGATTATACAAATAGTGTATGCCTATTACCAAAATGGCAGCAAAAATCTAGACTCAGCGGAGAAAGAGTTATTCTTCAGCCTTTCAAAGGCGTATGACCTTTATAATTATTTGTTAATGCTGATGATGGCATTAACAGAGTATGCACAAAAACGCATTGATGCGGCAAAAGCAAAACTGGCTCCTACTAAAGAAGAGTTGTATCCCAACACAAAGTTTGTGGATAATAAGTTTGTTGCACAGTTGGAGGTGAACAAGCAACTGACCGAGTTTATATCTAATCAGAAGAGAACTTGGGCAAATGATCAGGATTTCGTCAAAGAGCTTTATGAGAAAATAGTAGAAAGCGATATTTATAAAGATTATATGGCTTCCGGTGACAATTCATATGAAGCTGACCGCGAATTGTGGAGAAAACTCTATAAAACATACATCTTTAATAATGATTCCCTTGATCAGGTACTGGAAGACCAGAGTCTGTACTGGAATGACGATAAAGAGATTGTAGATACCTTTGTCTTGAAAACGATTAAGCGTTTTGAAGAAAAGAACGGAGCGAATCAGGAATTACTTCCCGAATTCAAGGATGACGAAGATCAGGAATTTGCACGCCGTTTATTCCGTCGTACAATTCTGAATGCCGACTATTACCGTCATCTTGTGAGCGAGAATACGAAGAACTGGGATCTGGATCGTATCGCATTTATGGATATCATCATTATGCAGACCGCTTTAGCAGAAATTTTAAGTTTCCCGAACATTCCGGTGAGTGTTTCGTTAAATGAATATGTAGAAATTGCGAAGTTGTATAGTACTGCCAAGAGCGGTAGCTTTATCAACGGAACGCTGGACGGAATAGTTAATCAATTGAAAAAAGAAGGTAAGTTGACTAAAAACTGATACCTTTGTCCATATAGTAGAAACTAAAACTTGATTATTTATGAACTTATTGACTGTATTATTGCAAGCTCCCGCAGCGGGAGGTGGAAGTATGATGTGGATCATGCTGATAGCTATGTTTGTTATCATGTATTTCTTTATGATTCGCCCTCAAAATAAGAAGCAGAAAGAAATTGCTAATTTCCGTAAATCTCTTCAGGTAAATCAGTCGGTAATTACTGCAGGTGGTATCCATGGTACAATCAAAGAGATTACTGATGATTATATAGTACTTGAAATCGCTTCTAACGTGAAGATTAAAATAGATAAGAATTCTATTTTTGCTGATGCTTCGGCCGCCGGCAATCAGTCTAAATAATCTTTAGTAAACAAATACCCTATGCTCGATCGTAGGAAATTAAGATATACATATTTAAGACTATCCAAGAGAATTAAGGATTTCCTGCTTAGTGATAAAAGCAGGGAGTTCTTAATTTTTTTATTTTTTTTCCTGATAGCAGGTGGGTTCTGGCTGATTCAGACTCTTAATAATGATTATGAAGCGGAATTCTCTATTCCGGTGAGAATGAAGGATGTCCCTAATAATATTGTGCTCACTTCGGAACCTCCTTCCGAACTTCGTGTCCGGGTAAAAGATAAAGGAACGGTACTTCTTAACTATATGTTGGGAAAGAGTTTCTTTCCGGTAAATCTGAGTTTTCCTGACTATAAAGGGCAAAATAATCATGTGAAAATCTTTGCCTCTGAATTTGAAAAGAAGATACTTATTCAATTGAATGCTTCTTCTAAGATACTTTCAATAAAACCTGATACATTAGATTATATCTATTCGACAGGTAAATCCAAATTAGTACCCGTTCATTTTCAGGGAAAAGTGACTGCAGGGCTTCAATATTATGTTTCCGATACTATTTGCAGCCCGGATTCCGTATTGGTATATGCTCCGGCCGGAATTTTGGATACTATAACAACAGCTTATACTCAAGAGGTAAATCTTGAAAATATATCGGATACGATTCGTCAGCGGGTTGCCTTGGATAATAAAAAAGGAGTGAAGTTTGTTCCCGCCTCGGTTGAACTGACTTTCCCAGTAGATATTTATACTGAGAAAACCGTGGAGGTGCCGTTGCGTGGGATTAACTTCCCGGCAGATAAAGTACTCCGTGCTTTTCCATCAAAGGTTCAAATAACTTTTCAAGTGGGCTTAAAGCGTTTTCGGAGCATTAAAGCCAGTGATTTTGTGATTAATGTTTCTTATGAGGAATTGCTAAAATTAGGATCGGATAAATATACGGTGAAGTTAAAGTCGGCTCCCCGAGGAATCAATCAGATCCGTATTGTACCTGAACAAGTTGATTTTCTGATAGAACAAGTTTCTTCCGATGGCTATTAAAATAGGTATTACCGGTGGTATCGGTAGTGGAAAAAGTGTAGTTTCCAGATTGCTGGAGATTATGGGAATCCCCGTTTATATTTCGGATATTGAGGCGAAGCGTATCACTCATACAAATGACGTGATACGTCGGGAACTTTGTGCCTTAGTCGGGCAGGATGTTTTCCAGAATGGAGAATTGAATCGTCCTTTATTAGCATCTTATATATTCGGAAGCCCCGAACATACAAAAGAAGTGAATGCTGTCATTCATCCGCAGGTAAAAGAAGACTTCAGGCGCTGGGTGGTAGAGAAAGGTGATATAGCTATGGTCGGCATGGAATCTGCCATCCTTTTGGAAGCTGGCTTTAAGCAGGAAGTAGACTTTGTGGTGATGGTATATGCACCGTTGGAAGTGAGAGTGGAACGGGCAATGAGGCGTGACCATTCTTCAAGGGAATTGATAATGAAACGTATCGAAGCGCAAATGTCCGATGAGATAAAGCGGAATCATGCTGATTTTGTAATTGTGAATGACGATGAAACCCCTTTAATTCCGCAGGTTTTGAAGTTTATTTCTTTGCTATCTAAAAATAATCATTACCTTTGCTCCGCAAAAAAATAATTAATAAATAAAAGAATATATACTATGTTGAAGACTATCCTGTCTATCTCCGGTAAACCGGGATTGTACAAACTAATTTCGCAAGGAAAAAATATGTTGATTGTTGAATCAATCAGTGCAGATAAAAAACGTTTCCCCGCTTATGGTAATGAGAAAATTATCTCTTTGGCAGATATAGCAATGTATACAGATGATGCTGAAGTGCCTTTGTATGATGTGCTGGAAGCAATGAAGAAAAAAGAAAATACTGCAGTTGCCTCTATTGACCCTAAAAAAGCTACTCCGGAGCAGTTGCGTGAGTATTTAGGAGAGGTATTGCCTAACTTTGATCGTGAACGAGTATACGTTGCGGATATTAAGAAACTGATTTCTTGGTATAACATCTTAATTTCGAACGGAATTACAGAATTTAAATCAGAACCAGAAGCTGAAGAAGAGGTTGCAACTGATGAAAAATAAGTCATGAAACATTGATGGCTTAAATGCATAAATGTAATAAGGAAAGCGTGATAATGATTCAAATTGTCACGCTTTCTTGTGTTTATATAAGTATGAGTAAACAAAGAATCCCCTTTAGTGTTCTTTAAACAATCTTATGTTTGCATGAATATTTTATTGTTTATATAGTAAATAAACATAGTTTTTCTCTATCTTTGTAACTGCTAATATACGCAAAAATATGGATGTAATAACAAATAAAGAGGTAAACGTTTATCTTGATAATGAAAAAGGAACATTGTGCTTAACAAGAATGTTGGTAGGTACAATGGTATTTTTATATGATTCGCAGGGGGAGTTGAAAGAGAAACATAGATTTGCCTTGCCTTCACTCACTTTGGAGATATCCAGAAAAGGTACTTATGTCTTAGTCATGAGTCATCCTAATTGTCAGCCGGAAGTAAGAAGAATTATATATTCAGGAATATAAAAAGCCGATATGCTCACTTGAGAACATACCGGCTATCCTTATAACAACTAACTATAATTTAGTTTCTGAACACTAATCCGTCTCCGTTTGAGTCAACAATGATTGCTTTGCTTCTGTCGACTTCCTGAGACAATAACTTTTTCGACAGATCGTTCAGTAAATAACGCTGGATAGCTCTTTTTACTGGACGGGCTCCAAATTCAGGATCATATCCTACTTGGGATAAGAAACTCAAAGCAGCATCTGTCATTTCCAGTTCAACTCCGTTTTCTGCAAGCATCTTTTGTACACCTTTGATTTGTAAGAGTACAATTTGCCTGATTTCAGTTTCCGTCAGCGGCAGGAACATGATTGTTTCATCAATACGATTTAGGAATTCCGGACGAATGGTTTTCTTTAGCATATTCATCACTTCCTTCTTCGTTTCTTCGATAAGTTCTTCCTTATTCGAACCGCTCAGTTTCTCCATCTGACTTTGTATATAAGAACTTCCCATATTTGAAGTCATGATGATGATGGTGTTTTTGAAGTTGACTACTCTTCCTTTGTTGTCAGTGAGTCGTCCGTCATCCAGTACTTGCAACAGGATATTGAAAACATCCGGATGCGCTTTTTCTATTTCGTCAAACAAAACAACTGAGTAAGGTTTCCGGCGAATGGCTTCTGTCAGCTGGCCACCTTCATCGTATCCAACGTATCCCGGAGGTGCTCCGACCAAACGAGAAACACTATGCTTTTCTTGATACTCGCTCATATCTATACGCGTCATCATCGATTCATCGTCAAAGAGGAATTCCGCCAATGCCTTTGCCAGTTCAGTTTTACCGACACCGGTCGTTCCAAGGAAAATAAAAGAACCGATCGGGCGTTTGGGATCCTGTAATCCGGCACGGCTACGACGTACGGCATCTGCAACCGCTTCAATTGCTTCGTCCTGTCCAATCACTCGTTGATGGAGTTCGTCTTCCAGATGCAATAATTTATCTTTCTCACTTTGCATCATCTTGCTGACAGGGATGCCCGTCCAGCGTGAAACAACGTCAGCGATGTCTTCAGCATCCACTTCTTCTTTGATCATGGCTTTATCGCCTTGCATACCACGAAGTTTCTCCTGCGTATCTTCTATCTCTTTGTCCAGAGCCTGAAGCTTTCCGTAACGGATTTCGGCGACTTTTCCATAGTCTCCTTCACGTTCTGCTTTCTCTGCTTCGAACTTCAGATTCTCGATTTCCACTTTGTTTTGCTGGATTTTATCCATCAGCGTTTTTTCACTTTGCCATTTAGCTTTGAAAGACTTCTCAACTTCTTTTAGTTCGGCCAGTTCTTTGCCGATAATTTCCAGTTTCGGCTTATCATTTTCACGCTTAATGGCTTCACGTTCGATTTCTAACTGTTTGATCTTACGTGAGATTTCATCCAACTCTTCCGGAACAGAATCTACTTCCATACGTAGTTTGGCTGCTGCTTCATCCATCAGGTCGATTGCTTTGTCCGGCAAGAAACGGTCAGTGATGTAACGGCTGCTCAGTTCTACAGCTGCTATGATGGCATCGTCTTTGATACGTACATGATGATGGTTCTCGTAGCGTTCTTTCAATCCACGAAGGATGGAAATGGTACTCAGAGTATCCGGTTCATCTACCTGTACAATCTGGAAACGACGTTCCAATGCTTTGTCTTTTTCGAAATACTTCTGATATTCATCGAGAGTAGTTGCACCGATCGAACGTAGTTCTCCACGTGCCAATGCCGGTTTCAGAATATTTGCAGCATCCATTGCTCCTTCGCCTTTGCCAGCGCCTACCAGTGTATGAATCTCATCAATAAACAAGATTATATCACCTTCTGATTTCTTAACCTCATTGACAACTGATTTTAGTCGTTCTTCGAATTCTCCTTTATATTTTGCTCCTGCAACCAATGCTCCCATATCGAGAGAGTAGACCTGTTTGTTTTTCAGGTTTTCGGGTACGTCTCCCCGGAGGATACGATGTGCCAATCCTTCTACGATAGCTGTCTTACCTGTACCCGGTTCACCAATCAGAATCGGATTGTTCTTAGTTCTACGGCTTAATATTTGCAGTACCCGTCGGATTTCCTCGTCACGTCCGATTACAGGATCCAGCTTGCCGCTGCGGGCGGCTTCGTTCAGATTGATAGCGTATTTCTCCAATGACTGATAGTTGTCTTCACTGGATTGAGAAGTAACTTTTTCTCCTTTTCTGAGTTCATTGATAGCGTTACGCAATTCTTTTTCCGTCATTCCGGCATCTTTCAAGATGGTGGATACGGTACTTTTCACAGTTAGCAAAGCCAGCAGAATATGTTCCAATGAAACAAATTCATCTCCCATTTCTTTAGAATACTGGGTTGCCTTCTGCAATACTTCATTAGATTCTCTACTTAGGTAAGGTTCTCCTCCGGATACTTTAGGCAAAGAATCGATCTGTTTGTCAACGACTAGGGCTACCTGTTGCCCGTTCATTCCTAATTTTTGGAAGATGAAGTTAGTCACATTTTCGCCTACCTTCATTACTCCATGTAGGATATGAGCAGGTTCAATCGCCTGTTGTCCCCGACTTTGTACGAGATTTACGGCCTCCTGTACCGCTTCTTGAGATTTGATGGTAAAATTGTTAAAGTTCATATGGTTGTTCTCCTTTCTTTTTTCATGATTTTAATAACACTTGAAAGGGCTCAAAAGATTTGCCAAGTAGAAAAATATGACAAAATAGCATGATAATAAGAGAGTTAGAAGACAAAATGACGTTTTTCATCTGAATGATACTGACGAATTTGCCGCGAAATGAAGTGAATAAATAAAAGTATTGTAGTATCTTTATCCGCTGTAATCATATTATAAATAAGGTATGAATGATAAACCTCAAATAAAACTGTCTGAAACAGTAGTGTTGATTGATGCTGCTTTCTTGAATTTTGTAATTACAGATATGAAAGGTTACTTTGAAGAGACTTTGCGACGTTCTTTACAGGATATCGACCTTTCTATGTTGACCACTTATCTGACTCTGGATGCCGGAATCACGGAAGGGAAAAATGAAGTACAATTTCTTTTTGTTTACGATAAGGAGTCCGATCAGCTTGTACATTGCCATCCTTCCGATTTGGTGAAGGATTTGAATGGAGTCGCTTTTCAGAGTCCTTATGGTGAATATTCATTTGCAAGTGTTCCTTCGGAAGGGATGGTTTCACGCGAAGATTTGTTTTTGGATTTATTGTCTATCGTTGCTGATTCGGCTGATGTGAAAAGGATGATTGTCGTTTCTTTCAATGAAGAATATGGAAAGAAAGTATCCGATGCGTTGCATGAAGTGAAAGGCAAGGAGATTATCCAGTTTCGTATGAATGAGCCTGAAGTGCAGGTAGAGTATAAGTGGGATATGTTGGCATTTCCTGTTATGCAGGCATTGGGAATCAGAGCTGAAGAACTATAGTCCTTGTGTTTAATTCTTGATTTTGAATTTTAATCCTCAAATAACTCAAATAAAAAGGTGTCCGATTTTCGTTTAAAAGTATTTCAGAGCGTAGCGAAGAATCTGAGTTTTACAAAGGCTTCGCAAGAATTGTTTGTCAGCCAGCCTGCTATCACTAAGCATATTCAGGAATTGGAGACTTATTATCAGGCTCGTTTGTTCGAACGTCAGGGGAGTAAAATCTCATTGACTGTTGCCGGTGAATTACTGCTGAAGCATAGCGAAAAGATTTTAGATGATTACAAGCGGCTTGAATATGAAATGCATTTGTTGCATAACGAGTATATTGGAGAGTTGAAACTGGGAGCTAGCACGACGATTGCTCAATATGTTCTGCCCCCTTTATTGGCTCATTTTATTGCGAAGTTTCCACAAGTCAATCTTTCCGTCCTTAATGGAAACTCTCGGGGAGTGGAGGTCGCTTTGCAAGAACACCGGATTGAATTGGGATTGGTGGAAGGTATTTTTCGTTTACCTAATCTGAAATATACTTTGTTTTTGCAAGATGAACTTGTTGCGGTAGTGCATGTGAACAGTAAACTAAATATTCAGGAGGAGGTAACACCTGCAGAATTGCCGAATATCCCTTTGGTTTTGCGTGAAAGAGGTTCGGGGACGTTGGATGTATTTGAACGAGCCCTGTCGCAACACAATCTGAAGCTGTCTTCTTTGAATGTTCTGATGTATCTTGGTGGTACGGAGAGTATCAAGCTCTTTTTGGAACATACTGATTGTATGGGAATTGTTTCTATCCGGTCGGTGCATAAAGAACTTGTGGCCGGCACTTTACGGGTAGTTGAGATAAAAGGGATGCCAATGTTGCGCGAATTTAATTTTGTGCAGCTACAAGGGCAGGAGGGAGGATTATCTCAGGTTTTTATGCGCTTTGCGGGGCATCATAGCAAGAACTTGTAGGTCAGACTTCTTCCATACGAACCATCTCCCAACCGCAGAACTGTATTACGATGCAGTGAAGTTGCGTGCCTTGGCATAATAGACGGACTTTCGGACTTGCGGCATAACCATGAATTTGAGCCACCGCTTCTTCCCATTGTTCGGCAGACTGGGCATCAAACTTTTCTTTAGGCAGATATTTTAGTTCTACTATATAGCTGTGTGCAATTTCTGCATAGCGTTGCAGGTCAGGCATGAGAAACATGTCGCAAAAGCCATGGCTCAACTCTACCTCAGGTGTCGTCAAGTAATATGCATTGACGCTAAGATAGGCAGTGAAGAATCCTTGAATATTGCGTTCTCCTTCAATGCTGCTACGCACGGAAGAATTCTCTTTATAAGCTTTGGCTATAAATTCCAATGCAGGTCGCCATTCACCGTCAAATGCCATGTTATTGAAGAGTATCTCTATATCTATCAGATTGATATAGTGGTGGCTCTGATATTCTTCCAAGATATATTCATAATATTGTTTTCGGACATTTGTATTAGGGATTCCTAAGATAGTCAGATTTCCACGTGTTCCGATGATAGTCAGCATGCCATAGTAAAAAAGCAGGCTGGGAAATATTTCCGGATTCGTAATCTGGTCTGCGGAAAAAGACTGGAATAGGTTAGTGATGATTTTTCCTTCTTCGGCAATGCGTTTGATAACGCCTTTGCGATTGCCGTCAAGACGATCCAGTTGGATGAGTTTTTTCATCTTGTTATAATCCGTTCGGGTATTAGGGTCAATCATCTGTTCGGGAGATGCTCCCAACTGAATCCGATTCCGAAGGTAGTAAAGTACCATATCGCAGTTGAACATTTTGGGATCAGAACTCAGGCTTTGACGTGCAAAACAATAATTGTCATACCACGGCTTCATTTCCAGAATCATTTCTTCAATATCTCCATGCAGTTGCCCTGTTTCCTTGTAATATTGGAACATAGTGCGCACATCTTTTTCAGAAAATCCTAGCATCTGGTTAAATACCGGACTGGTACTGATGTTCCAACCGATATTATAACCGCTCGACAAGTCGTCTAGCGTTACGGGACTGACACCGATCATAAAGATACGGTCGAACATCCCTTTATAGTTTTTGAAGGCATCACGGTAGAAGCCGCTTGCGTGGGTGATGGCACGATATATTTCGTTGCCTTTTTCATTGAGGACGACATTGGTGAAGTTATCGTATTCATCTATAATAAGATATAGGGGATAACCTAATCTCCTGGCTTCGTCATCAAGGATGTGAAGTTTATCAATTCCTTTATCCGCAGCACTGAAACGTTCTATGAATTCGTCTGTGTAATATTCACGATATCTGTTGAGAAAACCGTCTAGCTGCACAGCGCTGTAAGAATCAAATCTTTGTGGCAGTTCATCAATATTGCCACCGATTTTGGAAAAGTCAAGATAAAGTATTTGGTATTTGCCTTGAAGCGGAGTTGCATGCTGACCGATCCAGAGATTGCCGAAGAGTTGCTGGAACTTATCTTTTTGTGAAAGGTCATAGTATGACCGAACCATACTAAGCAGTAGACTCTTGCCGAAACGTCGAGGACGAATGAATATCAGGTAGTTGGCTTGATCTTCCAATAAGGGGATATACATTGTTTTGTCCACGTAATAGCAGTTTTGCATGATTACGTCCTCAAAGTTGGACATGCCATATGGTATCTTTTTCACTGTTTCCATAACTATAAAGTTTGCTGCTTTTTGTTTTCAGATCCTAGCTCTTCAAACAATCAAAAATCAAAGATAGTTCTTTTAAGATGATTATTCCATTTTTGTGCGTTTATTTTCCAATTCGATCATAACCGCTGCTTTTTCATTCGAATCTAACCTTCTACAGAAAAAGAAAAAAAGATTTTATCTCTCATTACTCTCATTGTTTTTTCTTAAATATCAGATAATAAGATTCTTATCGAATGAGAGATACTTCTCCGAGAACCTATCTCTCATCATTTTATAGTGAAAATACGCCTGAAAACTGTTATCTCTCATTTGTTTTTAGTTATCTCTCATCTATTTTCAGGGTATCTCTCATCATATATTATTTTTTATTCAGTGGCAACTTTCTTCTTTACATAGACTCTGTGCGAACCTCTTCCTGTAATATCAATACCGGATTCCGGAAGATCAGCCCATTGTTTCAGTTCTTTAGTAGCAGCTGTCTGAAGCAGTCCGGTTAGTCTCTGGTAATTCCGTACAGTCAGGAAAGCGTGTTCGTCGAGAAATTTCAGGGCTAATGTCAGCCGTTGCTCCGGTGTGAACTTTTTAGAGGAGCGTTGTGGTTTCCATGGAGCTCTTTCCAGCCGGCATCTTTCATTAATGTTTCTGATCATCGTTCTGTCTACCCGAAAATTCACTCCTCCTACGCAGATGCTTTGTGCGTTTCGGTGTTTGGCGCCTTCTTCCGCCTCTTCTCGTTCTTTGTCCCTGCATAGGGCGAGTGAGGGGGTAAAAGTCCCTATTCCGTCTATTTTCACAGAGCGTCCTTCCGCCATCAGATGCGCCATTTCTATGGCGGTTTGGAGCAATACGCCTTCTATGTCTCCGGCACTGAAGCCGCTGACGTCTCCTACTCGTTGCGCCAACTCTTTTATGCTTGCATTGTCTATCCGTGCAAACTTGGGATAAGTAATTCTTTTGCCCGTTTTCTGAATGTCGGGCATCTCTTCCATAATGTATCGTGCCATAATGTCTTGGTTCTAAAGTATTAATAGATAAGTTCTTTGGTATTAGAGGTAAAGTTCCTTTCTTCTAATACTAAAGTTCTTATTGGTTAATTATAAACTATAAATGATGCTTTTGTTTTTATAAATGCAAGTTGCATTTATAAAGTTGCAACTTTCATTTGTATAATTGGAATTTGCATTTATAGTTTACTATTAAACAAAGGTAACTTATCTTCTTGATAAAAGCAAGTTTACTTCTAATAAAGAATAATTTATTTGTTAATAGATTGGGGGATAAGTAATAGGAGGTAATGTTTTAATGAGTTTGGATTGCTTTTGCCGAAAAGGTGTATCATTAATGAAAAAGAATGGCATGAAGTAGGATATTTAATTTTATTTTTATAGTTTTGCATTGTCTCTCACGCCGATACCTCAATTCGTGAGGTTAGGGTGGTGTGGGAGATGTATTATATAAAGAAAGGCGTTTACTTAACGCTTTGTCTTTGGCTGTTTGAAACTTCGAACACTTTAAGCAGTAGTCAAAACAAAGCAACAGTAGATGTCTACGGGATATGTTTATACCCCCAAGTATACTTTGAAATAAAAGTATACTTGGATTGTTATACATATCGGCGTGGGCTTCTGCGTTGCTCGTTCAGACTACTACGGGCAGTTCGAAGGCCTCAAACAGCGGGACGAGTAACAGGTACAGATTCCCGCGCTTTTTCTTTTATAGTATTTACTTATCTAATTAATGAACCGTCCGGTTCGGGAATCTGCGGATATAAAATGTCTTTATGAATAAGATACTATTGAGTAGTGTATTGATGGTCATTATTTGTATTTCGGCTTTTTCGTCTTGTAAAGAAAGAATGGGTAAAGTAGATCCTCCTGTAATACCTAAGCCTGTTACTGAAGTAGATTCTCCTGTTGTATTGACTGTATATCTGGAGAATACTGGTAGCATGGACGGATATGTAAATGGGAATACAGGATTTAAACAAACAATCTATTATTATTTGACAGAATTACGCGACAAGATTACTTCTTCCATTCATTTATTTTACATAAATAGCAAAGTCATTTCTATGGGTAATGATATAAAAACTTATATCCATAGTACAACGCCTACTACATTTAAAGCAAATGGAGGAGATTTGGGAACATCTGATATAGCTACAGTATTAGATTCTTTATTAAGTAGACGTAAAAAGGATGAAGTTGTTCTTTTTATTTCCGATTGTGTTGTTTCTCCCGGGAAAAAATACGCAACACATCCTGATGATATAAATGGCTATCTATTGCAGCAATGTACTGATATGACAAGCGTTTTTCGGAGAGAACTGAATAAATATAAAGATTTAACAGTTGCTATATGTCAACTACAATCTCATTTTGATGGTAAATTCTTTAATAAAATAGATCAATGGAGCTATTATAAGGGTGAACGTCCTTTTTATTTTTGGTTAATAGGTTCTACACGACAAATAAAGTCTATAATGGATAAAATACCTTGGAGTGATTTTAATGATAAAGGAGCTAAAGTCGAAAATTTGTATGTACTGACTTCTTTAGAACAACAAGTGGAGTATGCGGTTGTAAAAACTGGTTGTTGGGGGAGTTTCGAGTATGAGCACTCTCGTGCGGCGGGTATGTCTAAAACAATATGTAAAGTGAAAAAAGAGAATAAAGGAAAGAACGCTGGAAAGTTTAGGTTTTCTATAGGAGTGGATTTAAACTTTTTTCCTTTAGATGATAATTACTTGTATAATTCAGAGAATTATCAGGTAAATAATAAAGACTATTCTGTTGAAGTGATAAAAATGAGTTCAGATAACTTCTCTCATCAAGTGAGTTTAACTACAGAAATTATTTCACCTTGCCAAATAACAGTTTCTCTAAAAAATAAACTTCCAGATTGGGTAAATGAGAAAACCGATTTTATAGGACAGGATTTGATTATTGATAAAGCAGAAAATAAAACATTCGGGTTGAAGTATTTGGTAGAAGGAGTCTATAAGGCTTTCGTAGATACTAAGTCTTCAGATGATTATGCGCAATTTATAGTAACGATTAAATAAATAATATTATGAGAGCTTTTTTAGAAACATTATTAGGAAATATGTATGGCTGGTTTGACTTTTTTTATTGCCGCAATCTTTCGGAGCATCTTTGGGGATGGGATATGAATACACACGGCTTTACAAAAGAGCTATGTTATAATACAATAGGATTATATACGCTACTTATATCTACTATCGTAATGGTCACATATTATTATTTTATTGATCATCCACGCTTTTGCAAGTGGTGGAGTTGGGCTATCATGGCTGTGTTCAATAGCATAATGTGTCTGTTGCTTGGATATTATTTCACATATATGGATTATGATTCGGGGAGGATATCCGATGATTTAATGTATGTAAGAGATGAACAAGGACAAGTCGTTAGCCAGTTAATCAATGAATCTGATTGTTGGGGATTCGGCATCTCTAATATGATTATTGCATTTATCTTTTTCTTGATATTGTCACTTATATTTAAATGGTGGAGTACGGCAGCTAAATATTCTCCTTTTTAATACACTAAAATTAACACTAAAATGAAAACATACGTATTTGGCATAGGAGGTACAGGTGCACGAGTTATAAAATCACTTGTTATGTTGATGAGTGCCGGGATTGATATGCATACAGATGAAATAGTTCCTATATTTATTGATCCTGATAATGCGGCGGCAGACTTAACGCGAACTGTAACTGTATTGCGAAGTTATCAAATAATAAATGAGCACATACTGTTTACAAAAGACGTGGAAGATAAATTCTTTAAAACGCGGATCGGTGAACCTATTTCAGGTTTTAAAATGAATTTAGCCAATGTGTCTAATGGTACTTTTGCACAATATATGAATTTTGGAACATTGAGTGTGGAAAATCAAGCATTGGCACGTATCCTTTTCTCTGATATTAATTGGGGAACTATGATGGATGTAGGTTTTAAAGGAAACCCTAATATTGGTAGTGTTGTACTCAATCAATTTACTAGGTCGCAAGATTTTGTTGATTTCGCAGCCAATTTTCAGCAGGGGGATCGTATTTTTATTATCAGTTCTATTTTTGGAGGAACAGGTGCTAGTGGTTTTCCCTTATTGTTGAAAAATCTAAGAGGTATTGATTCTAAGTTACCAAATGCAGATTTGATTCGAAATGCTCCTATTGGTGCTATTACTGTATTACCTTATTTTAATGTAGAATCGGATGCTGACGGAAGACATATTATTGATGGTTCTACATTTATTTCCAAAGCAAAAGCTGCATTAGAGTACTATGAAAAAAATATTAGTGGAAATAATTCATTGAATGCTTTCTATTATATAGCAGATGATATAAATAAAAGTTATGCTTATAGTGAAGGTGGTACAACGCAGCAGAATGATGCGCATTTGGTAGAGCTGCTTGGTGCTTTAGCTGTAGTTGATTTTTGTGAGATTGATATATCATTACTCGATTCGGCTTCTGGTAAAGCTGTAAATCCTTTCTATAAAGAATTTGGTATTAATGAAGGAAGTGATGTACTTAGTTTCCTTAATTTCTATGATAGTACCAGAAGATTATTGCAAAAACCGATGACGCAATTTATACTTTTCTGTAAATATATGGATGAACAGCTTCCTTCATCCAAAGATCAAGCTTGGGCGAAAGGTAAGCGTTCGTTTGATGAAAATTTTTTTAAAAGTAGTTTTTATGCCCACTTATCAGTGATCAAAAAAGCCTATTTACAATGGTTGCAAGAATTAGCCTACAATCAGCGGGGATTCGCACCATTTGAATTGGCGGAAATGAAAAAAGATGTATTTGGACTTGTGAAGGGAATAGTACCTAGTAAGGTAATGACACTTAAAAGTAATTATGCGTTGTTTGATTATCGACTGTCTGGTATTGAACCTAAAATATCCAATAACTTGAATGTGGAAGCTCGCTTTATTGAGTTATTTTATCAGGCGACAGAAAAATTAGTAAATGAAAAAAAATTAGCTTAATCATGGGAAAAGTGTTTAGATTACATACAGGTGCTAATACCTTAGAAGGATGGGACGATGCTAATGCTCCCTATGGAACTTCAGCAATAAATCAGATTAAAGATCCAAATGGTGCGACAAGTAAGAAAGAAATTACATCTATACCGTCTCCATTTGCGCGAATGGATTTAGTGAAAGTGGCGTTTAAGAATGTAACGGATAATCATCAAGTAGAGGGTGATACCATATTTCATAAGTTAGTCTCTGATTGCTTCGATGTCGGTGAGATATTTTTCAATATTGATAAGCTATCGGATAAGCTACGCATTATAGCTTGGGATAGACAAAACGATTTGAAAGTTTTATTAGATTCTAATGATTCTCAGCATCGTTTATTGGGTGAGACGTTGAAGCTATATATGGAACAAGATGCGCAAGCTTTTAATTTTAAAAACTTACAGCGTATTTATTTACTAGACTACATAGGTCCGAATAGACCTGCTCAAATGAATATTATTGGAGGAACTTCTCCGATAACACTATTTTTCACTCCTGCCAATAATTTGTCTTATGTATCTAAAAATATTTGTTTTGGTAATGACCGTCCATTTGATGATGATTATCAACCATTATATAAAAGAGATATTGATTACATACGTTATTGGTTTGCTTTGAAAAATGAGATGCCAGAATTTGCGGTGTTATTTCCAGAAGTAAATGCTTATTTGGAACTTACTTATCAATGTCTGGATGGTAATACAAAGGATGAAATTGATAAATTGCAGGTCGGTGATTATGAATCTTTATTCAGTGAACTGTCAGTAGGAAATGTTGCAAACTTAGTAGAAGTGTTAGGATTCCCTTTGAAAAAACAGAATCCGGTTAGCGCAAATAATTTCAAGAGTGATTTCACTATTAAATCCTCTGTTTATAAAGGAGAAATAAAACCGTTAGTCTTACCGATTAACACATATACTAAGCCCAATATGCGTTATGTAACATCTTATTGGGATAAGAGTCTAAAAGCACCTATTACTGACGATCGCTTGCTTCAGGAAAGGATATTGCCAGAGGTTGGAACGAAATACCCTTACTTAACCATTGGTGATTTTTTAGAAGATAATATAATTTTTACTGGCTATACTTTAAATGATGATAACTTTTATAATGCTGGTTACCAGAAAGATAACGAATGTTATTTATTGCCTATAAGAAAAGAATTTTTTTCTTATTTTACGATAGAAGAATTGAAAAGTGAGATGCCTGATGGGAAGAAAATGTTTGAACTTTCATCCAATGCAGGAGGTATAAAGGCAACTTTAAGAATTCCAATACAAAAGGGGGAATACATAACCTATGAACGTATTTATTTTAATAGCCAACCAGAAGAGGAAGAAAATAAAGGTGGAATTTTTGTATCTGAAGCTTATTGTATAGGGTTATTTCCTGCTATAAAGTTCGTAAATGATCAGAAAGCTAAATATAGAGTTATAATATCAGGTAATAGTTCTTTTTTTAATTCAAGTCTTGATTTTTATCAGGGATGTAAAAGAGTTGATATTGCAGGTAAATCTGAAAGAAATGTTGATGTAGAGAATCTTGCTTCTAATGTAACCTATATTTTAGAAAAGAATTTTGATTATGTTCAGATGAATATAAAAGAAGGTATCAGTGGAATAATTGTTCCTCAATGGAAAATTTCTTCTGGAAGTAGTGAATTTATTTTTGCCATTGATTTTGGGACAAGTAACACCCATATAGAATATGCTATTGTAGGGTCAAAGGTCTCTGAACCTTTTGATATATCATATAAAGATAGGCAGCTTTATAAGCTTAATGAATATTTACTTGCAAATACAATATTCAATAATGATTATATTCCAGCAGAGATCAACCAATCTTCTCAGTATCACTTTCCAATTCGAACTGTTTTATCAGAAGGGAAAAACACGGACTGGAAGAAACCTGTATTTGCGATGGCGAATACTAATATTCCATTTACTTATGAAAAAGAAATGTTACCTGATTTTGATAAATGGACGACGGAGCTAAAATGGGGTAATACTATTGATAGTCAACAGAAGGTATATCATTATTTGGAAACTTTGTTTTTATTATTAAGAAATAAAGTATTGTTGAACAATGGTGAATTGGAGAAAACTAAGATTGTATGGTTTTACCCGGCAAGTATGACCGAAGGTCGATACAATAAATATGCTAAAATATGGAACGAATTATATAAGGTTTATTTTGGGCAAAATGTGTTTAATGTTGTCCCTGTCTCAGAATCTTTAGCTCCTTATTCTTTTTATAAAAATAAGAAAGGGGCGACAACGGATGTGGTTTCTATTGATATAGGTGGTGGAACAACAGATGTATTGATTGTTAGAGAAGGAAGAGCTGATTTGCTTACTTCTTTCAGATTTGCTGCTAATTCAATTTTTGGAGATGGTTATGGTTTAGATGCTGATAGTAATACTTTTTTACGGTACTATATTAAAGAGATAAAAGAGAAGTTTACTGCAAATGCTTTTAATGAATTGATTGATGTGCTAGGGAAATTAGATACTCAGAAGGTTTCTGCTGATATATTCTCTTTCTTCTTTTCGTTAGCAAGAAACAAAAAGATATTAGAGTCTGGATTGAAGATTGATTTTAATGAATTATTGTCACAAGACGATAATTGCAGATATTTATTTATTTTGTTCTATGCGGCTATTATGTATCATATAGCTTCAATTATGAAGATAAAGAAATTACCAATGCCAAGACATATTACATTTAGTGGAAACGGTTCTAAAATGTTACAGATTCTAACACCAAGTAATGAGACTTTGGAAAATTTCACGAAGTTGATTTTTGAAAAAGTTTATGGAGTTGATTATGATATTGATGGAGTAACAATTATTCGAAACTTTGAGAATCCTAAAGAAGCTACATGCAAGGGAGGAATCTTGAATCCGGAGCCACAACCTTATAGTGATATTGATAATCTGAAACAAACTTTATTAGGCGATGGTATGGGTACGTTCATTACAGGGGATATAAAATATGACGCTGTAGGAGAGAAGATGCAAACCGATGTATTAAATGAAGTAATACATTTTATAGACGTTTTTATTCAATTAAATAATGAGTTCTCATATGTAAACAAGTTTAGTGCAGAACCTTCCAAATGGAATCTTGTCAAGCAATGTTGTGAGAAAGACATTAAAAAGCATTTAAAAGATGGAATTACGCAAAAAAAGGAAGAATTGCACCAAACTGGAACTGAACCTAAAATAGAAGAAACATTATTCTTTTATCCATTGGTTGGAATCTTGAATCAAATGGCACAGGAACTTTATAAATAAGAGAGTCTATGAAAAAGTTGATAATGATAATAATGTATTTGACGTTTTGTGTACCAATTATATGGACGCAAACTCATCAGATAAAAGATGCTATACAAATTGGTAGTGTAAAGGAGAATAATTTAGATACTTCCTTGGTTGTTAATGTTACAAAAGAACAAGTACAGGATTTGGTGATTAATTCGTATCTCTCGAAAGATGAAATAGATAATAAGATTATGAAAACTAAGATAATTTGGGGCATTACATTAAGAACTTTACATATTATATTAGGTGTTCTTCTTATTATTTTATGTGTGGTAGTAGGTGTGTTGTATTATCTTTATTCACGATTGAGTATTAGAAATAGAGAATACGAAAATGAAGCTTATGTAATGAAGCGATGTGTAAAGCGGCTTGAACAGAATGTTCAAGATTGTTCGAGTAGAGTTGATTATATGCACAGAAGAGTTAAGGAAAGTATAGGTTCTGAAATTGATTCAACTATATCTGATGTGAAAGATGAAAAAACAAAAGAAAATTTGAAATCTGAGAATATTCAAAGTACCCTTGAAGAAGCTGACTTAAGTGATATCATAGGCTATGCGGAATACCTTGGTAAACAAAAAATGAGATTGTTTAATTCTCCTAACTCAGAGACCATTTATATTATAAAAAAAGGAGAGAATAGACATGGAGTTTGCTTTATTGTGGATAGTACTAATGTACAGAAAGCGATAAAGAATAAAACAGTATGCTTAGATCCATTGTGTAATATTATCAAAGGAAGTCAGCAATCTGCTATTGATATTAAAACTATTAATCCTGGTATTGTCCAACTGGAACAAGGAAATATTTATAAAGTGATTGAAAAAGCTAATATTGAATTAATATCATAACTATTATGGATCCAATAATACTAACTCTTATTATTATCGTTGTTACAATACAAATCGGAATATTTATCCGTACTTGGCATTCTCTTAACAAATATGTTAATATTTTTAAAAGAGTGGCGTTTGATAGAGATGAGGAATCTCATACGATTGTTGTCCATGATCCCTCTTTATTTTTGTCTGATAATATTGTTGCACCTATCAATCAGTATCTTTCTAAGAATGAAGGGGCTGTTGCCGATTTTTTATTAATAAAAGACATTGTTGAACGTAATTGTGATATGAAACGGGAAGAAATAGATTCCCAATTGCCAATGCCACTCTATTTGGGGTTAATGGGAACAATGCTCGGTATTATAACAGGTATTGGTGGCATTGCTTTGAAAAATGGAAATGGATTTAGTGAATTTATTAATAAACCAAGTGAATCCATAGGTATATTAATGGGGGGTGTTGCTATTGCTATGATTGCTAGTTTTATAGGTATATTGTTTACTACTTGTGGATCGTGGATTGCTAAAAGTGCAACATTGAAAGTAGAGGAGGGTAAGAATAAATTTTATACGTGGATCCAAACGGATTTATTGCCCAATATTGGAGGAACTGCAAACAGTATTGTAATGCTCCAACAAAATTTGATGAAGTTTAATCGGACTTTTGCAGATAATGTGAATAAGTTAGACCAAGCTTTTGAGAAGATCGGGGGATGTTACAGAGATCAGATTGCTCTCATAGAGGAACTTCAAAAACTAGATATGAAGAATATGGCAACTGCTAATGTTAGAGTGTTACAGGAATTGAATGGTTGTATGCCTCAATTACAACAGTTTTATGAGTATTTGCAAAGTGTTAATAATTATATTTCCAATGTTAATGCTTTGAATCATAAGTTAGATGCAAACGAGAACCGTACTAAATTAATTGAAGAAATGAGTACATTTTTTAAAGAGGAAGTATCTGCAATTAGTCAACGTAAAGCTGCTATTAGCCAAACAGTAGGACAAGTTGACGATTATTTGCAAAAGGCTTTAGAGAATTTAATGATGAATTCAGAAACAGGTATGCAGAAATTGAATGTCGCATTGATAACGCAACAAGATTCTTTTAATAGTATTCTCAATCGTTTGCAAGAGGATTTTCCGGAAAAGATGAAAGTAACATTGGCTACTCAACAAGAGTTGTTTAATAATGCTCTTATTGAACAAAGAGAGGAATTTAAACATAGAATGCAAGAAACAGTAAGCTTGTTGGATGGATTGAAAGATTTCCTAAGTAAGAATAGCGACCTTAATTCTTTTAAAGAAGAGTTAATTGTTATCGCTCATGAACAGAAAGAACAATTGGCTTTATTAGCTAACGCAATTGAAAATATAACAATACATGTAGACAACGAATTACCAAATATTAGCAGTAATGTGTCCATAAAAATTCCTCAGTATGCTAAGTATTTATTGTTTGGATTTGCGGGGATAGGAATAATAGCATTTCTGATAATGATTGTGTCCTACGTCTTCAATCTATTACTAAGAGTATGAGTAAGAAGTCTTTCTTTTGGGCAAGCTATGCTGACTTAATGACGAGTCTGTTTTTTATAATGTTGACTTTATTTGTATTGACAATTGTAATGCTAAAAAGACAATCAGAAGCTACAGAAACAGAACTAAATAAAATACGGGAAATACAAAATGCGGTTAGTAATATTGACTCTACTTATTTTGAATATAACGAGAAGCATAAGAAACATATTCTTAAGATAGATGTAAGCTTTCAAACGGGTAGTGCAGATATATCTAATATTAACGATTCAGTTCTTGTACAACTAAAAAATGCGGGTAAAACGATTCAGAGTTTTATTCTAAAGACATATGAAAAGTATGCTGGTGTTCAATATTTGCTGATTATTGAAGGGCAAGCTTCTAAGGATAATTATTTATTCAACGATGAATTGAGCTATAATAGAGCATTAGCTTTAAAAAAATTTTGGAAAGATAGTTTGATAACTTTTGATCCCAAACAATGTGAGGTGATTGTCTCTGGAAGTGGCGCTTCTGGAGATCTACGTATGGAGCCTGATATTCCTGGCAATGAAAAGAACCAGCGTTTTTTAATACATATATTGCCAAAGCCAGGAATCATAAAGTAGAAATATAAATTGAGACTAAAATGAAATTATTTGTCGATGCTTTATTAATTGTATTGTTATTTGGGTATACTTCTTGCACTAAAGCAAAAAGGAATAAAGGAGAGTTTCATCGTTCGTCCTCTACTGTTATTATTCCAAGTTTAGAACAGAAAAAAATAAAAAGCAAGCAAGCTATTTCCAAATCTATTCAATCTCATATATTAGAGCCTACGGAAATCTTCAAAAAATACAATTCGGCTGTTTTTATGATTTATACAACTGATGGATTGGGAGTCTTTCAAGGATCTGGTTTTTTTATTAGTGAGAATGGTGTAGCTGTTAGTAATTACCATGTGTTTAAGGGAACTGCTGTTGGATCTGAAGTTATTAAACTATCAGATGGCAGACAATGTAAAATATCTGAAGTGATAGCAAAAAGTGAATCAGAAGATTATATATTATTTCGTATAAAAGGGCATTTTGTTCACATACCAGTATCCCATCGAAAGAATAACGTAGGTGAAAAAGTTTATACGATAGGTAGTCCTCGCGGATTGGAAAATACTTTTTCATCTGGAGAGATATCTCAAATTAGGGATGATAATTATATTCAGATTAGTTGTCCTATAGATCATGGAAGTAGTGGAGGTGTTTTGATTAATGCTTATGGTGAAGCGATTGGCATTACAACGGGTGGACATGACGAATCTGGTGCTAATTTGAATTTTGCTAAAAATATTAAAGTGTTAAATCTGTCAAATTACTCATATTAAGAATGAAGCAGAAATGGATTAGAATAGTATTAGCTGTGGCTTTGTTGGTATGTTTAGCTCCAATGCCTTATGGATATTATGTATTGGTTCGATATGGATTAACTATTGTGTTAACTTTTATGGCTTATGAATATGGGAAGAATAAACAAAAGTTCTTTTGTGTGATTTGTGCTGCTTTGGCTGGTTTGTTTCAGCCTATTATGAAAGTACCGTTAGGACGTGATATCTGGAATGTTGTGGATATAATAGTGGCAATATTCTTAATCTATTTGTGCTTACATAATAAAGGGTTAAAAAAAATGATTACTACATTCTTTTGGATCAATAATATAGATTTTATTAACGAGAAAGGGCATTCTTAACAGGTGTTTCCTACGATTATTTTGCCCACGATTGTGAAGTACCTTAGGTCTTTATATGCAATGAACTAATGATATTAGTATTCTTTATTATAAAGTTAATAGAGTAGCTATGTTGAATCCTCATATTTCTTCTGTATCTTTGTCTCTGTACAATTGAAAGTAGAAAATCATGGATAAAATTGTTACATACCTCTTAGAGGAAAAGAAAGCGAAGCGAAAAGGTGGCTTATACCATAAGACACAGGTGAGTTTGACTTACAACTCCAATCGAATAGAAGGTAGTCGGCTTACTGAAGAGCAAACCCGCTATATCTTTGAAACCCGGACGATAGGTTTTAAAGATGAAGAAGCTGTGTCTGTTGATGACATTATTGAAACTTCCAATCACTTTATTGCTTTTGATTATCTACTAGATACAATAGATGAACCTTTATCCGGCAAGTTGATAAAGGAACTGCATCGAATATTGAAGACAGGAACTGCTGATGCTACAAAAGCATGGTTCAACGTGGGAGACTGGAAAAGGTTGCCAAATGAAGTTGGAGGAACTCAAACAGTAATGCCACAACAGGTTGATACTGAAATAACTCGCTTAAATGATAGATATAACTCAACCTTTGATGTTACTTTTGAAGATATTATTGAGTATCATTATCATTTTGAAAAGATACATCCATTTCAAGATGGTAATGGCAGTGTGGGACGTCTGATTCTATTTCGTGAGTGTTTGCGCCATAATATAGTTCCATTTATTATAGACGAACGGCATAAGCAGTTTTATTATCGTGGCCTCAGAGAATTTGCAACTACTCGTGGCTATTTGCTTGATACTTGCCTGTCGGCACAAGATACGTATACAACATGGGTTAAGTATTTCTATCCAGAGTAGCTTGGCTAATCTTTTAATGTACAATTGAATTTTATTATTTATAAGCAAGTACTTGCGAAGGTGATAAATCGGTACTTCCAAGGTACATGGATAAAACAACAAAGAAGAAATTAATATATAAAAGACATAAATATGGGCTGTTTGATGAATTTATTGTGGCTATTGTTAGGTGGAATTTTTACCGCAGTGGAATATCTTATTTCAAGTTTGCTGATGATGATTACCATTATTGGTATCCCTTTTGGCATGCAGACATTAAAGTTGGCTGGGCTTGCTTTATGGCCTTTTGGAAAAGAAGTGAGGAGCGGACAGCGTTCTGGTGGCTGCCTTTATATATTAATGAATATTTTATGGATATTTTTGGGAGGTATTTGGATTTGTTTGTCACATTTAGTTTTTGGAGCAATTTTGTGTATCACTATTATTGGTATCCCCTTTGGTTTACAACACTTCAAATTGGCAGCTTTGGCATTGTCTCCTTTTGGAAAAGATATCGTGACGGTATAGAATTTGAAAAGCGATTCTCTTTTTCTTATAACTAAAAGTTATAGCTCATAATTAGAAACGATTAGTCTGTCTTGGTTGTTTGCCGTACCTTTGCGCCCGCAAATAATAAAAAGATAAATATATGATTTCAACAGCTACAAAAACGTTGCAAACCAACAACAAAACGATTTACGTTGCAATACTTTCTACTTTAACTTTTTTCTTGTTTTTAGATTATATTCCGGGGTTACAAGCATGGTCTGCATGGGTGACCCCTCCGGTGGCTTTATTTTTGGGACTAATTTTTGCATTGACCTGTGGACAGGCTCATCCGAAATTTAATAAAAAGACTTCTAAATATTTATTGCAATATTCAGTTGTCGGCTTGGGATTTGGAATGAATCTTCATTCAGCTTTGGCTTCCGGTAAAGAAGGCATGGAGTTTACCATTATTTCGGTGATGGGTACTTTATTGATTGGCTGGTTCATCGGACGCAAACTTTTTAAGATTGATCGGAATACTTCTTATCTCATCAGTTCGGGTACTGCTATCTGTGGTGGTAGTGCTATTGCGGCAGTAGGACCGGTGTTGAAAGCTAAGGACAGCGAAATGTCTGTTGCATTAGGTACAATTTTCGTATTGAATGCTATTGCATTGTTTATTTTCCCGATGATCGGTCACGCATTAAATATGAGTCAGCATGAATTCGGTACATGGGCGGCTATCGCAATTCATGATACGAGTTCTGTTGTAGGAGCCGGTGCTGCCTATGGTGAAGAAGCTTTGAAGGTGGCTACTACTATCAAGCTGACTCGTGCGCTTTGGATTATTCCAATAGCCTTTGCCACTTCTTTTATATTTAAGAGTAAAGGACAGAAAATTAGTATTCCCTGGTTTATTTTCTTCTTTATTTTGGCAATGGTAGTAAATACCTATTTGCTTGACGGAGTGCCGGCTTTAGGAGCAGCTATCAATGGAATTGCACGCAAAACGCTGACTATTACGATGTTCTTTATCGGTGCTTCTCTTTCTGTCGATGTATTGAAAAATGTTGGAGTTAAACCTCTGATTCAAGGAGTACTACTTTGGGTAGTGATTAGTTTGAGTACATTAGCTTACATTTACTTAGTGTAAAGCCGTAGACAAATAGAGAAGTAACATACCATAAAAAGTGGAGGAATACCGATTCATACGGTGATTCCTCCACTTTTTATTTTTAGTATCCGTTTTAAGGGAACCGGATTATTTTTTATTCAAGGCTTCGAAGATCAATCCTTCCAGTTCTTCAGCAAGTTCGGGATTATCTTTGATACATACCTTGGCTGCATCACGTCCTTGACCAAGTTTAGTGTCATTGTAGCTATACCATGAACCGCTCTTTTTGATAATTCCCAGTTCTGCGCCCAAATCGATGATTTCTCCGGAGTGAGAAATACCTTCACCAAACATGATATCAAATTCTGCTTTGCGGAAAGGAGGTGCTACTTTGTTCTTCACCACTTTCACCTTAGTCAGTTTACCAAGAACTTCTTCACCGTCTTTGATTGGCTGGCTGCCACGGATATCTATACGTACAGAAGCATAGAACTTCAATGCGTTACCACCTGTCGTTGTTTCCGGATTACCGAACATGACGCCAATCTTTTCACGGAGCTGGTTGATAAAGATACAAGTCGTACGTGTTTTGCTGACTGTACCGGTCAATTTACGCAAAGCCTGTGACATCAGACGTGCCTGCAAACCTACCTTATTGTCACCCATGTCGCCTTCAATTTCTGCTTTCGGAGTTAATGCTGCTACGGAGTCAATAACAATAATATCAATAGCGGAAGAACGGATTAACTGTTCGGCTATTTCCAAGGCCTGCTCTCCATTGTCCGGTTGAGAAATCCAGAGATTGTCTACATCCACGCCTAATTTCGCTGCATAAAAACGGTCGAAGGCATGTTCGGCATCAATAAAAGCGGCGATACCACCGGCTTTTTGTGCTTCGGCAATGGCGTGAATAGCCAGAGTCGTTTTACCGGAAGATTCCGGACCATAGATTTCGATGATTCTTCCCCTAGGATATCCTCCTACGCCAAGTGCCACGTTTAAAGCAATGGAGCCGGTAGGAATCACTTCCACTTGTTCAACACTATCATCACCCATTTTCATGATAGAACCTTTACCGAAGTTCTTTTCTATCTTTTCCATGGTAGCCTGTAAGGCTTTCAGTTTTTCGCTTGATGCCATTTTATTATCTGTTTCAAAATTAAGTTCGTCTTTCTTTGCCATACCTTATTCTTGTAATTAATGGATTTATTGATTTAAAATCTGTGAGGCATGCTCTTTGGTTTTCACTTCTTTGGGAGTGATAATCCGTTCTATGATTCCTTCTTCATTGATCAGGAAAGTAGTGCGGAAGGTTCCCATATAGGCACGTCCATACAGCTTTTTCTCTCCCCATACACCAAATTCTTCTACCAACTTTTTGTCCGTATCGGCTATCAGCGTAAAAGGAAGATTATTCTTATCGATGAATTTTTGGTGCGACTTCTCGCTGTCTACGCTGACACCGATTACTTCGTAACCGGCTTTACGCAGTTCGGAATAGTTGTCGCGCAGACTGCATGCCTGTGCCGTGCACCCCGATGTACTGTCTTTCGGATAGAAATACAGTACTATCTTTTTTCCTTTATAAGCACTTAGGCGGATCTCTTCACCTTTTTCATTGATACCTAATACTTCCGGTGCTTTATCTCCTATATTCTTCATTCTGACTCGTTCTATTATAGTTCCAGATCTTTATCAAACACTTCATGCCAAGGCAGTCCCTGCTTATTGAGCTGTTCCATGAACGGATCCGGATTAAATTCTTCTACATTGTTTACACCCGGACGTTGCCATTCGCCTTTGAAGAACATCATGGCACCGATCATAGCCGGAACACCGGTGGTGTAGCTGACTCCCTGCATACCTGTTTCCTTGTAAGCTTCCTGATGGCTGCAGTTGTTGTAGACATAGTAAGTACGTTCTTTTCCGTCTTTGATGCCACGGATACGGCAACCGATAGAGGTTTCACCTTCATAGTTCTCACCTAAATCCTGTGGGTTAGGCAATACTGCTTTCAAGAATTGTAATGGTACGATTTTAGTTCCGTTATAATCAACTTCATCGATACGGGCCATGCCGATATTCTGAATCACGCGTAAGTGAGTCAGATATTCTTGTCCGAAAGTCATCCAGAAACGGGCACGCTTGATAGTCGGGAAATGCTTGACCAACGATTCCAGTTCTTCATGATAAAGAAGATAGGAATCACGTGGACCAATATTAGGATAAGTCAGATCTTTGTGGATTTCCAGCGGACCGGTTGTCACCCATTGACCATTCTCGTAATAACGTCCGTTCTGAGTAATTTCGCGGATATTGATTTCCGGATTAAAATTGGTGGCAAATGCTTTATGATGATTTCCTGCATTACAGTCTACGATATCCAGATATTGGATTTCGTCGAAATAATGTTTGGCTGCATAGGCTGTGTAGATTCCACTGACTCCCGGATCGAAACCGCAACCAAGAATGGCAGTCAGACCTGCTTCCTTGAAACGGTCGTGGTAAGCCCATTGCCAGCTGTATTCAAAATGAGCTTCATCTTTCGGCTCATAGTTGGCTGTATCCAGGTAGTTGACACCCGCCTTCAGACAGGCTTCCATAATGGTAAGATCCTGATAAGGAAGAGCAACGTTGATTACCATTTCCGGCTTAAAGTCATTGAATAAAGCTACCAGTTCATCTACATTATCCGCATCCACTTTGGCGGTTTTTATATTGGGATTGCCTATAGCTTTGACGATATTATCGCATTTCTCCTTTGTACGGCTGGCAATCATGATGTCTGTGAATACATCGGCATTTTGTGCCACTTTGTGTGCTACGACAGTACCAACACCGCCTGCACCGATAATAAGAACTCTACCCATTTCTTTTAATTAATAAATTATAAATCAAAAATTAAGATTTTAGAATTGTTAGCTTGGCAAATATACGTGATTATTTTCAGATAATCACCGCGTCGCTACTCCTTTTTATTTGAAACGTTGCAAGATGCCACTCTCAAATTCCAGCGTTTTTCCGTTGTAGAACCAAGTTTCGAAACGACTGTCTTTTTTTAACTGTATTTCTACAGGATCACCTATTGACAGACGACATTCGTCGGTGTTCATACCTTCTTCCAAATCACCCCGTGCGATGATTGCCCAACGTTTATCTGTGATAGCCGGATACTTCTGATGGATGTCTCCAAATCCGAAAAGGTCTTCAATATAATTCTCGTTTTTGACGATAACGTCATATTTTAGGTCAACCTCTGTTTCATAAAGTGATCCATGCCGATCCTCCAGTGAGAGGATAACCAGACTTCCCGGACCGGAGATTTTTACTTCTTTTATTTTCAAAACAGTGTAGCGAGGCAAATGTATGCGGTTTTCCATTTGCTTGTTTTCAAGGTTGAAGACTCTTTTTACAGCCAATGTCCGTTTCGGATAGACGGTCAGATCAATATATTTGTCTTTCAAGGTTTCCAGATTTCCGGACTTTTTGCTACTGAAACTGATGGCGTTGGAAAAATATCTCATTTTCTTTTCAGCTTGGAAATCGCTCACGTCCATACCGGAATTAGTGCGGGAAAGAGCTACTTCCAGATAATAGGTATGTCCCTGCGAATCCTGAAATATGATTTTCACGGGATATGCCTGACTGCCAACTCCTATGGCGGTAATGGTTGCTTCGGTGTTGACCGGAATAGACACTTCCCTATATCCGGAGTAACTATTGGCATCGTCCACCTGTGCCATATCGGACTGAACATATATCTTTCTGCCTGTCAGTAAATCTTTTGCCGTGTCTACATCTTTCAGATTAACTAATCCGTTGATATAGGCACGGGGATTCTTTTCGCAAATTTCATCCGGACGTGTATTTTTAATCTCATAATAATATTTTTCTCCGTCACATTCGAAGATGAGTCGAGTGGAATAGCTCATGTCATTTGATAGTTTTTGAGATTTTTCTTCATATCCGGCGAAAGTAAGAATCTTGTGTTTCAAAACGCTGTTATCTGCTCCTTTTTCTGTCTCATACACCGAAAGGGTGGGGAGGAACATGTCACGTCCGGATGGAATAAACATGAATTTCATTCCGGGTGTCCATTTACATAAAAGTTGCAGTGGGAAGTTCTCTTTTATGAACTGTTCTTCTTCACTTAGAGGATCCTCCTGATTGGGAATAGTAGTGACAAGATAATCATTTTGCGCTGTGATATGAGAGGTACCACAACCAAGCAGGATTAGAAATAGGACGATTGTTCTCATATTTATTTACTTTAGATGAACTATGTAATCTTATTGTTTGTTTTATAGATAATGGCAAATGTATGTATTTTATATCGCATTAGATGGTATTTCCCAATCTTTTTGATATCTTTGCCCCCGATTTTAACTTAAACGTTATAACAAAATGAAGAAAGTATTCGTTTCAATTTGCATTGCCAGCACAGTACTTGCAATGTTTTCATGCCGTTCGGTTGAGAAGGCAGTCCCATTGGCTTCAATCAATGGTGAGTGGAATATTATAGAAGTTAACGGCTCGAAAGTAACTCCGGGCGAAAGCAGAACCCTTCCCTTTATTACTTTTGATACAGCGACCGGAAGAGTATCCGGTAACAGTGGATGCAACCGTATGATGGGTAGCTTTGACGTGAATGCCAAGCCGGGCAGCATGGAGCTTAAGGGAATGGCTAGCACCAGAATGATGTGTCCGGACATGACTACCGAGAGAAATGTGTTAGGTGCGCTTGCACAGGTGAAAGGGTATAAGAAAGCCGGTAAGGATAAAATGTTTCTTTGCAATGAGTCCAATCGTCCGGTTGTAGTTCTTGAAAAAAAGGAGGCTGACGTGAAACTTTCAGTATTGAACGGAGAATGGAAAATAAAGGAAGTGAATGGTGAAGCAATTCCTTCGGGAATGGAAAAGCAACCTTTCATTGCTTTTGATGTGAAAAAGAAAACACTTCATGGCAATGCCGGATGTAACTTGATTAATGGTGGTTTTGAAACTAGCACTACTAATGCTAAATCAATCTCTTTCCCTGGGGTGGCTAGCACAATGATGGCTTGCCCTGATATGGAAGTGGAAGGTAAGATTCTGAAAGCAATGAATGAAGTGAAGTCGTTCGATAAACTTTCCGGTGGCGGAATCGGTTTGTATGACGCAAATAATGCGTTGGTGATTGTACTTGAAAAGTAAGATATACGTATTATATTAAATAGGTATGCCTGTGTCGCACATAACGATACAGGCATATTTTTTATTCCTTTATGATCTATTCTTTTGCTTTATTGAACCAGAGCCGTTTCCATTTGTTTAATGAGTCGATAGCTGTTTGGCTTCTATGTGACTTGACAGCAGTCATTTCGATTTAAAACTGTCGTTTTGGCAGAAAATATGTCACGTATTCGTCCGATTTCTTTTTGGCACATGGTTTGTTTTTTAATCAGCGTCCGTTTGAAAGCCCTTACAAAGAGAAAGAAAACAACCGGACAAAAAGAAATTGAATAATAATAAATAAAAAGAATAACGATCATGGGAAAAATTATTGGTATTGACTTAGGAACAACAAACTCTTGTGTTGCCGTATTTGAGGGCAACGAACCTGTAGTAATTGCAAACAGTGAAGGTAAGCGTACAACTCCTTCTGTGGTTGCATTTGTAGATGGCGGCGAGCGTAAAGTAGGTGATCCTGCTAAACGTCAGGCTATTACTAACCCGACACGTACGATCTTCTCTATCAAACGTTTTATGGGTGAAAACTGGGACCAGGTGCAGAAAGAGGTTACACGTGTTCCTTATAAAGTAGTGAAAGGTGACAATAACACTCCGCGTGTAGATATTGACGGTCGTCTGTACACTCCGCAAGAAATCTCTGCAATGGTTCTTCAGAAGATGAAGAAGACTGCTGAAGATTATCTGGGACAAGAAGTTACAGAAGCTGTTATCACCGTTCCTGCATATTTCTCCGACTCTCAACGTCAGGCTACTAAAGAAGCCGGACAGATTGCAGGTTTGGAAGTAAAACGTATTGTTAACGAACCGACAGCTGCAGCTCTTGCATACGGTCTGGACAAGGCTCACAAAGATATGAAGATTGCTGTATTCGACCTTGGTGGTGGTACTTTTGATATCTCTATCCTCGAATTTGGTGGTGGTGTATTCGAAGTCCTTTCTACTAACGGTGATACTCACTTGGGTGGTGATGACTTCGACCAGGTAATCATCAACTGGCTGGTACAGGAATTCAAAAATGACGAAGGTGCTGACTTGACTCAGGACCCGATGGCTTTGCAGCGTCTGAAAGAAGCTGCTGAAAAGGCTAAGATTGAACTTTCTTCTTCAACAAGCACAGAAATCAACTTGCCGTACATTATGCCGGTAAACGGTGTGCCCAAGCACTTGGTGAAGACTTTGACTCGTGCAAAATTCGAATCATTGGCTCACGGATTGATTCAGGCTTGTCTGGAACCATGTAAGAAAGCAATGAGCGATGCTGGTTTGAGCAACTCTGATATTGATGAAGTAATCCTTGTAGGTGGTTCTTCCCGTATTCCTGCCGTACAGAAACTGGTAGAAGATTTCTTCGGAAAGACTCCTTCTAAAGGTGTGAACCCGGATGAAGTAGTAGCTGTTGGTGCTGCTGTACAGGGTGCTGTTTTGACAGACGAAATCAAAGGTGTGGTGTTGTTGGATGTTACTCCGTTGTCAATGGGTATTGAAACACTGGGTGGTGTGATGACGAAATTGATTGATGCTAATACAACAATTCCGGCTCGTAAGAGTGAGACCTTCTCTACTGCTGCCGACAATCAGAGTGAAGTAACTATTCATGTATTGCAGGGAGAACGTCCGATGGCTGCTCAGAATAAGTCAATTGGTCAGTTCAACTTGTCAGGTATCGCTCCGGCTCGTCGTGGTGTTCCTCAGATTGAGGTTACATTCGATATCGATGCTAACGGTATCTTGAAAGTATCTGCTAAGGATAAGGCTACAGGTAAAGAACAGGCAATCCGTATCGAAGCTTCCAGCGGTTTGAGCAAGGAAGAAATCGAAAAGATGAAGGCTGAAGCTGAAGCTAATGCAGAAGCAGACAAGAAAGAACGTGAAAAGATTGATAAGCTGAACCAGGCCGACAGCGTAATTTTCCAGACAGAAAATCAGTTGAAGGAATTGGGTGATAAGTTGCCTGCTGATAAGAAAGCTCCAATTGAAGCTGCTTTGCAGAAACTGAAAGATGCTCATAAGTCTCAGGATTTAGCTGCTATTGATACGGCTATGGCAGAAATCAATACTGTTTTCCAGGCTGCAAGTGCTGAAATGTACGCTCAAGGCGGAGCTCAGGGTGGTGCACAGGCTGGTCCTGATATGAATGCAGGTCAGAATGCTGGTCAGGATAGTAGCAAGCATGGTGACAATGTTCAGGATGCAGACTTCGAGGAAGTGAAGTAAGATTAGCTGAATTAGTATATATAAAAAGGTGTGTCAGAAAAAGTTCTGATACACCTTTTTTATTTGAAACTGAATTTATTTCAGGAACAGAGAAACTACACTATAAATACATGCAGCTAGGAGTCCACTGACAGGAATAGTAAGTACCCATGCAGTCATGAGGCTTTTAGTTACTCCCCAGCGAACAGCAGATAAACGTTTGGTTGCTCCGACCCCGATAATTGCTCCGGTGATCGTATGAGTCGTACTTACAGGAATTTTCAGCATTTCGGTGATATAAAGTGTAAAAGCACCTGCGGTTTCGGCAACCATACCTTCCAATGGTGTGACTTTAGTGATTCTGGTTCCCATCGTTTTTACGATTTTCCATCCTCCGGACACCGTTCCCAGTGAGATAGCAGTAAAACAGGAGAACGCTACCCAGTCCGGTAGATCAGAAATACTGTTTATTCCCATTCCCAGACCCATAGAGTGGGCAGCTATCATTGCAGCGGCAATGATACCCATTACCTTCTGCGAGTCATTCAGACCATGTCCTACACTGAACATGGCGGAAGAAACCAACTGTAATCTCTTGAACCACATTTCAGCGGTATGCGGATTTGCACGTCGGCAGATGTAAAGCACAAGTAGAGTAAATCCGAAAGCGATAACCATACCGATAAATGGAGCCAGGAAGATAAAAGCGGCAATCTTAAGAATGATATTGAGCTGAATAGCTTCAAAGCCGTTTGCCATGATAGCAGCTCCTGCAAAACCACCTATAAGCGTATGGGAGGAAGAAGACGGAATACCCTTCCACCAGGTAATCAGATTCCATGAAATAGCAGCAATAATGCCCGCCAGGATAATAGGTAGCGTGATGTATTGTTCAACGACTGTCTTTGACACAGTGTTTGCTATGCCAAAGCCACCTATAATGTATTTGGCTATGAAGAACGCAACGAAGTTAAAGAATGCTGCCCACAATACCGCCTGAAAAGGAGTCAGTACTTTAGTCGATACGATGGTAGCGATCGAGTTTGCTGCGTCATGAAAGCCGTTGATATAATCGAATATCAGAGCTAGTATAATGATAGTCACTAATAATTCCATGTGTCTTGCTCTGCTTTTATGAATACTTTACGATCAGGTTTTTTAATATTTTCCCTACATGTTCTGCTGCATCGGTTGTCTTTTCCAGCTCATGCATGATCTCTTTAATTTTAATCAGTTCGATACAGTCTTTTTCTTCTTCAAAGAGTTTGGTGATAAAAAGCTCGTATACGTCATCTGCCTGATTTTCTATATCGTGTAATTGGGTACAATAGTTGCGCAATGGCTTTGGATTTTTGCGGAAAGTCTCCAGTTCATCCATGGCTTTACCTATATTGATAGCCTCCTCGTGAATCAGACGGCTCAATTCTTTTCCACTTTCGGAAATAGGGCGGGGATTATAGATAACAATGCGCTTGGCGCTACTGTTGATTCCGTCGATAACATCATCCATGCAGGAAGCCAGATCGTGAATATCTTCACGGTCGAAGGGAGTGATGAATGTCGTACTTAACTCGTCAAAGATTAAATGAGTCAATCTGTCACCTTCACGTTCCATGTCTTTAATTTGTTTGTAGTAATCTGCTCTTTCTGTGGGCAGATCATGTTCCAGACTTTCAACAAGTAGAACGGATGAGGCAGATAAAACATCTGATAACTGCTTCAGTAGAGGAAAGAACTTTGGTTCTTTGGGCGTAAATTTACTAAAAAAAGAATTTTTCATAAATATGAGTACATTAAATTGTTTTTGAGATGTTTAATTTGATGGCCGTTGTTATTAATAAACAAATGAATAAAGTTTTTTATTGCTTCGATCCTAACTTCGCTCGTAATATTTCTATTATTGCAGGCAATATTGAAATAAATATAATAGCGATAATCAAGAGTTTAAGATTTTCCTGTACGAACGGCAGATCGCCAAAGAAGTAGCCTGCATAGCAAAATAAAACTACCCATATAGCTCCACCTATCAAATTGTAGATCATAAAATAATAGTAATGCATTTTTCCCATTCCGGCTATAAATGGAGCAAAAGTGCGGACGATAGGCACAAAGCGGGCGAGAATAATCGTTTTCCCACCATATTTTTTATAAAATTCATGCGTTTTATCAAGATAACTTTGTTTGAATATCCTGGAGTTGGGATTATGAAAAAGTTTGCGTCCGAAAAAATGTCCGATCATGTAGTTGCAGGAGTCACCTAATACGGCTGCTGCAAATAAGATTAAAACAAGAATATGGATATCGATCGGCATACCGGGTAATGCGGAAATGGCTCCTGCAACGAAAAGTAAAGAATCACCAGGAAGAAAGGGAGTGACTACAAGCCCGGTTTCGCAAAATATAATGATGAATAGGATAGCATATGCCCAAGTATGGTAATCCTGCACTATATTAATCATGTATTGATCAATGTGGAGAATAAAGTCTAATATAAATTCCATTATATATCAAGTTATTAATATGTAAAAGTGAAATCGTATGCATATTCCCGGCAATGGAAAAGACTCTTCTTGCTTTCTTGCCTTGAATATAAAGAGATAAAATGGGCATGAAGATACACTCATCTCATCCCATAGAAGGAAAAGAGATATTTAAATAAGTATTCGTCCTAGTGTATAGACGTAATATCTATATGAGAATTTGGTGAGATTTGTGTAGTAGGGGAGACCAGTCCATTTTTCTTTCGGAAATTGATATTTTAAGGAACTTAGTATCCGAATTGTAACGGAAGAAACGTTGAATCTTAGAATTTTGGAAAGAGAAGTGGTACGGGATAAAAGTGAGTTTCCTAAAATACCATCGGCAATGTTGCAATCATATTTTCCATCATATTTCCCTTCTTGGAAGGAGTTGTTTTCTTTACCGGATTGTTTGACTACAGCTTTGGATCGGTAACTCTGTGACTTATTATGGGATTGTATAGTGGTAGTACCGGCCTCTGTCCGGAACTCCTGTAATTCTTTATCGGGCACTAAATTGCATCCCCATATCAGAAATATACCAAATAATATACAGAAAATGTATTTCGCCATAACAGTCGCAAATGTAGAAACTATTTTTATAAGAAATACATATTCGCTGTGTGAAGTTACGAAAAGAGTGTAATTTATTGGAAATGAGCGTAGGTTAATTGCTCTTGATAGTAATAGGTTACGATTTAGTTAGTTATCTACTGCATTATCCTTCTGCGCGTTGCGTAACCTTCAAAGAACTCTTCGTATGCAAAAGTAGCTATTTAATTCGAGATTTTGATATAAACTCCCGTTTTTTATCCCCTCATTCATAAGAATTTTCCGTAAAAGCGGTATTGTCCGTCGGCACACCATTGCCCAAAACGAGTTTGGAACAAACGTGTGCCGACTACCGCATAGCTGGAGAAAAGGGCATTGCCTCACGCCTAAACGATGTTTAGACAGATGAAGCAATGCCCCTTTCTTTTGCGCCTATGCCAAGAGGTGCTTTTACGGGTTTTCAAATGATTTTTCTTTTTTCGCTGTCTCTTTTGCCGGAAGCGGAAAGTGAATGCAGAGTGTGTCAGCCTGCCCCATGAATGAAACAGGCGCCCACACACAGCCGGACAAACCGGGAAGAATGATTGTTGCCACCCGGCTGAACAAGTTCCGTCGGATCGGAAACAATCATACTTCCTTTGTTGTGGTTTGCCCTTTTCACGCTTCCGGTGATGTCTTTTTCCTTTTGGTGATTCTTTTTTTTACGGATTTTCCCCTGAAGTTTTTTTCTACACAATCTGCCTCTGTTTTCGTTTACCTCCATTTTGCGCCTTTCAGTAAGCCGCATCAGTCAGTCATTTTCGTTCTGGGCGCAAAGGTAATTCCGGGATTGGACGGGAAAGCAAGGTCAAGCCTCCTGTTTTCGGTAAAAATCTCCAGCCCTGCGGGTAGTATTTTGACCGAAAAACCTTGCATTCCCTAATCCCTACCTTTTCAAGCACCCGAAACGAAAACGACCGATGCGACAGAAAGACGCATAAAAAAAATGTCGGATAAACGAGAGGCAGATAAGATAGTTTGAAACTCAACTCCCTCAGCTCTTGAATCCGCATTAAAAACAAAAAAATCAAAAACAGCGAAGATATGACGGCAACGGCAAATTTCAGACAAATGGCGCAACACATCGGGTTGGCGATATGCGGCTTGATGATGCGCACCGCCTTCGGGGTGTTCGGCATCCTTTGGGGCATCATCAGAGAGATTGTAAACGGAGTGTTCCGAGTGGCGATAGGTGTAATCGTGGCTATCCTTTCCACCATTGCCTTCTTTGGCTTCATCCTTTGGTTATTCACCCTTTAACCCTTACCGACATGGCAAAAAGAAACAGCAAGACGGCAGCGCAGCAGTGCAGATATTACGAGGTGGACAACATCTTCGTGTATATGGTGGAAACGTACATCAACGGCAATTTTGAAACTTTCCGAAGATTGTACCACGAACTGAACAAGGACGCACGGAGGGATTTCATGGACTTCCTTCTCAGCGAGGTAGAGCCGACCTATTGGAGAGAGATACTGAAACAGATAATCTAAAAATGACAGCGATATGAAAGGAACAGACCATTTCAAGAGAACGATATATATGTACTTGGAACAGCGTGCGGAGGAAGATGCGCTATTTGCAAAGAAGTACCGCAACCCTGCCAAGAACATGGACGAGTGCGTGACCCACATTCTGAACTATGTGCAGAAAAGCGGTTGCAACGGTTTCACGGACGGAGAGATATTCGGGCAAGCCATCCACTACTATGAGGAAAACGAGATAGAGGTGGGCAAACCGATGGACTGCCAAGTGGTTGTGAACCACGTTGTGAAACTCACGGCAGAGGAAAAGGCGGAGGCACGTCAGAACGCTGTCCGCAAATACCAAGAGGAGGAACTCCGCAAGTTGCAGAACCGCCACAGACCGTCAGCGAGAAAAGAAAACCAACCCCAACCCTCATTATTTGATTTAGGCTTATGAAACCGAAGACCAAGATACAGAAAGAGGTGGCAAGACTTTCCGCCAACCTTCGCCCCATATCAGCGACACAAATAGATTGGGCATACCGCCACTGCGTTGAGCATATCGGCTACCGCACCAAGAAAGGGAACATCACCTGTTCCGACTGCGGTCACGAGTGGCACAGCGACAGCGGACTATGCGACACCCTTGAAGGCTGCACCTGCCCCAAATGCCATGCCGAACTCAAAGTGCAGGACACACGCAGACGCATCTACAAGGAAACGCAGAATTTCAGCGTGATAACCACCTGCAAAGGGTATCAGGTAATCCGCGTGGCGCAGGTCAGATGCGAGAGCAGGAAAGGCGAACCGATGCGTTTCTACTGCCACGAGGTCGTGCAGCGTTGGATTTCACCCGACGGCAAGGTTACGGACATGGCGTTGCTCCGTGGCTTCCTTTTCTGCTATTGCGATGTGTGGGCATTAGGCAGCGATATGGAGGTAAGACCGCACAACAGCCTATACGATGATGTGGTGGCAAGAAGCTGTGCATATCCAAAGATGAGGATATTGCCCCAACTCAGACGTAACGGCTTCAAGGGCGATTTCCACGGCATCTCCCCCGTGCGTCTTTTCAAAGCCTTGCTTTCAGACCCAAGAATTGAAACCCTTATGAAAGGCGGTGAGATTGAGGTCATGAAACACTTTCTTTTCAATACCCGTACTGCCGATGAATGTTGGGCATCATATCTGATTGCCAAGCGTCACAAGTATCAGATAGACAACCTCTCAATGTGGTGCGACTATCTGCGTATGCTCAAAAAACTCGGTCAAGACCTCCGTAACCCGAAGAACATCTGTCCCGAAGATTTCATGGCGGCACACGACAACGCAACCCGAAAAATTGAAGCCATACACGAGAAGGAAAGAGCCGCAGAGCAACGCCGTTGGGAGATTGAAAGGCGTGAGCGTGAGCAACAGCGACAACTCCAACGAAAGAAAGATGCGGAGGATTTCATCGCCAACAAATCCAAATTCTTCGGCTTGGTAATCACGGACGAGGAAATAATCGTCAAGGTGCTTGAAAGCATAGACGAGTATTACAACGAGGGCAAGACGCAGGGCATCTGCGTGTTTGGCAGTGGATACTACAAGAAAGCCGACACCCTCATACTATCGGCAAGGATTGGCGATGAGATTATTGAAACCGTAGAGGTGGACTTGCGAACCCTCGAAGTGGTGCAGTGCCACGGCAAGCACAACCAGGACACCGAATATCACGAGCGCATCATAGACCTTGTGAACAAGAACGCCAACCTTATCCGTGAGCGGATGAAAGCGGCATAGCATAACCCCTAAAACAACATTGATATGGAAGTAAGAATTGAAAGTATGATTTGTGTGTGGGATGATGCAATCCCCACGATGTTCCTTGAATTTGTGAACCTCCTCACTCTCACAACGAGTGAGGGGGAATTGAGAAAGAGCGTAAAGGAGTTTGCCGAGAAGCACGAACTTGACAAGTTTTTCCTTTACGGCTTCGGCTCACACCATTTCTACCTGCACCAACGCTACACAAGCAACCCCGAAATGGTGATGAAGAACAGAGTTCTGTCAGTACATTTTTAACCATCTAAAAAGCAACATTATGACAACACGAATGACCATCAACGGAGTAAGCACCTGCGCGGAAGCAGGTACGGAGAAATACGAGCGTTTCCAATCGGGTATCGGAAGACGCAGGCGGACACTTGTGCAGTACGACTACCGCCACCCCATAGACAGAGAATTGTTCTCTTGTGTCAAACCCACGTTGGACGAGTGCCGAGCCGCACGGGACAAGTGGCTGAACGCAAAGAAGGGAAAGGAGGACAGACTATGAACACGACCTATCAAACGCTGATAGTCAAGTTCAGCGAACCTATCACGGCATTGGACGGTATCTTTGACGATACCGGAGCGTGGGGAACGGACACCCTCAAGGGGTGGATAGATGATTACGAAAGCACACGTTTCACCGCCACCGACAGCCATACGGCAGTCATCACGAGCGAGTACAATATGGAATGTGTGAAAGAGTGGCTACAACGGCAGACCCCCATTTCCGAAATGCGAGAATTTTGAACGGGATGGCGGTGTCCGCACCGCCAATACTTAAAACCCTAAAAACAAAAGATATGATAGCCAAGACGATATTACAGCAGATAGGCGGAAAACGCTTCACCGCCATGACAGGTAGCCGTGATTTCATAGATATGGGCAACGGCTTACGGATGAGCCTTGCAAGGAACAAAACAAGTGCCAACCGCCTTGACATCATCTATGACGAAGGGGCAGACCTCTACAATATGCGCTTCTACCGCAGGACGTTCAGCAAAAAGACCTTTGAGTGCAAGACAAAGGACATTGCCGTACACGAGGGTATCTATTTTGATATGCTGGAGGAAATGTTCACGATGGTGACGGGACTTTACACACGCTTTTGAGTGGCGGGGCGGCGAGAGCCGCCCTACTTTCTTTCAGTGAGCATGATGGCGGACAAAGAAAGTAGCAAAGAAACCTTTGTCCAATCTGCGATAACTAAAAAATCCGCAAGTAAAACTTGCGGAGGCTATATATTGGGTCGTTATTTTTTGGTGGAGGGGAATGATAATCTCGAACCGTTGAACTACACATTTCTGCTTCGTCTCCATTTCCCCCAACGATTTGATACGTTCAATCATTTTTGTTGTTCCTTTCTGAATTTTCCTAAATACTTTCTTCATAATTTCGCTATACTTTTTATGGTTAATAACTATGTTTTGTATTGCTCTCACAACACTTACAACTTGAAGTGTTATTTGGAAACCGATAGGCAAAAATGGCTCAACGATGTCAATTAACGAGAAAATCCTACGATAATCTATCAAGTGATAGAGCAAAAGACGTGCCAAGTTAAATATGGCACGTCTTTTGCCAGTTTTGTCAGTCCTTTTATGGGATATACAACAGCGCAAACTCCGCCTTTCTCCGTTTGAGCAGCATGGCGTGGCGTTTTCCTTTGTAGTTGCAGAAGGCTATATACTCACGGTAGATGTTCCTGTCACCAGCTTCCAGCTTCTTGATTAAGGTGCTTTTGGGGATTGTTTTGCTGCCTAACAGCTTCGCCGGTCCCACATTGTAAGCTAACGTGCCAAGCAAAATCGAATCAACCCCGAATTTACGGAACATGGCGACAAATTTGCGCAGGTCTTTCCGCAAAAGTTCATCCGCATCCCGTTTTGTCATGGTTCGTGCCGAATACTTCTCGTTTGGCAAAAGTTTGTGACCCCAACCGACGTATGGGTAGTGTTTTTCTGAGTGCCAGCCTTCAAAGTAGCGGCAGCATAAAAAAGCACGTTCCATAAGCGGCAGTCGGTAGATTGCCGCCTGCCCGTCCGTTCCCTCTTGGCGGCTGATCTGCGCGGACACAGAACAGACCGTCAGAAGTGAACAGAGCATTGTCATGAATACACGCATCATTTCAACAAGGGGCTGAAGTTGCCGATGGGAACGATGGTAAGATCGTCGTCCTTTACATTCCTGTTGTTGAAGTCAAATTCCAGTTCGTAGGAGTTGCTAAAGTTATCCTCCACCACCACGATGAAATTATGCGCCTCATCACCCGCCGCCGTGTAGTACAGGCGGAATTTTTCGTTCTCCAGCAGGTAGCGGTCGTTAGGCAGGAAGGTGATGCCGTTATCCATTTTGAGCGAGCCTTCCCCCTCGAACTGGAAATAGCGGATGGTATAGAGCGTACCCGAAAAGTCGCCCTCCTTTTTCAGTTCACAGCGGATTTCCACTGTCTGCCCCTTTACTACCTTGTTCGGCACGGGCATGACCTCCACCGTGAAGGGATAGGACTGCTGGATGTCCATGTCATCGTCACATGACACGAGGGTGAATGACATGGCGGCTATCAGGCATAACGCCACTGCCTTGAATATTGATGTTCTCTTGTTTCTGTTGTTCAGTATGTTCATTGTTCTTCGATTTTTAGATGGTTGTTTTTCTGTTTTTTCGTTGTCAGTTGCAGGTACTCGTTCAAGTCCTTGCAACCGTCATAGAGGGAGGAACGGTCGGTGACACGTTCCCCGTATCGCATGGTAAGTGCGGCAAGCGTCCGCCGTCCGGCTTCGTCACGGTCGA
>NZ_QTLF01000023.1:0-78888 GCF_003434395.1 Bacteroides sp. AM23-12
AGTTCTGCAAAGACTTTGCAAATTTCGTACATCGGTATGCAAACTCAAGAAGTAGCGATTAAGCCTAATTTAAAGGTAGTACTTAGGTCGGATGCTCAACAGATCGATGAAGTTGTTGTTACAGCAATGGGTATTAAAAGATCTGAAAAAGCATTAGGTTATGCTGCGACTTCAGTGGGTGGAGAAAAAATTGCGGAAAGCCGTACATCTGATGTGATGTCAAGCTTGGCAGGTAAAATTGCAGGTGTACAGATTTCCAGCACTTCATCTGACCCCGGAGCCTCTAATTCGGTCATTATCCGTGGAGTTAGCTCACTCTCCGGTACCAACCAACCACTATATGTCGTGGATGGAGTACCTTTGAATAACTCTACCGTATACTCTACAGATGGCTTGAATAGCGGATATGATTTTGGAAACGGTGCCAACGCTATCAATCCGGATGATGTGGCAAACATGACTATTTTGAAAGGTGCTGCGGCCACTGCTTTGTATGGTAGCCGTGCTGCCAACGGTGTAGTCATGATTACTACCAAAAGCGGCCGGAAAGAAAAAGGAGTTGGAATCGAGTATAACGGTGGAGTTCAGTGGTCAACTGTTCTGCGTCTGCCGGAATTTCAAAATGAATTTGGTATGGGATGGAACGGCAACCATACAGAATTGGAGAACGGTTCCTGGGGACCTCGTTTCGATGGTTCCATGCAGTTGTGGGGTAATGTGTACAACAACTCTCAGAAACTGAAACCTTATGTGGCAATGCCTGATAACATCAAAGACTTTTTTGATGCGGGATTCAGATATAGCAACAGCCTTTCATTCAATGGAGCTACAGATAAAAGTGATTATTATGTATCATTCTCTCAGATCAGCGATGATGGTATGATCCCGACAGATGCTGACAGCTACGATAAATATACTTTTTCTGCACGCGGCAGCCATAAGGCAGGAGCGTTGACATTCTCTTCTTCACTGAATTACGCTTATCAAAAGAATAACTTTGCTACTACGGGACAAGGTTTGTCTATGCTAAACTCTTTATATCAGACACCAAGAGATATCAGCATAATAGGACTGGAAGACCAGAATGATCCGTTCAACACTCCGGGATATTATTATACCCCCTACGGAGTTATGAACCCTTATTATATTTTGAATAACTATTTGAATGAATATGAATCTGAAAGATTCTACGGAAAATTTCAATTGGATTATGAATTCCTGAAATACTTCAAGTTTACGTACCGTATGGGCTTGGATACTACAACAGGACAAAGTGACAAAGGAAAACCGAATCTGTACGCTCTTTATTATGAAGGTACTCCTAATGGAGAAGGTCAGGGCTCCAGCAGTCCTTTCTCTGGTGAAACCGGACAATATTCCGAGCAGATAACCCGTCGTCGCGAGATAAACCAGGATATTATGGTTAATTTCAATATGCCGGTTAACGATTTTAATATCAATGCACTGGTCGGTTTCAATGGCAATGAACGTAAAGTCTCTTATCAATATTCAGAAGTTAATGATTTAACGATTCCTACATGGTTTAATCTGAAGAACTCCGGCAAAACTCCTATAGTAGAACAGCACATGGAACTCAGACGTCTGATGGGTGTTTTCGGACAGTTTGAAGGTTCATGGAAGAATATGCTCTATTTAACGGTTACTGCCCGTAATGACTGGTCTTCTACTCTTCCGAAAGAAAATCGCAGTTTCTTCTATCCTGGTATTACCGGTAGTTTTATTTTCAGCGAATTATTGAATGACAATCTGCAAGATGTGATAACTTTTGGTAAGATACGCGCCAGCTGGGGTAAAACAGGTAACGATGCTGATGTGTATATGGTTAATCCTGTGTATGCCCAATCTTCCAATAGAATACCTTTCGGTTCTCTGACTTTCCCTCTAGGAGGTGTCAACGCTTACTCTGCAGGAAATGTACTCGGAAGTAATACATTAAGTCCGGAAATGACCACAGAATCTGAAGTCGGTTTAAATATGGCTTTCTTCAAAAACCGCCTCTCTTTTGACGTATCTTATTATAATAGGAATACCGATAAGCAGATTTTCTCTTTGGCTATGGACCCTGCTTCAGGCTATACAGCACAGAATATGAACCTGGGTAAGATTCGTAACCGTGGTATAGAACTCCTGATCAGCGGCACTCCGATAAGAACAAAAGATTTCAGTTGGGAACTGACATGGAACTTCACAAAGAACTGGAGTAAGGTGATCAGTTTACCGGAAGAATTGGGTGGCATTACAACGATTTATGGTCTCAATGGAGGTACCAGTATGTACGCTATAACAGGCATGCCTGTTGGTGTTTTCAAGGCTCAGGTAGCCGAACGTGATCCGCAAGGACGTATTGTAGTAAATTCATCAACAGGTCTTCCGGTTGAAGCCAGCGAATTCGGAATCTGCGGAGATATGAATAACAAATATCAAATGGGTGTTTCTACTAACTTGAAATATAAAGGTATAAGCTTAGGCATTGATTTTGATATCCGTCAGGGCGGAGTGATGTATTCACGTACTAAAGATATAAACTATTTTACCGGTAACGCGATACAGACTGCCTACAATGACCGTAATCCTTTGATTGTTCCTAACTCAGTAAATAAAATAGTGAATGGAGAAAACGTTACTTATGTAGAAAATACAACTCCTATTACAAGCTCTAACATTTATAAATACTGGGGCGACGGTGGCTCTGATATGGGAAGCTGCTTCCTGGTAGACAAATCATACGTCAAGCTTCGTTCTGTTGTATTAGGTTGGGACCTGCCCAAAAGATGGTTGGCAAAAACTCCTTTCCAGGCAGTAAAAGTGTCTGCATATGGCAATAACTTATTTGTCTGGACTCCATCCAGCAATACATTTATTGATCCCGAAATGACTTCATTTGGTAACGACCTTGAAGGTAACTATGGAGAATACACGGCTAATCCCAGCTCACGTCGTTTCGGTTTCAACTTAATGGTTAAATTTTAAACAGGAATAAAAATGAAAAAAATATTATTATATGCATCATTAGCAACAACAGCATTGTTTGCAGGTTGCGACCTGAACATCAATGACGACCCGAACTACCCGATGAATGATCAGGTGACGGCGGATTTGATATTCCCCTCTATCAGTGCTTCCATTGCTTCGGCGGTAGGCGGAGAAATTTATAATTACGCTGGCTTTTTCGCTCAGTACTATGAACAGAAACCGGAGTCGAATCAGTATAACACTCTATGTGAATATACATTTACCGAATCTTCCCAACAAATGGATTATTCTTATAGAATCCTGTTTGCAGGAGCTTTGGAAGATGCAAAGCAGGTGCTGGAAAAGACCACAAACCCTGCCGACCGATTCGCCACTACCATACTGAGAGCATATGCCTTTCAGATAATGGTAGATAATACCAGTGACTCACCTTATTCGGAAGCTCTGCAAGGTAATGCCAATGCCACACCTAAGTGGGATACGGGTGAAACAGTATATAAAGGTATATTAGGTGAGATAGATGCGGCAGAAGCTGCTTTGGATGGAAGTGGTATGGATGTGCCGGATTTGATATTCAACAAAAATATCGCTCAATGGAAAGGTTTTGCCAATGCTCTTCGCCTCCGTATGTATCTGCGTTTCATTGATGCCAACATAGATGCGGCTTCGTATACAGAGAAAGTGAAGACCTTAGTACAAAACAACGAATTCTTTACCGGTGACGTGAAATTGGATTGTTTCTTGGATGAAACAGACAAACGGAATCCATGGTATAATACGAATGCGGTCGGCTTGACCGGTAATCATTGTGCTGCCTATCCGTTAGTATCTTATTTAAGCAGCACGGGAGACCCTCGAATCGCTTATGGTATTAGTAAAACAGATGCGGATGGAAAGTATGTCGGTCAACTTCCCGGAGGAAAAACACATATGCAAAGCATTCTGGGTACTGACAACTGGAAAAACAAAAACGTAAGTGCGATTGATTACTCTATCGGAGCCACAAAACCTGTCTATTTCTTTACTCAGGCTGAATTACAATTCCTGATAGCTGAGGTATATGCTCGTTTTCACAATGATGATGCGAATGCAAAGAGTGCTTATGAAGCAGGTGTAACTGCAGACTTTGCCGTTCGTGGATTTGCAGGTCAAGAGAATACCATTTTGGAAGGAGCGTGTGCATGGTCTGCTGCTTCTACACAGGCAGACAAGTTAAACTTGATTTATATGCAGAAATGGGTATCTCTTTTCTATATGAATCATATGGAAGCATGGAGTGAGATTCGTCGTACGGATTGTCCGAAACTGTCTTCTTATTCAGCAGCACAGATACAGGCTAATGAGTCAGTATACACTCCGGGAGAGTTAGTTGCCCCATGGACTAATGGTCTGGAAGCGGGTGGACTGATGAAACGTATGACTTATCCATTAAGCGCACGTCAGCAAAATGTGAATACTCCTGCAGGGGTACCGGGAAGTACTCCGGTTTGGTGGGATATCAAATAGTAACCAATAACTTAGTAAGTTTTACGTATGAAAAATATAATATACAGCATATTAGTATGTTTGCCGTTTGTCTTTGGAGCTTGCGACAAATCAACAGATGACACTTCTAAAGTCACCTATTTTGTTACGTTGGAAAGAGAGGGTGATGAAAAGATCGTTTTAGAAAAAGGGCAACCCTTTGTGGAGCCGGGATATTATGCGGAAATGAACGGAGAAGATATTACTGAATCTGTTCAGATAAAAGGTAGTGTTGATGTCAACACTCCGGGAATCTACAATTTAGTATATGCGGCATACAACGAGGACGGTTTTGCCAAAACATTTACACGAACAGTATATGTGGCAGATAATACTGCTTCTCCTTTGAAATCCGGAATTTATACCGTAGCCGAAGGAAGCAAACGTACCGCCCCTTCTGTGGTAGCTTTCAGTGGATATGAGATTGTGATTTTCCAGATGGAACCGGGGATTTTTTATATCAGCGATTTCTTAGGAGGCTGGTATGACCAGCGTGCTGGCTATGGACCGGACTATGCAATGGTTGGCAAATTCGAATTGAATGATGATAATACCATTACTCCTCTGGAAAGTTATGTTGCAGGTTGGGGAGATTCCATGGATCAAATGACTAATACATTATTGGACCCTGCGACTGGGACTCTGAAATGGACTGTTGCTTATGCCGGTCAGCTATCTTTTGACATTATAGTAAAACAATAAAAATACGATTATGAAGAAATATATGATATTACTTTTAGCTTCACTGGCTTTTACATTCGTGGCATGCGACAACGATACAGAACCAGGTGGTACTGCTGTTGAAAAAATGGCAGGAGACTGGTGGGTGACAGTGAATGCATTTATTGACGGGAAAGAAGTAGAAGATCCTTTCGGAGCAGGACATCTGCAAATGAGTACTTACAATACAGCCAGCAACAGTGAAACTGAAATGTGGTTGGATGATTTAGGAAACTTCTGGGAATATAAACTGAAAGTAAACGTGAATTATGCAGCGAGGACTTTCTCGACAACAGGCTTTGTGGATAATGTAACATATGAATCCAAAGTGAAAATAACTGATGGCAAGGTACTGGAAAAAGCTGCCACAACTCCTAGTGGTATGCCTGCTGACAGTATCGTATATATGGTACAATTCGACGACGATGAAGATGGATTAACTTATAAAGTTTCAGGCTTCCGTCGAACAGGTTTCCCTGCTGACGATTTTTAACAGAAGAGTTTAAATATAGAGAGGGCTGTTCCAATGATCGGAGCAGCCTTTTTTTGCAATCTAACCTCAACTAAGACAGATCAATATATAAGCAGTCTCCAATATTTACAATATTTCCTTGCCTTTAAAAGAAAAATGAATGGGACAATGTTTTTAATTAGCAACATCCATTACCTGATTAATTGTATACAAATAAAAGCGCCTCTTATAGCATGATACTATTTTTTGTTTATAATAGCTCCTTGTTTTATAGATATAATATTGATTATAAGATAAATAGTTTTCATTTCGGTAGAGAAGTGGTATTACATAAAAGAGAGTAAAACATTAGCTGAATTAGGGTAATTAACTGTCAAATAGATATATAAGCTATTTCTGCTTGATAAAATATCGACTGGTGTTACTGATTTATCCCCTATATACCTAACTGATTATCAGTTATATATAAATCCATTAGTTCTGCAAAGACTTTGCAGATTTCGTATATTGGTATGCAAACACAAGAAGTCGTAATCAAACCTACTTTGAAAGTTTTGTTAAAGTCTGATTCTCAGAATCTTGAAGAGGTAGTGGTAACAGCTATGGGTATTAAGCGATCTGAAAAATCTTTAGGTTATGCAGTATCCAGTGTAAAAGGAGATGAGATAACTAAAGCGCGTGAAAGTAATGTGCTTAATTCATTGTCCGGTAAGATTGCAGGTTTGCAAATTGCACAGTCGTCTGGAACGGTAGGTGGTAGTTCAAGTATACAGATTCGTGGTGCTTCCTCTATTGGCACAGTTTCTTCCCCTTTATTTATTATTGACGGACTTCCTATTGACAATGGTTCTTACAATCCTGACAGAACCAATGGTATAGTCGATGTAGGTAACCGTGCAGGAGATATCAACTCTGACGATATTGAATCTATTAACGTATTGAAGGGTGCAGCTGCAACTGCATTGTATGGAGCACGTGCAAAAGACGGTGCAATTGTTATTACTACTAAGAAAGGGAAGAAGAATTCACCGGTATTTGTTACGGTAAACTCTTCAACACGATTTGAGAATGTACTTAAATTGCCTGATTTCCAGAATGAGTATGCACAAGGTAGCTACGGAGTATATAATGTAAAAATGCTGAATGGATGGGGACCGAAGATTTCATCGGTACAAGATCAGCAATTTACAGATTATAAAGGAGATAAAGTGACCTTGAAAGCAAATCCTGATAATGTGAAGGATTTCTATGAAACCGGAATGAGCTATATTAATAATGTGTCAGTAGCCGGAGGTGGTGAAAAGGCTGATTTCCGTTTGAGCTTTACTTCTACTAATCAGACCGGTGTTGTGCCAGGTTCTGACTATAACAAATATGCATTCTCTGTGAATGCAGGTATGAACTTTACTAGCAACTTCACAGGACGCATCTCTGCCCAATATATACGTTCAGATTCTGAAGGTCGTCCGGCACAGGGGGCAAATGATAGCAACTTGCTGATTCCTTTAATCAATGGATTGCCAAGAACGATTGATATTCATGATATTAAGCAGAACTGGATTGATGAAAATGGCAAACAGGTTACGTTGGATCCGGAAGGCAAAAGTAATAATCCGTACTGGATTATTAATAAGAATAAATTTACCAATAATCTGGATCGTATGATCGGTAATATCACATTGACTTATAAGCCGATTGAAGGATTGACTATCACTAACAATGCCGGAACTGACTTCTATACAGAAGGAAGACGTAAACTTTACGCAAAGGGTACTGTAGGAGCCTTAAATGGTAAGTTTCAGACTTGGAATTTGTATAAAAGAATTATAAATAATGACTTAATGGTTTCCTATGAGAAGACTTTTGCCAATGATTATCATTTTAAGGCGATGGTAGGTCATAATCTCTATCAGGAAGAATGGAAGAATGAAAATGTACAAGCTCAGAACCTGGTAGTTGACGGATTGTATACATATACTAATGCGAAATCTACTACTCCGGTGAATTATTATGAAAAGAAACGTCTTGTCGGTTTATACGGAGATATTAGCTTGGGATACAAAGATATGCTTTTTATTAATGTAACAGGACGTAATGACTGGTCGTCTACTCTGCCTATTAATAACCGTTCTTATTTCTATCCATCTATCAGCGGTAGCTTTATTTTCACAGAATTGATGGAGAATAAAGACATCCTGAATTACGGTAAGATTCGTTTAAGTTATGCGAATGTGGGTAGTGACGAAGATCCGTACAATTTGGCATTTAAATATACTCCAGCTAGTACTTACTTTTTGCAATATCTGGGTAATGTCAATACTTTCCCACACATGGGACTGGTTGGTTTTACCGGGCCTCGTGTTCTGCCGAATGAAAACTTGAAACCTCAGAACCAAAGTTCATTCGAAGTCGGAGCTGATTTACGTTTTTTTGGTGGAAAGATTCGTTTGGATATGACTTATTATAGCAATATCACAAAGAATCAGATTGTAAGTATTGATGTCCCGTTATCAACAGGTTACTTTGCTAATAATATCAATGCCGGAAAGATTGCCAATAAGGGTGTCGAAGTAACTTTGGGCTTGACTCCTGTAGAAACACGTAACTTTAAATGGGACTTGGATGCAACGTTTGCTTCTAATAAGCAGACTGTAGAAGAGTTGGCTGAAGGACTTGATGAATATACATTGACTAGCGGATTGAGTGGTTTGCAGATTAAGGCTGCCAAAGGTGATTCGTTCGGTTTGTACGGTACTGCCTGGAAGCGTGATGATCAAGGTAATTATGTAATCAACTCTAAGACAGGTTTGAGAGAAACAGTCAATAACGTACGTTTGGGAGACGTTTATCCTGACTTTACAATGGGTATCAACAATACACTTACTTATAAAGGGCTGACTTTTAGTTTCTTGATTGATATCCGTCATGGAGGTTCCTTATATTCGGAAACAGTAGCTAATTTGAGAAGCAGTGGTTTGGCTGCAGAAACAGTGGCTCACCGTGAAGATGCCTCTTTTATTGAACCGGGTGTTATTCTTCAGGATGACGGAACTTACAGACCTAATGATGTTCCGGTGAAGAGTATGCAGGACTACTGGCAGCATGTGGCGAACTCCAGTAATAATGAAGGAAATATCTATAATGCATCATTTGTGAAACTTAGAGAAGTGCAATTGTCCTATAGTTTTCCGCGTAAATGGTTTAAGAGTTTCTTTGTTAAATCATTGGATTTAGGCTTCGAGGCACGTAACTTATGGATCATCAAAGATCATGTGCCGCATATTGATCCGGAAGCTAACTTCTTCGGTCCTTCTCAGATCGGAGGCGGTGTAGAGTTTAACAGTATCCCTTCTACCAGAAGTTTCGGATTTAATCTCAGACTAACATTGTAAGAATTAAACGAACATGATTATGAAAAAGAAAATATTAGCATATGCATTGAGCGCTTTGACATGTGGGTTATTTACTTCATGCAGCGACTGGCTTGATATCAACCATGACCCCAATACTGCCGAGAAAGTTGATCCCGGATATTTGTTTAACTATGTAGCCGTAAACTGGGCCGGAACACGTACCGGTGGTGACTTCTATATTCCGTTATCAATGAGTTCACAGTGTCAGGTTGATGGTGGACTTGATTATGGTGGCTGGGATGAATCGGTATATACCATTTCCCCTTATAGTACAGGAAATACGTGGAAACATTACTACTCTGTCGGTGGTAATAACTTGATGCTGGCTATTAAAAATGCGGAAGAAGCAGATCCGGTGAATCACAATGCTATTGCACAGTGTAAGATTCTGTTGGCTGAACATATGTATGAAGCGACGATGCTATGGGGGGATATCCCTTTCACTGAATCTTGGAACGGAACAATTAAGTATCCGAAATTTGATTCTCAGGAAAGTGTATTGAATGGGGTGTTGTCATTGCTTGATGAAGCACTGCAGATCATGGATTTGAATGATGCCAATGCGATTGATGAATACGATATCTATTATAAAGGTGATATGAATAAATGGATGACTTTGGCCAAATCTTTAAAGTTCAGAACACTGATGGTTATGGTGGACAAAGATCCTTCTAAAGCTACTGCCATTGGTACGTTGTTACAGGCTGGAGGCATGGTATCATCAGCATCAGATAATTTGGTGTTCCCTTATTCTGCAGAACCGGGTAACCAGAATCCTAAGTATGAACTTATAGAATTGGTTGGCGGTACACAGATATTGTTTTTTGCCAGCAACTATATGCTGAAGCCGATGCAGGAACGTAATGACCCCCGTATTCCTTGTTATTTTGAACCGGGTGCCGACGGTGTATATAGAGGCTTAGGTAACCGTGAACCTGCTGTTACTGATGACAAAGATAATATGTTATCATCTGTTGTGAGCAGTTATCTTTTCAGAAAAGATGCACCGGAGTTAATATACTCTTGCCAGGAGCAGTTGCTTCTGGAAGCGGAAGCTTATGCGCGCGGTTTGGGAGTTGCTCAGAATTTGTCGAAGGCTAATGAATTGTATAAGAAAGGCATTCGGGAAGCATGTGCATTTTATGGAGTAGCGGAAGCGGATATTGATACATATGTTACAGGTTTGCCGGAATTGACAGCGCTGACTCAGGAGAAAGCACTGTATGAGATTCATATGCAGCAGTGGATTGATTTAATGGATCGTCCGTTTGAGGAGTTTGTACAGTGGAGACGTTCTGGTACTGCTGGAAATGAAGTCCCGACCTTACAAGTGCCGGAAGATGCAACTTCAAAAGAACTGATCAGAAGATGGGAGTATAGCCCGGAAGAGATGACTGCTAATATCAATGCACCGAAAGAATCTCCGAAAATTTGGGAAAAGTTATGGTTTGATTTATAATTGAATTATTATAAATGGTTACGAAAAAGAGGACAATACAACATTGTCCTCTTTTTTTTTGTTATATTTGCGACCATATTTAGATTTATATAGTAGAAGTTAAAGAATGAAAGAATTTATAATATCCGAAGCCAAAGTAGAAACCGCAGTACTTGTCGGACTCATTACCCAGATGCAGGATGAGCGGAAAACGAACGAGTATCTGGATGAATTGGCTTTCCTTGCTGAGACGGCTGGGGCGGAGGTAGTGAAACGATTTACACAGAAATTGCCGACAGCCAATTCGGTTACTTATGTCGGAAAAGGAAAACTGGAAGAGATCAGACAATATATACGGACAGAAGAGGAAGAAGAACGTGAAGTGGGAATGGTCATCTTTGACGATGAACTTTCCGCGAAACAAATACGTAACATTGAAGCCGAACTGAAAGTAAAGATACTAGACCGTACTTCATTGATCCTCGATATATTTGCGATGCGTGCACAGACTGCCAATGCGAAAACGCAGGTAGAACTGGCTCAGTACAAATACATGTTACCACGTTTGCAACGACTCTGGACTCACCTGGAACGTCAGGGTGGTGGCTCCGGTAGCGGAAGCGGTAAAGGAGGTTCTGTGGGACTTCGCGGACCGGGTGAAACGCAGCTCGAAATGGACCGCCGTATCATCCTCAACCGTATGTCACTGTTGAAAGAACGTCTGGCGGAAATAGACAAACAGAAAGCCACACAGCGCAAGAACCGCGGACGCATGATCCGTGTTGCATTGGTCGGCTATACAAATGTTGGAAAATCGACCATCATGAACTTGCTGGCAAAGAGCGAAGTGTTTGCCGAAAACAAGCTGTTCGCTACGCTTGATACAACGGTACGCAAAGTGATCATCGATAACCTGCCGTTTCTTCTGTCGGACACAGTCGGATTTATCCGTAAGTTGCCCACTGACCTGGTAGACTCATTCAAATCGACTTTGGATGAGGTACGTGAAGCCGATTTACTGGTGCATGTAGTAGACATCTCTCACCCCGGATTCGAAGAACAGATCGAAGTGGTGAACAGGACACTTGCCGACATTGGCGGCGGTGGCAAACCCATGATACTTATATTCAATAAAATAGACGCCTACACCTACGTGGAGAAGGCGCCGGACGACCTTACCCCCCGAACAAAGGAAAACTTAACACTCGAAGAACTGATGAAGACGTGGATGGCAAAGATGGAGGACAACTGCCTCTTTATTTCCGCCCGCGAACGAATCAATATAGACGAACTGAAAGATGTAGTTTATCAGCGAGTGAAAGAATTGCATGTTCAAAAGTACCCCTATAACGATTTTCTTTATCAGACTTACGAAGAGGAAGAATAATAATCAATGTACCGCTTACTGATTGGGGGAGGCGGTACATATCTATTTTTATCTATATGAAAGACTATCGTAAATTGACTGAGGACGAAGTGCTTCAGTTGAAGAGCCAGTCGTGTCTGGCTGATGATTGGGGAAATGTTTTGGTTGCCGAGGGGTTTAACTGTGAGTATGTTCACCATACCCGCTTTTCGGGTGAAGTGAAATTAGGCGTATTTGATGCCGAATTTACACTGCCCGGAGGGATCAGAAAACATTCGGGACTCCGTCATGTAACTCTGCACAATGTGGTAGTAGGGGATAACTGCTGCATTGAAAACATTCAAAACTACATTGCTAATTATGAAATCGGAAATGATACCTTCATTGAAAATGTGGATATCATTTTGGTAGACGGGCTAAGCACCTTTGGTAATGGGGTGGAAGCGACAGTGCTCAATGAAACGGGCGGACGTGAAGTGCTGATCAATGATAAATTGTCGGCACACCAGGCATACATACTTGCATTGTATCGTCACCGTCCGGAACTGATTAATCGCATGAAGGCGATTGCCGATTATTATTCCAACAAGCATGCTTCTGCGGTAGGTAGTATAGGTGATCATGTGATGATTCTGAACACAGGGTCTATCAAGAATGTACGGATCGGTGATTATTGCCATATCTGCGGTACTTGCCGTTTGACAAACGGTAGCGTCAACAGTAATGTGACAGCGCCTGTACATATCGGACATGGAGTGATATGTGATGATTTCATAATCTCTTCCGGCTCCGAAGTAGATGACGGAACGATGCTGACCCGTTGTTTTGTCGGTCAGTCTTGCAAACTGGGACATAACTATTCAGCCTCCGATTCCTTGTTTTTCAGTAACTGCCAGGGAGAGAACGGGGAGGCATGCGCCATCTTTGCGGGACCTTTCACGGTGACTCACCACAAATCGACTTTATTGATTGCCGGTATGTTCTCGTTTATGAATGCGGGATCGGGATCGAATCAGAGCAACCATATGTATAAATTGGGACCTATCCATCAGGGAACCATGGAAAGAGGGGCCAAAACGACCTCCGACTCCTATATCTTATGGCCGGCACGTGTCGGAGCCTTTTCTCTGGTAATGGGACGTCACGTTAATCATGCCGATACCTCCAATCTTCCTTTCTCTTATCTGATCGAGCAACGGAACACGACTTATCTGGTTCCGGGAGTGAATCTGAGAAGTGTGGGTACCATTCGCGATGCTCAGAAGTGGCCGAAACGTGACAAGCGGAAAGACCCGAACCGATTGGATTATATCAATTATAATCTTCTGAGTCCATACACCATTCAGAAAATGTTCAAGGGACGTTCTATTCTGAAAGAGCTTAAGCGGGTATCCGGCGAAACATCTGAAATCTATTCCTATCAGAGCGCAAAGATCAAGAACTCCTCTTTAAATAATGGTATCCGTTTTTATGAGATCGCTATTCATAAGTTTTTGGGTAACTCCATCATAAAACGCCTGGAAGGCATTAATTTCCAGAGTAACGAAGAAATACGCCAGCGTCTGAAACCGGACACGGAAATCGGAACCGGCGAATGGGTGGATATGTCCGGACTGATCGCTCCTAAGAGTGAAATAGACCGTCTGCTCGATGGCATCGAAAATGGTTCTGTCAACCGGTTAAAGTCCATCAACGCCAGCTTTGCGGAAATGCATGAGAATTATTATACGTATGAATGGACCTGGGCTTACAACAAGATTCAGGAGTTTTACGGCTTGAATCCGGACGAAATAACGGCACAGGACATAATCCGTATCGTAAAAGCGTGGAAAGAGGCGGTAGTCGGTCTTGATAAAATGGTATATGATGATGCCCGCAAAGAGTTCTCGCTGTCTTCGATGACAGGATTCGGAGCCGATGGTTCTCACGATGAAATGAAGCAGGACTTCGAACAAGTACGTGGTGATTTTGAAAGTAACACGTTTGTGACGGCTGTCTTGAAGCATATTGAGGACAAAACTGCGCTTGGCAATGAATTGATCAAAAGAATCGGGTCCATTCAAGAGTAAAATCTAAAGTCGGCTTGTTGGTTAGTCGCCTCATTAACAGTAGTTATTGTGATCTAAAGTTCTCAGACCATTCTCATCTCGATGAGAAAAAATTCTCACCACAATGAGAAAATTTTCTCATCGCAGTGAGAAAAAATACTCATAGGCATGAGAAAAAGTTCTCACTGCAATGAGAATAAATTCTTGTTGCGGTGGGCATAGTTCCTTTCTGCGTTATTCATTCTTAATTCTTCATTCTTCCGTTATCATTCTTTATTTTTAATTACTACCTTTGCCTCACTAACTAACATTACGTAATAAAATAAGAAATTATGGCAACACCTCCGTTTAAGTATCAGCCCATGTTTGAAAAGGGAAAAGATACCACTGAGTATTATCTGCTTACAAAAGACTATGTATCGGTAAGCGAGTTTGAAGGAAATCCTATCCTGAAAATTGAGAAAGAAGGCTTGACTGCGATGGCAAATGCAGCTTTTCGTGATGTGTCATTCATGCTTCGCCGTTCGCACAATGAACAGGTTGCTAAGATTCTGAGTGATCCGGAAGCCAGCGAGAACGATAAGTACGTAGCACTGACTTTCCTGCGTAATGCGGAAGTGGCTGCCAAAGGTGTACTTCCATTCTGTCAGGATACCGGTACTGCTATTATCCACGGTGAAAAGGGACAGCAAGTGTGGACCGGCTATACCGACGAGGAAGCTCTGTCACTGGGTGTTTACAAAACATATACCGAAGAAAACCTGCGTTACTCTCAGAATGCGCCTCTGAATATGTATGATGAGGTAAATACAAAATGTAACCTGCCTGCACAGATTGACATCGAAGCTACCGAAGGCATGGAATACGAATTCCTCTGCGTAACGAAAGGTGGTGGTTCTGCCAACAAAACATATCTGTATCAGGAAACAAAAGCAATTTTGAACCCTGGTACACTGGTTCCGTTCCTGGTGGAAAAAATGAAGACTCTGGGAACTGCCGCTTGTCCTCCTTATCATATCGCTTTTGTGATCGGCGGTACTTCTGCTGAGAAGAACCTGCTGACAGTGAAACTGGCTTCTACTCACTTCTACGATAATCTGCCGACTACGGGAAATGAATTTGGCCGTGCTTTCCGTGATATCGAACTGGAAAAACAAGTACTGGAAGAAGCTCACAAGATCGGTCTGGGTGCACAATTTGGCGGTAAATATCTGGCACATGATGTTCGTATCATTCGTCTGCCTCGTCACGGTGCTTCTTGTCCGGTAGGTCTGGGCGTATCTTGTTCTGCCGACCGTAATATCAAATGTAAAATCAATAAAGATGGTATCTGGATTGAGAAACTGGATTCAAATCCAGGTAGTCTGATTCCGGCAGAATTGCGTCAGGCTGGTGAAGGTGATGTCGTGAAGATTGATCTGAACCGTCCGATGGCTGAGATTCTGAAAGAACTGACCAAATATCCTGTATCTACTCGTCTGTCACTGAACGGTACTATCATCGTTGGCCGTGACATCGCTCACGCTAAACTGAAAGAACGTCTGGATCGTGGAGAAGATTTGCCTCAGTATATCAAGGATCATCCTATTTACTATGCTGGTCCGGCCAAGACTCCGGCTGGCATGGCTTGCGGTTCAATGGGACCGACAACTGCCGGACGTATGGACTCGTATGTTGAGTTGTTCCAGAGCCACGGTGGTAGCATGGTTATGTTGGCGAAAGGTAACCGTAGCCAGCAGGTTACAGATGCTTGTCAGAAATATGGCGGCTTCTATCTGGGTTCTATCGGCGGACCGGCTGCAATCCTAGCTCAGAACAACATCAAGAGCATTGAATGTGTGGAATATCCGGAACTGGGTATGGAAGCTATCTGGAAAATAGTAGTAGAAGATTTCCCGGCATTTATTTTGGTAGATGACAAAGGAAATGACTTCTTCAAACAGATAAAACCACGTTGTGCCAAATAACAAATAACAAGTAATAAGTAATAAGTAACAAGTAATAAGTAATGGCAAGTTATTCTTGCGGTTGATTACATAAACATTCATTTGGGATACCTGTCAGTTTTCGTATGGGTATCCCTTTTTTTATAAACTTGCTTATCTAATAATTAAAACACCATGAAACCACTAGTGATGAATTTATCCAATCAAAAGAACCAGCATATTGTTTGGCTGGATGTCGTTCGTTTTATTGCGATGTTTACAGTTGTCTGCTGTCATTGCACCGATCCGTTTAATTTTTATCCCGGCACGGCTCCGAATATCGGAGAAATAAAACTTTGGGGGGCTATCTACGGATCTGTACTGCGTCCGTGCGTGCCTCTGTTTGTGATGATTACCGGTGCATTGCTTCTGCCTGTAAGAAGTGATGCTTCTACTTTTTACAAGAAACGTATTCCCCGCGTCTTTTATCCGTTCCTGATATGGTCGGTGCTCTATAATCTGTTCCCTTGGATTACAGGCCTGTTGGGGCTGAATCCTCAGATTATTCTTGATTTCTTCCCGTATGCGGGAGAGGAAGTGATGCAGCAATCATTCTCTGTATCTTTGGAATATATTTTGATGATTCCGTTCAACTTCTCCATTTTAGCCGTGCATATGTGGTATATTTATCTGCTTATCGGGTTGTATCTGTATTTGCCGGTTTTCTCAGCTTGGGTAGAGAAGGCTTCGGAACGTGCCAAACTGATGTTTCTGCTGGCTTGGGGGGTAACTTTGCTGCTTCCTTATTATTATCAGTTTGTTTCTAATTATTTATGGGGAACCTGTTCATGGAACTCTTTTGGAATGCTGTATGCTTTTGCCGGTTTCAATGGCTATCTGTTGTTGGGGCATTATCTGAAAAATCTGGAATGGAGCTTGAAGAAAACGTTGGCGATTGGCATTCCGATGTTTGCAGTCGGTTATGCGGTGACATTCTTAGGTTTCAGGCATATAACCGCATTGCCGGAATATACGGATGAGATGCTGGAACTCTTCTTTACCTATTGTTCTCTTAATGTTGTAATGATGACGATACCTGTGTTTATGTTGGCAAAGAAAGTAAAAGTGAACTCGGAAAGGATGAAAAAGGCATTGGCGAATCTCACTGTTTGCGGATTCGGTATTTATATGATACATTATTTCTTTACAGGGCCGTCGGTCGTGCTGATGAGAGCTATTAATATGCCGATTGGTTTGCAGATACCTGTAGCCGCTATTCTTGCTTTCGCTGTTTCATGGGGATTGGTATGGCTGATCTATCGTGCAGGAAAGGTTGCTAAATATATAGTAGGATAGTCATAGAAAATAGAAATAGATGAGAGGTTATCAAAAGTCAATAGTAACTCTCCTCCTTCAGGAAGGAGGAGAGTTACTATTGACTTTTGACATCCCCTCTTATCGCATCCTCCGGTATTATTTCCTATTTAATTCCTTCTTCCATTTCTCATATTTTGCCAGTACTTTGCTGCCGTCTTTATTGTACCAGCTATATCCGTTCCGGCGTTCATGTCCGATTTCTGAGATATCGTATTTTTTAATTCCGTCGCGGTCGGAGAAGAAAGGACGATTGGTATCCAGTTCATAAAAACGTGCCCATAATACGGGGCAATCTTCGCAAGGGACCATCCGGTAATCTCTTTTTCCGTCACTGTTGGTGAAGTATTCTTTTTGTACTCCTTTTATTTCGGACTTCTTGAACCATTTGACGGCTGATTCTATCGATTCAATTACTTTTTCCGATGGATGGGGGAGAGACATCAGTAGAAGCACGATATTGTCAGATTCTTGTCCGCTCAATGAAGGTAACTCGTATGCACGTGCCTTGCAGGGCTCCAGTGTAATGCGGTCATGCTGCGCGCACCATACTGTCAGTTCCCCGTTTTGGCGAACCTGTGTCCGGAGGATACATTCTATTCCTTTGTCAAAGGCTTTACGTGCTTGCTGGCAGGTTTCATCGGGGATGAAAGTATAAGGGGACTGCTTTTCGTAGATTTCCCGTAACTGCTGCATGACTCTGACCATTGCGTTATCATTGTAGGTGATTTGGATATAGTATCCTGTAGGACGCGGATAAAACTGAGGCCATCCGCCATTGTCATATTGTGCTTTGAGCAGATATTGGATACCTTTCAGTACTCCTTCTTTGTATTTCTCTTTTTGTGTAGCTTGATAAAGACGGGCCAGATATTGAATTTCGGTTGTCGTGGCGTTGTTGTCAATGGTACTTTGGTTGACGTCTTCTTTCGCATTCCTTGCTTTGGCATATTCCTGCTCAGTCAGTTCTGCCGGCATATAGATGTTTTTGGGCCACCCTCCGGTGACTTGCTGGTATAGCAATACATTGTCTCCGATACGTTGTGCTTCTTCTGTCCGGAAAAAGGCATCATCGAACTTGGGAGCGAGGTGTACCCATTCTTTGTAATTCTGTTGTTTCCTGTAATCTGTTGCTTGGGCTGAAACTCCGGTCTGAATGAAAAGTAACAGAAAGAAAAAGGCTGTTTGTCTCATGACTTCTATTATTAAGTGAATGTTAGGGTGTGTGCAAATGTAGAAGAAAAGGTTGGGAATGAAGGGTAATATCTGTTCTTAATGGCATAAAAATTGGGCTAATCGCTTTTATCAGATGATTAGCCCAATGAAAACAGGAGAATCAATGTTTTATTGCTCCAGATATTTGGTGATTTTTCCGCTGATTTGCAGTAGTGAAATTTCGCAAAGTTTGGTGTTGTATTCTGCCGAGAGAATACGTTCTTCGGCATCCAGCAGACTCTTTTGTGCCTCGCGTACTTCAAAACCGGAAAGGTCTCCCTGTATATAACGGTCCATGGCGATATCATGATTGTCTTTGGCAGTCACAAGATTCTGCCGTTCCAGATTCAGCAGCTGAAGATTATTACGGTATGCTTGCCACAAGTTGCTGAGATCGGAACGAAGGGCTAACTCCAGTTCCTGTCGTTCCAAACGACGATTCTTGAAGGCAAGGGTTGCGTTGCGCTTTTCACGGCGGCGGTTGCCGTCGAAGATATTAAAACCGACAGTAACTCCGGCATTAAAGCCTAAGTTGCCTCTTCTGCTATTTGCATTGATATCATACTTATTAAAGGTATATCCATAGCCGGTATTCAGTTTGAGGTATGGATAGTTGCGGGAGTTGATCTTTTTGTAATCCAGCTGTGCCAGTACGGTGTTCTGGTCGGCTTTCAGCAAAGAAGCATTGGTGGATAAGGTAGCATTCCATAAATCGTCGAACAGTAAGTCACTGTGTACGTCAATGGTAGAATCTTTGATGACGATAATCTGATTTACATTATTGTTGGCCATCAATTCATTAAGTTGGATGCGTGAGGAGTGCAGCAATTCCTGTTGCTTGATGTATTGGGCACTGTCCGCATTGAAGTCCACTTTGGCTTGCTGATAATCCAAACCTGAGAATTTACCGACAAGATGGCTCGCTTCTGCTATACGCAAGCGTTCTTTGGAAAGTGACATCGCATAATGAAAGTTCTTCAAACGGATCTTTTGCTGGATGAAGTTGTAGTATTCCGAGGCAAGATCGGCGATGAAGTCTTCAATGGCAATGCGGGTATTGATTTCGCCCTGCCGTTCCAGTTCCTTTAGTTGCTTGTACGTAGTGCTGATATTGAATCCGTCGAAGATGGTCCAGTTGAGGTTGAGGCCGACGTTAACTGTCTGGTCGTAGACTCCATTATTTTTGGTGACCTCTCCGGTGGCACGGGCTTTCGTCTCGATGTTGTCCAGGTTTCCGGTATATCCGGCAGAAAAGTCCAAAGTAGGCAGATAACCTGCATTTCCGAGTGTCGCGTTATTCTTGCTGATCTGTTCTTCGTTATGGACGATGCGCAGAGAATAATTGTTTTGCAGCCCTTCTTCCAGGCAGTCTTTTAAGGAATAGATTCGCTGTGCCTTCACTGGAGAAACTAATACGAAGACACATGCGGTAACTATGTATATGATTTGTTTCATGCAAATACTTTTCTGTTTCATTCTTTTGTTATTTTGATTCGGTTAGTCGAAATATAACTGTAGATGGCCGGCACGATATACATAGTAAGCAGTGTGGAAACAACCATACCACCTACTACAGCCGTACCCATGGCGATACGCTGATTGGCGCCTTCTCCGCTGGCAAATGCCAATGGAATAAGTCCCAGTACAGTAGAAGCACTTGTCATTAGAATCGGGCGCAGACGCTGTAATGCGGCATCTTTGATGGCGCTCATTTTATCCTCGCCTGCTTCTTGTTTCTGATTGGCGAATTCCACGATCAGGATACCGTTTTTAGCCACGAGACCAATCAGCATGATAATACCGATCTGGCTGAAAATATTCATTGTGATATCTCCGAAATACATGAATACCAAGGCTCCGGCGATAGCCAAAGGCACTGTTAACATGATTATTAACGGGTCCTTGAAACTTTCAAACTGTGCTGCCAGGATCAGATAAATCAGAAGGATAGCCAAAATAAAGGCAAACATCAGGCTCGAAGAACTTTCACGGTATTCCTTGGAGTCTCCGGATAATGCGGTACGGAAAGTATCATCCAATGTTTCTTTGGCAATCTTGTCCATTTCATCCAGTCCTTGTCCGATGGTCTTTCCGTCAGCCAGTCCGGCGGAAATTGTGGCTGATACAAATCGGTTGTAGCGGTACAGTTTGGGTGGAGCGATACCGTTTTCCAGCTCAATCAGATTATCCAGCTGTATCATATCTCCATTGCTGCTGCGGATGTAGATAGCTTTCAGGTCGGCAGGCTTGTTTCGTTGCTGGCGGTTGATTTCACCCAAAATTTCATACTGCTTTCCGTTCATATAGAAATATCCCATACGCTGGCCGCTCAATCCGTATTGCAGCGTTTGGGCGATGTTTTTGGTACTGACTCCCATTACACTTGCTTTGTCACGGTTGATCTTGATGCGGGCTTCCGGTTTGCTGAACTTCAAGTCTACGTCTGCCATCTGGAAAACCGGATTCTCATATACTTTGGCCATGAACTGCGGTAATACCTCCTGCAGTTTTTCAAGATTGGTAGCCTGAAGTACGTATTGAACAGGCATACTTCCCCGGCGTCCGCCGAAAGAAGACTGCTGTTGTACGAACGAGCGTGCCATGGTCTTTTTCTGAACTGCCTTTGATATCTTTTCCGCAACTTCCATCTGCGTGTAGTCACGGTCTTTCATGTCTTTCAGTGTAATGCGTACGTTTCCGCTACCACTGGATACACGTGCTGTCACCGCTTCCGCATCCGGCAGAATAGAATCTACAAGCTGGTTGATATCTTCGGTATAGTCCCGGATATATTCATAAGTGACACCCTCCGCACCTCGGGTGTTGATCGAGATTTGCGACCGGTCTTCAAGCGGTGCCATTTCTGCCGGAATAGCATTCCATAAGAAGCCGATCAGGCAGATGGTTATAAAAGTGAACGGAAGTGCCAGCCAGCGCTTGCGCAAAAAAGCAGCGAGCGAACGGCTGTACCATCGGTTCATCCCTTCAAAAAACGGTTCTGTTTTAGTGTAGAACCAGTTTTGTTTCTCACGTTTGATGAGTAACTTCGTGGCCAGCATCGGTGTGAAAGTCAGTGCCGCAAATGAAGAGATAATGACAGAACCGGAAATTACAATACTGAATTCCCGGAACAAACGTCCTGTCATACCTTGCATAAAGACAATCGGGAAGAATACTGCAACTAGTGTGATGGTCGTTGAAATAACGGCAAAGAAGATCTCTTTGGCTCCTTCTATTCCCGCTTCTTTCGGACTCATTCCTTTTTCGATACGGATATAGATGTTCTCCGTCATTACGATGGCGTCATCCACCACCAGTCCCACGGCCAGCACAATGGCAAGCATGGAAAGTACGTTAATGGAGAATCCGGCAAGATACATGACGAAGAATGCTCCAATCAGCGATACGGGAATTACGATGCACGGAACCAGCGTCACCCGCCAGTCGCGTAAGAAAAGGAAGATGATGATGATAACCAGAATAAAGGCTACATATACAGTCTCTTTTACCTCATTGATAGATGCCCGGATAAATTTGGTATTATCAAAACCATAGCTATACGTCACATCTTCCGGCAGGTCCTTCTTCATCTGTTCCATGCGTTTGTACACAGCATCGGCAATTTCGATGTGATTGGCTCCCGGCTGTGGAATAACAACAACACCTACCATGGGTACACCGTTCATTTTCATGTAACTCTTGATGTCGGCAGGACCAAGTTCTGCACGTCCGATGTCACTGAAACGGACGATACGGTTGTTATCTTCTTTTACAATAAGATTATTGAACTCATCGGCAGTATGCATTAATCCCAATGTACGGATTGTCAGTTCGGTAGTGTTTCCTTCAATACTACCCGAAGGAAGTTCGACATTCTCATTGTCTACCGCATTCTTTACATCAATCGGAGTGATGCCATATCCTGCCATCTTGACCGGATCGAGCCAAAGGCGCATGGAATAACGCTTTTCACCCCAAATAGATACACTACTTACATCAGAGATGGTCTGTAACTGCTCTTTGACAGTCAAGTCTGCAATCTCACTTAATTCAAGCAGTGAGCGTTTGTCGCTTTGGAGGGCAACCATTAAAATAGGCATCGCATCGGCATCGGCTTTTGATACAGTCGGCGGGTCACAGTCCCGGGGCAGATAACGTTGGGCACGGGAAACTTTGTCACGTACGTCATTTGCTGCAGTTTCCAGATCGACTGAAAGTTCAAATTCTACCGTAATACGGCTTTGTCCCTGCTGGCTGACGCTGGATAGAGACCGGATGCCCGGGATACCATTGATATTTTGTTCCAGTGGCTCGGTTATCTGGTTCTCAATGACGTCGGCATTGGCTCCCGGATAAGAACAACTGACAGAAATGATCGGGTTGTCCACCGATGGATATTCACGGACACCCAGATAACTGTATCCGATAAATCCAAAAAGGAGAATAATGATTGTCAGTACCGTAGCTAATACCGGACGGCGTATACTTAATTCAGATATATTCATAAGGCATGGCAGGTATTAGTCAATATTATCCAATGTAACAGGAAGTCCCAGGCGAAGTTGCAGTGTTCCTGATGTAAGAATGGTATCTCCTACTTGAAGTCCTCTTACAATTTGTACTTCAGCATCTGTACGAATGCCTGTTGTCACTTCTACAGGTTCGGCTTTTCCTGATTTATACAAGAAAACTTTATCCTTTCCCATCTCCGGTACGATAGCTTCCGTCGGAATGGCAATCGCATTCGGGATTTCTTCTTTCTTTAATTGGATACTTGTATATCGGCCGGGAAGTAAGGCGCGATTGGTATTTGGATAAAGTGCGCGTGCTGTAAATTGATGCAGGTTGGGATCAATCGTTGATTCTACAGCATATACTTTTGCGCTGAAGGCATCTAGTTTTCCTTCAATTCTAAAATTCAGGTTCGTACCTTTCTTAATCTGGCTTGCATAGCGTTCCGGTACTGAAAATTCTACTTTCAGCGGAGTAATCTTTGTCAGTTTGGCAACGATAGTTGTCGGCGAAGCGTATGAACCGACACTGATTTGCCGAAGTCCGATGATTCCGTCAAATGGAGCACGGAGCTCGGTTAGGGCAATGTTCGCTTTTACTATTTCTATATCAGCATTTAGAGTTGCCAGGTCAGTCTTTACTTGTTCATAAGCTTCTTTACTGACTGCATCTCGTTTAAGCAGAGCATCTTGTCGGAATACACGGTCCTCAGCTAACTTTAGTTGTGAAACCAACCGTTGAAGTTGTGCCTGTAGCTGGCGGTCGTTGACTTTGGCAAGAAGTTGTCCTTTTTTTACGGGAGTTCCTTCTTCGAAGTTGATCTCTATTACTTTCCCGGAAGTCTCAAAAGACAAATCAACTTCTTCATCCGGCAGAAGTACGCCGGTAGTAGTGTATTCGTCTGTTAACAGTTGAGGCTTTATTACTTTGGCGTTGACGTTCAGAATCTTTTTTCCATTCTTTTGGGTATTTTTTACCTTGTCAGCAGCAGCCAGTTCGTCGTTAGTTTTTGGTAACTGTGAGTAAATTCCCCCACCGATAATTCCGGCACCGATAAGAATAATGATGCCCCATTTAGTTTTTTTATTCATGGTTTAGTATAGTATATAGCATGTTATATAATATCTTCTGATGATTAGACGACACTTGAAAGAAAAGGTTTAATGCTGGATAAAGTAAAAGAAAGTTAATGTTGTGTCTGGCTTTAATAACAGACAAAAGGAGAATTTCGACTTTTCATCTAATTTACTTATTTAAATTAGTGAGATTTTGCTTGAAGTTTAAATTAAAATCAAAGTTGTGTTTGTTGTTTGAATTTTGGAATCAGAATGTTCGATTGTTGTCGTTTTTTTAATAGAAATTAGATTTATTTTTTATGTGTAATTTCTTGCTGATTAGTTAAGAGATTAGTATGCCGCCCGATACTTTCCCTCCTCCTTATCCTCCAGCATATTCAGATAAGAAGTATAACGAGACTCACTGATAAGATGCTTTTCCACTGCCTCACGTACCGCACATCCCGGCTCATGCCGATGTGTACAGTTACCATATTTGCAATCAGCGGAAACCTTGAATATTTCAGGGAAATAATGCCCGATTTCTTCTTCCTCCATATCGAACGTTCCGAATCCTTTGATTCCCGGAGTATCGATAATATATCCATCCCCGTCTACAGAGAACATTTCAGAGAAGGTAGTCGTATGCATACCTTTGTTGTGATAGGTCGATATCTCACCGGTTTTTACTTTGGTTCCCGGTAAAATGGCGTTGATGAGCGTCGATTTTCCAACTCCCGAATGACCGGAGAAAAGTGTGATCTTGCCTTCCAGGTCTTTTTTGATGGCATCCACTCCGGTTCCTTCCTTGGCAGAAACCTTGAAACAAGGATAACCGATATGCGTATACAGATTAATAAGAGCGTCCAGATAACGGAGCTCATCCTCGTTATAAGCATCTACCTTATTAAATACCAGTTTGACAGGTACACGATATGCTTCGGCAGAAGCGAGAAAACGGTCGATAAAAATGGTGGATGTTTCGGGATAGTTGACAGTAACCACTAACATACATTGATCGAGGTTAGCGGCAAGAATGTGAGATTGTTTGGAAAGATTGGAAGAACGGCGGATGATGTAGTTCTTTCTGTCTTCTATTTCATTGATAAAGGCAGTACCTTCCTGATTGAGTATAATCTGAACGCGGTCGCCCACGGCTACCGGATTGGTGCTGCGAATACCTTTTAACCGGAAATTACCTTTGATTTTACATTCAATAAATTGTCCGTCGTCGGTCTTCACCTGATACCAACTGCCCGTGTTCTTGATTACTAATCCCTTCATTTATTTAATGGATAATGGATAATGGAGAATGGATAATGGAGAATGGGCAATGGGACTGCATAGTAATTATCCATTGTCCATTCTCCATTTTCCATTAAACCGTCATGATTTCTTTATCCTTGTCAGCAAGCATATCTTCAATCTGTTTGATATACTTATCATGGATTTTTTGTAACTTGGCTTCCGCATTCTTCTGCTCGTCTTCTGCCAGTCCGTCTTTTACTGCTTTTTTCAGTGCGTCGATGCCATCGCGACGAGCGTTGCGTACACTTACTTTGGCAGTTTCGCCTTCCGCTTTACACTGTTTAGCGAGCTGTCTACGACGTTCTTCCGTCAGAGGAGGAATACCAATACGGATTACTTCACCATTATTTTCGGGCATAATGCCAAGGTCAGAGTCGATAATGGCTTTTTCGATGGCACGGAACATACTTTTGTCCCACGGTTTGATGGTGATACTGCGAGCATCCGGAGTGGATAAAGCAGCTACATTGCTGATAGGAACCATACTTCCGTAAGAGTCTACGCGGATACCATCCAACAGTCGGGTACTCGCTTTTCCAGCGCGGATATGTGCCAATGCTTCTTCGAGATACATTACAGCCATATCCATTTTTTCTTGTGCATTGTCAAGGCAAGTCTTTACGTCTACCATATTTTTTGATAATTAAAGTTGCTATTTGGTTGATTGATTAGCAAAAGTATACTATTTTTTGCTTATCTGCAACAGCACACTCATCTTTTTTATAAGCGACTTGCCGATGATAATCAATGTAACGGCAGTGATAATCATTAAAATACCGACCATTAATCGGGGAGTCAGTTTTTCGTGAAACAGGAGGACCCCGAAAAATAACGCTGTCACAGGCTCCAGAGCACCGAGTATAGCAGTAGGAGTGGAGCCTATAGATTGAATGGCTAATGCGGTGCAAATCAATGACACGGCAGTGGGGAGAATGGCCAAGGCCAGAACATCTGCCCACAATAAGGGAGAGGGTATGATTTGCAATTCCGTGCAGAAATTCAAGCGGACTATGTAAACCGATAATCCGAATAATATAGCATAAAAAGTCAGTTTGGTAGTCGGTAATGTTTTTAATGAAGACCGGTTGACTCCTACGATATAAATGGCATAGGAGAGAGACGACAGTAAAACAAAGATAATTCCTACGGTGGAGAGTGGTTTGTTGCCATCTCCCTGATAGAGCAGGGCAATGCCCGAAAGTGCCAACAGGATCGAAAAAACGGTGATTGCGGAAATCTTCTCTTTGAAAAAGGCGCCCATGATCACAGCTACCATCACCGGATAAACGAACAGAATGGTAGAAGCAATACCGGCATCCATATAGTTGTAACTCATGAATAGAAGCAGAGATGAAAACGAAAACAGCAATCCCATGATTACCAAGGGGAGAATGTCTGCCTTGCGAAGAGTAAAAGACTGCCCTTGCAGCTTCATCAAGACACCCAATACAATTACGGCAAATGCGTAACGGTAGAATAAAACAGTATCGACACTCATGCCGGCAGCATAGAGCGGGAGTGTGAAGAGAGGATTCATACCGTAGCTTGCAGCGGCAATGGCTCCATAAATAAAACCTTTGGTCTTGTTATTCATTATTTTAGCCTCTTAAAAATGGCGTGCAAAAGTACGTAGTTTGCCGATGATAAACAATAGTTTAGGGCGTTGATAGTATAATTTAATTTTTCGTATGCGACGGATTACTTGGAGAATAGCATGAGATTACTCTTCTGCTAGCCGTAAACTAACATTGTTTATGCTTGAATTTATTCGTCTGACAGCTGTTTTCTTTTCGTCTGACAGCTGTTAGACGAAAGATTAACAGTTGTCAGACGAAAGTTCAACAACTGTCAGACGAATAGTTTTATGCAATGCGAGACTTAGATTTTAGCACTATAGCCATTAAGAAATAGTATTGAAAGCTGTAAATCTTAGTCTTTTTATTATCTTTGCATCAATGACATGCCTTGCATCTTAATACATTAGATAAATACAGAATATAAAATATGAAAGAAAATAAACTGGATTACACCCCCGAACCGATGGACCTTTCATCGGTCGACCTTCCCGAATCTTTAATCCAATTATCAGAGCGCATCGCTGAAAATGTACATGAAGTGTGGGCAAAAGCCCGGATGGACGAAGGCTGGACTTATGGCGGAAAACGCGATGATATCCATAAAAAGCACCCTTGTCTGGTGCCTTATGATGAGTTGCCGGAAGAAGAAAAAGAGTACGATCGGAATACGGCTATGAATACGATCAAGATGGTGAAGAAATTAGGTTTCAGAATAGAAAGGGAGGAGTAAGTTATGAATGCTCGTTGGTTTGACCGGATTATTTATGGCGGGGCCTGGAAACAGATATGTTTCCTAATTATTATAGTCATTTCGCTGATTGTTCTATCTTGTCTGGGAGTACACTGGGGAAGCAAGCATCAGATGGCTCCTTCCGAAGAGATGACTGCGCTGGCTGCCGACTCTGTGGCGAACCATTCTTTCCAGAAGACCCTGTGGAATGTATACAATAACTTTGTTGATTCGGGCAATCTGATTAGTATAAGTCCGGAAGACCGCCCGTGGGCATTGATTATTAGTTTGCTGGGTTCCGTCGTTTTGGGCGGATTGTTGATCTCCACGCTTTCCAATATCATTGAAAGGCGGGTGGAAAATTGCAGAAACGGGTTGATTCATTATAAACTATCTGATCATTTTGTGATCATCGGTGCAGATGCGATGTTGCCCTGTCTGATACGACAGTTATGCCAACGGGAGAAGGATTGCACATTAGTCATTCAGACTTCCAAAGACGTCAATGAAGTACGGATGGAATTATTCTCCAATCTCACAAAGGACGAGGAGAAGAGAATCGTTTTGGTTCATGCCATGAGAGACTCTAAAGAAGAACTGAAAAAGTTGTATGTGGCGGATGCGAAAGAAGTCTTTATATTGGGAGATAACGGAGAGCTGGATGATGTGGAATATTATCATGACTCGATGAATGTCGACTGTCTGAATCTGATAGGCGAACTTTGCAAGGAAGAGAATCGGAAACCTCCTTTGAAGTGCAACGTACTCTTTGAATATCAATCTACTTTTGCCGTCTTCCAATTCTCGGATATTGATGATGATATAAAGGAATATATTGATTTCTGTCCGTTTAACTTTTACGAAACATGGGCGCAAAAAGTATTTGTGCGAAATGCGTGTAGTATCCGTGAGATTAATTATCTGCCTTTGGATTATCAGCCTGTCACTTACGAATCAGAGAAATATGTGCATCTGGTAATTGTGGGAATGTCGAGGATGGGAATTGCTTTGGCTGTCGAGGCTGCCCATATAGCCCACTATCCCAACTTTATCCGGGATAAAAAGAAGAAAACGCGCATCACTTTTATCGATAATGAAGCAATGCGTGAGATGAACAGCTTCAAACAAGCGTATGAAAACCTGTTTGATGTATCTTATTCTACCTTTATAGACACAGAAAACGGTTTGGTCCGCAGGGATGAACCTGCTGAGGTTTATGCTCATTTGGGAACAGATTTTATAGACATAGAATGGCAGTTTGTACAGGGAACTATCGAATCGCCGGAAGTCCGTGATTTGATTACAGACTGGTGTGAAGATGAGGATGCGCTGATGACGGTTGCAGTCTGCCTGAACCTGACTCATCAGTCTATTTCTTCTGCTGTCTATCTCCCGCGTTGTGTCTATGAGAAAGGTGTTCCGGTGTTGGTTCAGCAACGGATAACATCGGCTATCATTGAAAAATTATCCGGTAATCCATTGAAGGGAAAAGGAGGAACCAATCAGCGTTTCAAGAATCTTCGTCCGTTCGGGATGTTGGATGATTGTTTCGACTTGTGCATGGCAGACGAGATGTATGCCAAGCGTGTAAATGCGGTGTATGAAAAGTGTGAAGGAGATAAAGTCTTGACAGAACTGCCATCTGCGAAAGAAATGGATGAACTATGGCACAATCCGAAGTTCAAAACGGTAAAGAAATGGTCTAATATTTATAATGCGAATGCCATTCCTACCAAATTGCGTTCAATCGGCTACACCAAGGAACATTGGGACAACGGAAAGCAACTTAGCGAAAAGCAGGTGGCGATTTTGGCAGAGGTGGAACACAACCGATGGAATGTGGAAGAACTGTTACTGGGATATAGACCTGTGACAAAAAAGGAACAGGAAGAGATAGAACAAAAGGTAGCCTTGAAGAATAAAAAGCGGGATGAAGAATATGCTCATTATGACATTCGCCCTTACAACGATTTGCGGAATGGCAGTGAGAAATATGATATTGCTTTGACACGGCATCTGCTTTTGATTGCGAAGCCGGACGAAAAACTATAAAATGGATTAGGATTTGTGATATGGGGAATCATCAAAAGGAAATATTCTTAGTGCTCTCTATCTTTCTGATTGGCTTTCAGTGCGTTTGGGCACAAACCACTCAGAAGGGAATTGTCATGGAAATGAGTAGCAATAACAAGCCCGTAGCCGGTGCTGAAATAAAAGTAGCGGGTGCTTCGCCTACGGACAGCGATCAGGAAGGGCGGTTTATTCTGAATTTCACCGCTTCCTTGCCGGGCGATCCGTTGATGATTAATGATATCTATAAGAAAGGTTTCAAAATAGTCAATTACGAGAAAGTAGCCAACTGGAATATATCGTCTGCCTCCGAACTGAAAATTGTATTAGGGCGTACCGAAGTCATCAATGCGTTGCGCAAGAAATATTACGATATAGGCGAATCCAATAGCGAGAAAGAATATCGGAAAACATTGGCTGAACTGGAAGAACTGAAGAAACAGAACGCATTGTCCGCAGTGGAATATGATCAGAAAGTTGACTCCATGTCTAAAAGTATGATGGAATGGCAGAAACGTCTGGAAATATATGCGCTTAAATTTGCCTGCATCAATCGTGACGAGCTTGATGCTATGGAAAAGCAGGCAATGGAACTGCTCGATCATGGTGATGTGCATGGAGCTATTCGTCTTTATGAAGAGATGAAACTCGATTCTGCCATGACATTGAAGATTGCAGTCAGACAGGAAGCCAAAGAAGATATGAAACTGCTTCTTCCATCCTTAGTGAATAATTTCCAGTTGCTGAAGCAAGCCGATGATAAAGTGGCGTGTGACTCTGTTGCTCACTTGATTTATGAGATGGCGATGGATATCAAGCTGAAATTAATGTCGGTAGAGTGGTTCTTTCAGCGGAATGACCCAAGTGAAGTTCTGGATCAGTATAGCTTAATCGTAAAGGATACGCAAAGTATGCAAGAGATTGAGCTGGTGGAGAATAGCCTTCAGCAGTCATTGAAAGAAGTAAAACTGAAAGGAGAACTGAAGAAAAAGGCACAGTTGGTTTTCGAACGAATCGAAGACCGCAAGAAATGGATCAGTATAAAGGAAAAAATATAGAAACAGATGAAGAAGATCAAGATTTTTATTGCATCATCGGCGGAGTTGAATGAAGACAAACAGATGTTTGACTTGTACTTTTCGGATAAGAATAAACTTTATCGTGACCGGAATATAGACTTCGATCAGCGTACGTGGATGGACTTCAGCAGTTCGCTGAATGAAGGTCGTCTGCAGGATCGCTATAATGACTATATCCGCGAATGTGATATTGTGATTTTTCTGTTCCACACACGGATGGGGCGCTATACCAAAGAAGAACTGGAAGTGGCCCATGAAATATATCTGAAGACTAAGGCTGCAAAACCTAAAATATTTGTCTATTTCAAGGAGGAGGGGATCGTTGATGAGTCTCTCAAAGATTTTAAATCTTATTGCGAGAAGAATCTCGGACACTTCTGCGACTTGTATACCAATTATGATGATTTGCGTCTCAAGTTCGACAAACAATTGCAGATTTTGGAGAATGAAGGCTTTATCAAGCCCGATCCGGTAGATGTGAAACGGACATTGAGGTTCGTATTATTGTATGTCCTTGTGCCTGTACTGGTGGTGGCACTGGCTTTCTTTGCTTTCTATTATTATTCGCCGGTCACTTCCACGGTGCGTCTTACGGATACTTCCAAATCTTCTTTGCCTTTTTATGGCGCTGATATAACATTGGAGTATGCCGATAAGAGCGAAACCCGTCATGTGGACAGACTTTCTGACGAGGTTGTCTTCAAAAAAATTCATACTAAATATCTGGGTGAGAATGCCCGTCTGAAGATAGAATCGAAAGGATATGTGACGGTAGATACGGTACTGAGCCTGGAAAAGAATGTGACTCTTGGCATCAGTCGGGATTCTTCATTAGCGATGATTTTCGGTACTGTGAAAGATGAGGATAACCGTCCGCTGGCGGATGCTACTGTTCAAGTGCTGGACATGAAGACGGTATCTGACGGAATGGGAAACTTCCAACTGCCCATACCTGCCGAGAAACAAAAAGAGGAGCAACGGGTGACGGTATACAAGGATGGATATCAATTATGGGACTTCACCGGACCGGTATCCGATAAAGTCCCATGGAAGATTATTCTGAGAAAGTAATGCCTTTACTTTCTGTAAATGCTATTATTGTTGGTCCGGTAATCATTGATAAGGTAGAGCAGAACGGCATCGTTAGGCAGCGTGCCGCTCTTATACTCCAGACCTGCTTTTAATAATTCCTCGGAGCCGGGCTGGGATAATTTGGCCAGAAGGTCTCCTTTGGCAAACCGGACAACAAGAGGGTAGGAGCTGAAAAGCTGATTGAGTTCTTTCAGTTCGTTTGCGATGTTTTCCGCCTCTTGCAGAAATTTCAGAGCCTCCGCATTATTGCTGTTCTGATAGTAGGCGATACTTGTATTGAGAGTCATCAATAGATAGTTCGTGCCAAGTTGGGCTTTATTATGCGGATATAGTGTCTTGATGATTTCGTATGCTTTCTTTTGCACTTCCAGTGCTTTGGCATATTTTTTAAGTTTGCCGTATCCCAACGACAGGTTATTGTAGGTAGTGGTGATACTGCCCATCATATCCACGTCGTTCGGCTTTTGTTTCAGGTGCTTTTCCCTGTCTTTCTTTACTTTTTCCAGATGTTCCACTCCTAATTCATACAGTCCTCCGCAAACCATTGCGGTGCCTATACTGTTCTCTGTTCTCAAGTCCTGAAATCCCCATACTCCTTGCATGGTGTATAATGCTTCCAGGTCGATGGCGGCTTTCAGAGCTTTGTCATGTTCGGAAAGTTCCAGGAGCATATCGATATACGATGCCTGCGCACTGATAATCTCAAGAACAAATCTTGCCGGATTCAACTGATTCAGTTTTTCGGCATATTGGTATGCTTGTTCCACATGCTTCCTTTCTTCGGGTTTATTTCCGTTTTTGGAGTAATATAGAATGTATTGTTTCTCGATATTGTACAATAATGAGGTCTTTTGTTCTTCACTGTTGATTTTTAATTCGTTGGCTACCTTGTCTTCAAATGCTTTTATGGTCGTGAGGAAGTTTTCCGGTTCTGTTTCTGTGCTTACGCTGATGTAGGCGAAGTTCCATAAAGCATACCAGTAGGCACGGGACAAGGGACGCATCTTATACAGTTTCTCGGCTTTTGCCAGAATCTCTTTTATACTGCCGGCTGCCAGTTTGTAATCCGCCTTCTCTACTGCCTGATGGAACAGGTATTCTTGTCTTCCTATTTCAACTTCGAGTATGGCTTCTTCATTATCTCCTGCATTCTTTTTATTTAGTTCGAATAATTTCTCTGACAGTTCGTTGACTTTAGACACATTGCCTTCCTTCTTGTAAATGTCTGTCAGCGAACTGTATATGTTGGCAAGTTGAGAACTTTGAATATTTATGAACAGCTGATTGTTGCTGTCTGCTATCTCTTCACTGATTTCTTTGATCTGGTCTTCATAGATTTCCTTTGCTTCTTTGAATTCGTTCATGGCTTCGTATGTCTTTCCCATTGAATAGAACGTCTGATGGTAGATAGCATAGTAATCGCCCGAAGGCATGGAAATATTTTTGTTGGACAGTATTTCCAGTGCGTTGATGTCATACTCCAAGGCTTTGATATAGTCTTTCTGATGATGACGCGCAAGGGTACTTTTTATGTTCAGTACTTGTACGAGAGATTTCTCGTCAAATGAAAGTTTCTGGCATTTGTCCAGCCATTCCATGGTATCACTGTCTTCCAGTCCTATTTTCTGCAATGCGTATTTAAATACGTATGTAAACCTGTCGGGAAGTGCTTCGGCTACGAACTTGTAGGCATCATTTGCTTTCTTCTCGTTTTCCATTCCTCCGGTCAGGGCGCAGAGGTCGGCATATCGGTACATTATTTCGGCCAGTTTGTCGATGTCTTCCTCTGCTTTTGTTTTCTGTGACAGCTTCTCTCTGGCCTGAGTGATAATTCCGGATTTATTGTATAGCTCGATGGCTTCAGACAGTTTTCCGGCATTGACCAGTTCCAATACTTGCTTCTCAATGGCGTTGATGTCATCTGGATTTATTCTTGCAAACTTCTCAGCGTACTGATCGATCTGATTCATAAATGATCTGGATTCCTCCGCCATCGCTTTCAGACGGTCGCTGCGCTCTTGCAGACTGATTTTCTGTGCTATATATAGCTGGTTGATTTCTTCAATGGCTTTTTTCTTGTTTCTTCGAAAAGTGGGCAACGGAGATGGAATAATACTTGTTCTTGCTTTCTTCTATAGTGCCTTCGGGAGCCATCACAATGCTCAACGGACGTTTTTCGGATAGAATCCACCCGTTGATCATGTCTTTATTCACCAGTTCATATCCTTTCTTATATACATTCGGAGAAGCGATAGCCATTCCCGGTTTCTGTTTGCTGAAGTTGAACTGGAAATTCCCGTTGGCATCCGTATCGGTGGCAGGGGCATCGGTAGCTGTCAGTTGTACTCCCGGTAGTGGGGACTTATTTGAATTAAAAATCTGTACTGTACCTTTTTGAGACATTTGTGCGTAAGCACTTCCGGATAGTAATAAGAATATCCAGAAACAGGCGTTTTTGGTTTTCATAGCTTTTATTTCTTAATGATGTATATGCAAGTCAACAAAAGGAATGTGGAGGGAGAAAGTAATCGGGACTGACTAAAAAGTCTGAAAGCTGATTATATCCTTTTTAGTCAGCCCCGGGTATATTGGTAGGGAGTCAGGATCAGTTGTGTACTACTGTTCCTATTTCTTCTCCGCTGATTACTTTTTTGAGGTTTCCTACCGTGTCCATGTCAAAAACAACAATCGGCAGGTTGTTTTCCTTGCACATACAGGTAGCTGTGAGGTCCATCACTTTCAGACCACGTTTCAGTACTTCATCGTATGTGATATCACTGAATTTTGTAGCTGTAGGGTCTTTCTCCGGGTCGGCTGTGTAGATGCCGTCTACGCGGGTACCTTTCAGCATTACGTCTGCTTCGATTTCGATGCCGCGCAGTGAAGAGCCGGTGTCTGTGGTAAAGAAAGGATTTCCCGTACCGCCGGACATGATAACGATTTCACCGTTTTCCATGCATTCAATCGCTTTCCATTTGCTGTAGAATTCACCGATCGGCTCCATGCGGACTGCTGTAAGTACACGGGCCTTTACTCCGGCTGCTACTAATGCGGAACTTAATGCAAGGCTGTTGATGACAGTTGCCAGCATACCCATCTGATCACCTTTCACACGGTCGAAGCCCTTGTTGGCTCCGCTTAGTCCACGGAAGATATTTCCGCCGCCGATAACGATGCCGATTTGTACTCCCTGTTCATGGATTTCTTTGATTTGTGCGGCATATTCCGCCAGTCTTTTTTCGTCAATGCCGTATTGTTTTTCCCCCATCAGGCTTTCTCCGCTGAGCTTCAGCAGAATTCTTTTATACTTTGCCATATCTTTTTACATTTAGTTTAGCGCAAATATAGAGATAATTTGTTGGATAGACCTCATAGTTGCGCGATAACTTTTATATCGCTTTCTTCACTATTTCTCTTCCGATGAAGGTCTGCACGATTCCCCTCAATGAAAGGTAAGTGATGAAAGCCAGCCATAAAGCGTGATTTCCCAAGAGATTGTGGAAGGCATAGTAGATCATAAAAAAGCTGACGGAAGCAACCAACATCGAATAAAGCATCTGGCGGGTGGCGGTGGCGCCGATAAACACACCATCCCATAAGAAAGCGGAGAAACCTGTCAATGGGATGGCGAGTGCCCAATAAAAGTAAGTGTCTGAGGAGCTTATTACCGAAACATCATTTGTCAGTAACCCGAGAAATTCTTTTCCGCCTATTGCATATAAAAGGGTGAATGCTGCCGAAAGTCCGATGCCCCAATAGAAAAGGTGATTGACCGTATTGCGGAGAGCCGTTTGATTTCTTGCGCCGATATAGCGTCCGGCTAACGCTTCCCCTGCATAGGCGAATCCATCCATAATATAAGAGAAGAGCGTGAACAATTGCATCAGCAGTGTATTTACTGCCAGAACGACTTCTCCCTGTGCAGCTCCTGCAGAGGTGAAGAACATCGTTACGATTACCAGGCAGAGGGTACGGAAAAAGATGTCACGGTTTACCCGGAAGAAACGGTACATTGCCTGCTTCTGTATGATATCTTTCCATACAATACGTTTTCGGAGCGTGCTGTAATAACGCATATACAATAGTATGGCCATAAAGAAACCTGCATACTGTGCGATAAGGGTTCCGGCGGCGACTCCTGCCACTTTCATATCCAAGAGATAGACGAAAGACAAACTGGCGATAATATTGACAATATTCTGCGTGATGGCAATATACATCGGGAAGCGTGAGTTCTGCATTCCGATAAACCAGCCTGCAAATCCATAAAGACCTAGCATTGCCGGAGCTCCCCAAATACAGATATAGAAATAGGTAGTTGCCAGTTGCTTTACTTCTTCTGTAGTCTGTATGAGTGTGAATGCCGCATTAAGGATAGGATATTGAAGGATCAGCAGGCATAGGGCAATAAAGAGTCCGACACCGACAGAACGTATCAGTAACCGGTTGATTTCGTTTAAGTCATGCTGCCCGTAGGCTTGTGAGGTCATGCCGCTTGTTCCCATACGTAGGAATCCGAAGATCCAGTAGATGATATTGAACAACATTCCTCCTACGGCAATCGCTCCGATATATGCCGGAGAGCCGAGATGTCCAACGATAGTGACATCGATAAGTCCCAGCAATGGCACGGTAATATTCGAAATAATCGATGGTACGGCAATCTGTAATATTCGTCTGTTTTCGGAGGTCGTCTTTTTATTTATCATCTTGTAGAAACACTTTTATCAAATAGATTGTTCTTTTTGCGAACAAAGGTACATATTTTATTATTTTATTGTATCTTTGCGTGTCACGAACTAGAAACAATGTAACTGATTATGAAAACCTTAACTCTCCTTCTTTTTTCTTTGTTTTCGTTGCCGCTGATGCTGAATGCACAGACGGCCGATGAAATGTTGCATAAAGTCACGGCTGCTATTGAGGCTGGACAGCATGGACAGGCGGTTAGCTATTTCCGTCAGGCTATCAGTCTGAATATAGACCGCTCGGAAATGTTCTATTGGACGAGTATAGACAAGAGTAGTGAGATCAGCTCGAAACTTTCTAATGAGTTGGCTCTTGCCTATAAGAAGAATCGGAATTATGACAAAGCCTTTTTGTTTTATAAAGAACTGTCGCAGAAGGACCCTGATAATGTAGATTATCTGGAGGCTGTTGCCGAAATGCAGGTATGTCGTGGACAGGAGAAGGATGCGTTGCGTATGTACGAGAATATATTGAAGTTGGATGCGGATAATTTGGCAGCCAATATTTTTCTCGGTAATTATTATTATCTGATGGCGGAGCAGGAGAAGAAAAAACTGGAAAGTGACTACAAAAAGCTTTCTTCACCGACAAAAATGCAATATGCACGTTATCGGGATGGGCTGTCGAAATTGTTTGCTACCGGATATGAGAAAGCACGAAGCTCTTTACAGAAAGTGGTGCTACGGTTTCCTTCTACAGAGGCTCAGAAAACGTTAGATAAGATTTTGAGGATAGAGAAAGAGGTGAATCGCTGAGCGGTTCACCTCTTTCTCTATTAGTCTTTTCCTATAAGGATTTAAATTTATCAGAAGTAACCTTAGTATTTGAATTGTATTGGTGGTTTCTCATCACTAGCTAAAGAACGAGTATCAGTAGATGTATATTCTTTAGGCCCGGGTATCAATGGACTATATGAAAGTACATGGCGGATTCTTTTGCGTTGATCGGAAGTGAATACATCAGAGAAACAGTAAGCATAATCCATAATATTGCGTGATATGAATGACTCTCCTTCGCAGTTATGTCTTGCGCTTAAGTAAGTGAGGGTATACTGTTGGTCTCCTGACAGCCCATTTACCCAGTCTGTATATTCTGTAATATTATAAGTTGGAGTATCATCACAATAATCCGTATCCTTACATAAATCTGTATTATCTCCATCCTCGGAAAATGCATGATGAAGACCCAAATAATGTCCTAGTTCGTGTGCGAGGGTGACATAAACATCATAAGGGGTATATTGGATATTATTGCTATTTTCATAGATGTAAGTACTATTGATGGATACACAATGAGGGTATGCTACTTCATTTTTTAAATAGTAATTACCGTTATTCAAACCTGCTAGCGGGTAGGTAGATAGCGCATAAGGTAAATGCGAAATCCCCAAAATACTTTTATTTGTGAATGGATAAATGAAGATGTTAATATATAATTTCGGATTCCAAATCATTTTTGCATATTCTTTTGCTTGACTTTCATTCTTCCCATCCATAAACAGGGTACAGTCCATGGATGGAGTATCCCATTCAATATATTCAATACCCGGTTCCTCTAAAGAAGTACCATCAGGCGCTTCGGTAGCCATAATGAATTCCAAATTCATATCTTGGCTAATGTTATTATTTGCGTTTTTATATATTTTGTTTTGATAAATCGAATTACAGGCATTTATGATTTCAGTAAGTCGTTCTTTTTCTACATATTGATTCCGGTCTGCCGGGTTATTATAGAGTACATGAAAGATGACAGGTAACTTATAATGATATTCATCAACAGGAGTAGTAGTAGCTAATTGAGATATTTTGATGATTTTAGTTACTTTCTTTGAGATAATAGTAACGGTTGCATTTCTTTCTTTAGAAGTATTATTTGCATGAATAGTTAAAATAAGTTCTCCGTCACTGTTGGCACTTTGTTTGTTAGGTATACACCATGACTGGTTGCTACTTGTCTGCCAGGTAGAGTTACACGTCACATCTATTTTTAATGTCTCGCCATTTGCGCTAACATCATCGAAAGTTGATTGCGATAATTCCAGTTTCGCTGTTTCTGAATCTGAATCGCCACAACTAATAAGGAAAAATAGTAATGGAAGTAGGAAGATTAATCTTGTTTTCATAAATAAGCGAGTTTTTATAGTATATATAAACGTATGGCTCAAAGATAATGTTTTTTGAAACAATAGAGGCTTTTATTTAAAGATGTATTCTACTTCTTTAAACATATATCCTCTTTTTTTCTGCGCATCATCTTCCAGAATTAGCTTCCCTTCGGGTTCTACGCAAATAATTCTCGCAAAGAACTCTCCATCAGCATCTTTATACCGATGCATCCCTTCTTTTCTGAAAAGAGCTTTTTCATATCGGTGGGCTATGAGTTCAGTGTCACCGTTCCGGAGCAATTCATAACTGGATTGAATGCGGAGCATGATATTTTTGAGAATTTCGAAAATGTCATACTGCTTTCCTGTGATTTGCCGGAGCGATATCGGATTTGGAGCAGTACTATGGAATACTTCTTGATTCACATTGATCCCGATTCCGGAAATACTCTGACTGATATTACGCCCCATCAAATCATTTTCGATCAGCATCCCACATATTTTTTTGTCTTTCCAGTAGATATCATTCGGCCATTTGATGGAAAAATCGTCAGCATAGCTATCTAGTTCCTCTTTAATAGCCAAAGACACAATCTGAGAAATCAAGAACTGCCGGCGTGCTTCCAAGAAATCCGGGAAAAGAACAAAACTGAAAAGAAGATTCTTTTTGGGTTCAGATTCCCACGAATTGCCACGTTGCCCACGTCCGGATGTCTGGAAGTCGGCAACTACAGTCGTAAATGCTGCAACTCCCTGTTGCTTGGCACAAAGAGTCTGCAGATAACTGTTTGTAGAGTTTGTCTCACTGATGTGAATCAATGGGACAGGAAATGACATATCAGGGGAGGGCATCATATTCAGCACGCAGTTTCTTAGTGAATTTCTTGATAACTTCCTCGTAAGAATGATCGACGAGTTCCTTTATTAATTTATCGTCTACGTCTCTATCGAAGTAAACGCCATTCCAATATTTTTTGTTGAAATGGTAGGCTCCTTCAATGCCTGCATAATGTTCGCGCAGTTCAATGGCACGTTTCGGATCGCATTTCAGTGAGATGGAGTTGGCTCCTTCCAAGTCGATGAGGGCAAACATTTTGTCCATCACCTTCATAACCAGCGATACATCATCAAACGGGAATGATTCGGTAACCCCTTTTTTACTTAAGCAGTATTCCCTGATCGTTTCTACATTCATAAGTCTTTCGATTTTATGTTTTTGCTCTTAGTTAAAATACTTGTTTCCTATTAAAATAAAGGAGGATAAAAAGCTTCCTTTATATGGTCTATTCTGAAATTTCCGTTCTCGCCAATGACAGTGATGATATCGAAACGTACCGGAACGTCAATCTGAAATAGTTTCATATATGCGTCGGCAGCACGTACTGTCCGTTTAATCTTTGGTAAATCGACGGCTTCTTCCGGTTGGGCAAACAAAGTATTACTGCGTGTTTTCACTTCTACTATCACCAGTTCATTCTCTTTGGCGGCTACGATGTCCAGCTCGAAGTGTCCCTTTCTCCAGTTCCGGTGTCGGATAAGATAACCATGCTCTTCGAGATAGGCTACTGCGGCATTTTCTCCTGCTTTCCCTAATTCATTGTGTTCAGCCATCTTTTTTTGCAAATTTACAGCTTTTATTCTTTGTTTTTACAGAAGTAAAAGTAATTTTGCAGAAGATATGAGAAAAAGGAGCAAAAAGTGCCTGAAAATGCACGCTGAGTATACCAAACGGGAACGGCGGATGAGCATTTTGTTGAGCGAAGACGAGCAGCTGATTGTCGATCGTTATCTGGAAAAATACAAGATAACGAATAAGTCACGCTGGCTTCGCGAAACCATTCTCATGTTTATCCATAAAAATATGGAAGAAGATTATCCCACCCTCTTCGGAGAACATGACATGAGACGCTGATGATGACACTGGACGATACTTACTTCATGAAACAGGCATTGATAGAAGCCGGCAAGGCTGCAGAGCGGGGCGAAGTCCCTGTAGGGGCAGTGGTTGTCTGCAAAGAACGGATCATAGCCCGTGCCCATAACCTGACAGAAACATTGAATGATGTGACAGCCCATGCTGAAATGCAGGCTATCACTGCTGCCGCCAATGTACTTGGCGGAAAGTACCTGAACGAGTGTACGCTGTATGTTACAGTAGAACCCTGTGTGATGTGTGCCGGTGCCATTGCTTGGGCACAGACCGGCAAACTGGTTTTTGGTGCGGAAGATGATAAGCGTGGATATCAGCGATATGCGGCTCAGGCGCTGCATCCTAAAACGGTCGTTGTAAAAGGGATCCTTGCAGATGAATGTGCCACATTGATGAAGGACTTTTTCGCTTCTAAGAGAAGATGAAACAGTGATTAGTAAGTTGCTGACTACACGTTACTAACCACTTTCTATATTATATTATTTTACTTCCTCGAAATCTACATATTCACCGTCATCCTGAGTGAATATTTTCTTATGTTTGGTTCTTGGACTGTTTTCAGCAAAGATTTCCCCTTCGTTATCGGCACGGCTGTCCGTGTTCTGGTTATAGTTGGGACGACCTTGCTGCTGGCCATTTTGTCCACTCCTTGCCTGCTTCGTCCGGGAAGACGAACCACGGCCAAGCCCGAAAATGGCTCTTAATACAAATCCGACAATCGAAAGGCCAAATATGACAATGGCAGCTAGAAAAAGAAGTAAGAATAAAAGTATATGCATTGGGCTATGATTTTATGTTGTAACTTCGATAAAACTCATAGTACAACAAACGTGCCAAGAGATTGTTTATTTACTTTTTCTTGTAAAAAGTGAAAGTAAAATATACCAGACAATGATCGCTGCGAAGCTGCTGATACCTAAGAAAACAAGGAATGGGATACATACAATCAAGAAAATGAAACTGATTTTATTTGTATTCCATGAAAGATTCTTGAATTTCAGCGAGAACATCGGTATCTCTGACACCAGCAACCACGAAAACAGACAAACCAATAAAATAAGGTAGACAGGATGGCAGTTCTCGGAAACGAGGAAGTCATGCGCCCCTACTACGAACGATCCCCAGAATAAGGCGTTTGCCGGAACAGGAAGACCTACGAAAGAACTGGTCTGCCGGGTATCATTATTGAATTTAGCCAGTCGTAACGCTGAGAATACGGAAATCAAAAAGGCTGCGTATGGCAGGTAAGGAGCAAGAAATTCCATATTTGCCGGATAGTACATCTCTTTAAATAAGGAGAATACAATCAGTGAGGGAGCCACACCGAAGCTGACATCATCTGCAAGTGAATCCAAGTCTTTTCCGATGATTGAGTGTGCATTGAGAATACGAGCCAGCATGCCATCGAAAAAATCGAAGACTGCACTCAGAACAATAAAAAGCAGTGCTAGGTCATAACGGGCTTCGAAAGCCATGACACAAGCGATACAACCGGAGAAAAGGTTCAGGCAGGTTACTGTATTCGGAATATTGTTCTTTATAACATTTGTCATTGTGACCGAATTATTTAAGTTTGGCGATAACCGTCTGGTTACCGGTCGTTAATTGTCCCATGTTGACACAGACTTCCGTGCCGAGGGGCAGATATACATCCACACGGGAACCGAATTTGATAAAGCCCATGTGTTCGTCGATATAGCATTCTTCTCCTACTTCTGCGTAGGTGACAATGCGTCGTGCCACGGCTCCGGCGATTTGTCGGGTCAGCACTTCCACTCCTTCCGGAGTTTCTATGACTACGGTAGAACGTTCGTTCTCCGTACTGGCTTTAGGCAACCATGCTTTCATGAAGTTACCGTTGTGGTGGGCTACCTTTTTAATGGTGCCGTCCACCGGATACCAGTTGGCATGTACGTTAACGATGCTCATGAAGATAGAGATCATCAACCGGCGGTCATGGAAGTATTCGTTTTCGTCCACTTCTTCAATGACTACGATTTTGCCGTCAGCAGGAGCGACGACTATCTTTTCTGTATCCTTTCCGAAAAGTCGGATCGGACAGCGGAAGAAGTTAACCATCAGCAGATATACTGCAATACTGGCTACTGCAACCACATAAAAAGGAATTTTGCAATCTATTCCCCAATAAAGGGCCGCATTAATCAGTAGCAGTAGCAGAAAGCTAGCCCATAATATATGTGTTCCTTCGCGGTGAATACGTATCTTTTTTAATTTCTTTAGTCGGCCCATGAATGCTGTTTAATGATATTGTGTGCAAAAATATACTTATTTTAAAAAAACAGCAAGTAAATGAGCAGAGAAATGCGAGTGTTGATAACTTTTTGAGGATTATTTTTGTTTATAACGCGGGAGGTAGTAATTTTATGCCTTCAAATTAACTACTTATCATTATGCAGGATTTCGTTCATTTACACGTTCATACGCAATATTCTCTACTGGATGGTCAGGCAAGTGTCGCCCGTCTGGTAGATAAAGCCATGAAAAATGGGATGAAGGGTATTGCCGTGACCGATCATGGAAATATGTTCGGCATCAAGGAATTTACGAACTATGTCAATAAGAAGAATAGCGGTCCGAAAGGGGAAATCAAGGATCTGAAGAAGCGGATTGCAGGGATTGAAGCCGGCACAGTGGAGTGTGAGGATAAGGAGGCGGAGATAGCTGCCTGCAAGGCGAAGATCGTGGAGGCGGAGAACAAGCTCTTTAAACCGATTATCGGTTGTGAGATGTACGTCGCCCGCCGTACGATGGACTTGAAAGAAGGGAAGCCGGACCAAAGCGGTTATCACCTGATTGTACTTGCCAAGAATGAGAAAGGTTATCATAACCTTATTAAATTAGTATCGCACGCGTGGACGCGCGGGTACTATATGCGTCCGCGTACCGACCGCAGTGAGCTGGAGAAGTATCACGAAGGTCTGATTGTCTGCTCGGCGTGTCTGGGTGGCGAGGTGCCGAAGCGTATTACCGCAGGGCAGTTTGCCGAAGCCGAAGAAGCGATCCAATGGTATAAGAACCTGTTTGGTGATGACTACTATCTGGAGATGCAGCGTCATAAGGCGACTGTACCCCGTGCCAATCATGAATGTTATCCGCTACAGGTAAATGTGAACAAATACTTGCAGGAGTATGCCCGGAAGTATAATATCAAGCTGATCTGCACCAACGACGTTCACTTTGTGGATGAAGAGAATGCCGAGGCACACGACCGTTTGATCTGCCTGAGTACGGGTAAAGACTTGGATGACCCTAGCCGTATGCTATATACCAAACAGGAATGGATGAAGACCCGTGAAGAGATGAATGAACTCTTTGCAGATGTTCCCGAGGCACTGAGCAATACGCTGGAAATTCTAGATAAAGTCGAATATTATTCGATTGACCATGCACCTATCATGCCTACCTTCGCTATTCCTGAAGACTTCGGAACAGAAGAAGGATATCGTGCCAAATATACGGAGAAAGACCTGTTCGATGAGTTTACACAGGACGAAAATGGTAATGTGGTGCTGAGCGAAGAGGAAGGACAGGCCAAGATCAAACGTCTGGGGGGATATGAGAAACTGTATCGTATCAAACTTGAAGGCGACTATCTGGCAAAGTTAGCATTTGACGGTGCGAAAAGAATATATGGCGACCCTTTGTCGGAAGAAGTGAAAGAACGGCTCAACTTCGAGTTGTACATCATGAAAACGATGGGTTTCCCCGGATACTTCTTGATAGTGCAGGACTTTATCAATGCCGCACGCTCGGAACTGGGCGTATCGGTAGGGCCCGGACGTGGTTCGGCTGCCGGTTCGGCAGTGGCTTACTGTCTGGGTATCACCAAGATCGACCCTATCCAATACGACTTGCTGTTCGAGCGTTTCTTGAATCCGGACCGTATTTCGTTGCCCGATATCGATGTGGACTTCGATGACGACGGTCGTGGTGAAGTGCTTCGCTGGGTAACCAATAAATATGGTCAGGAAAAAGTAGCGCATATCATCACGTATGGTACGATGGCTACCAAACTGGCTATCAAAGACGTTGCCCGTGTACAGAAACTTCCTCTCTCGGAGTCCGACCGTCTGGCAAAGCTGGTGCCGGATAAAATCCCCGATAAGAAGCTGAACCTGCGGAATGCCATCGAATACGTCCCCGAACTGCAAGCGGCTGAGGCATCGTCCGACCCGTTGGTGCGAGACACTCTTAAGTATGCCAAAATGCTTGAAGGTAATGTTCGTGGTACCGGTGTGCATGCTTGCGGTACGATTATCTGTCGTGACGACATCACCGACTGGGTGCCTGTAAGTACGGCCGACGATAAGGAAACGGGCGAAAAGATGCTCGTTACCCAGTATGAAGGTTCGGTGATCGAGGATACCGGATTGATCAAGATGGACTTCCTCGGATTGAAAACATTGTCTATTATTAAGGAGGCGGTTGAGAATATCCGTCTGAGTCGTAGTCTGGAGATAGACGTAGACCAGATCGATATTACCGATCCGGCAACTTACAAATTATATAGTGACGGACGTACCATCGGAACGTTCCAGTTTGAATCTGCCGGAATGCAGAAGTACCTGCGCGAATTGCAGCCTTCTACCTTCGAAGATTTGATCGCCATGAATGCCCTCTATCGTCCGGGGCCGATGGATTATATTCCGGACTTCATCGACCGTAAGCATGGCCGTAAGCCGATTGAATATGACATTCCGGTGATGGAGAAATATCTGAAAGATACGTATGGCATTACGGTCTATCAGGAACAGGTGATGCTTTTGTCACGTCTGCTGGCGGACTTTACCCGTGGTGAGTCCGATGCCCTTCGTAAAGCGATGGGTAAGAAGCTGCGTGATAAGCTGGATCACATGAAGCCTAAGTTTATCGAAGGCGGACGCAAGAACGGGCATGACCCGAAAGTACTTGAAAAGATTTGGACCGACTGGGAAAAGTTTGCCTCTTATGCGTTCAACAAATCGCACGCTACTTGCTACTCATGGGTAGCTTATCAGACAGCCTATCTGAAAGCAAACTACCCGTCGGAATACATGGCGGCTGTCATGAGCCGAAGTTTGTCCAACATTACCGATATCACGAAGCTGATGGACGAATGCAAGGCAATGGGTATCCAGACGCTCGGTCCGGATGTGAATGAGAGTAACCTGAAGTTTACTGTCAACCACGACGGTAATATCCGTTTCGGACTGGGAGCGGTGAAAGGCGTAGGCGAAGCTGCCGTGCAAAGCATTGTAGAAGAACGTAATACCAACGGACCATTCAAAGGTATCTTTGATTTCGTACAACGTGTCAATCTGAATGCCTGCAATAAAAAGAATATGGAATGTCTGGCGTTGGCGGGAGGTTTCGACAGTTTCCCCGAATTGAAGCGGGAGCAGTACTTTGCCGTCAACTCTAAGGGCGAAGTATTCCTCGAAACCTTAATGCGATACGGTAACCGCTATCAGGAAGACAAAAGAGCTGCCATCAATTCATTGTTCGGCGGAGCGAATGTCGTCGATATCGCCACCCCCGAAATACCTCAGGGAGTAGAGCGCTGGGGCGACCTCGAACGTCTGAACAAGGAACGCGACCTGGTAGGTATCTACCTTTCCGCCCATCCGCTGGATGAGTTCGCGATTGTGCTGGATCACGTCTGCAATACCCGTATGGCAGATTTGGAAGATAAGGCGGCTTTGGCAGGCCGGGAGATTACAATGGGTGGCATTGTGACCAGTGTCCGTCGTGGAGTCAGCAAGAATGGCAATCCGTATGGCATTGCCAAGATCGAAGATTATTCGGGCTCTACGGAAATACCTTTCTGGGGAAATGACTGGGTGACTTATCAGGGATATCTGAATGAAGGCACGTTCCTGTATATCAAAGCCCGTTGTCAGGCCAAGCAATGGCGGCAGGACGAACTGGAAGTCAAGATCACTTCAATGGAACTTCTGCCCGATGTGAAAGAAGAACTGGTGCAGAAGATCACCATTATCATTCCTCTGTCAGTGTTAAATTCGGGACTTATTACCGAGCTGGCCACTTTGACCAAAGAACATCCCGGCAATACGGAACTCTACTTCAAGGTGACGGATGATACGGACAGCCGTATGTCGGTCGATCTGATTTCCCGTCCGGTCAAGCTTTCGGTAGGCAGAGATTTAATAACATATTTAAAGGAGCGCCCCGAACTTGGATTCCGTATAAATTGATTATCTTTGTAGCGCAAATCTACAAACGAAGTAATACATAATAATTAATACTTAATACTTAAAAAGAAATGGCTTTAGAAATTACAGACAGCAACTATAAGGAAATCCTTGCAGAAGGAAAGCCTGTTGTGGTGGATTTTTGGGCTCCCTGGTGTGGCCCTTGTAAAATGGTGGCTCCTATTATTGAAGAATTGGCCGCGGAGTTTGAAGGACAAGTCATCATCGGTAAATGCGATGTGGATGATAACAGCGATGTGGCTGCCGAATACGGTATCCGCAACATTCCTACTGTTTTGTTCTTCAAGAATGGTGAGATTGTAGACAAGCAGGTAGGCGCAGTCGCCAAACCGGTATTCGTGGAAAAAGTGAAGAACCTTCTCTAGACTTTGTCTAATATTTAATACTTATTACTTAATACTTACAACCATGGGACTGGAAGATGATTTTTTATTAGAAGATGCCGATGACGAAAAGACCGTCGAGTTTATCAAGAACTATCTGCCTCAGGAACTGAAAGAGAAGTTCGAGGACGATGAACTGTACTATTTTCTCGATCTGATAGACGAGTACTATTCAGAAAGTGGCATTCTTGACGCTCAGCCCGATAACGACGGCTACGTAAACATTGACTTGGAAGAGGTCGTAGCTTACATCGTGAAAGAAGCCAAGAAGGACGAAATGGGAGAATATGATCCCGAAGAAATCCTTTTTGTGGTTCAGGGAGAAATGGAATATGGAAACTCTCTGGGGCAGGTGGACTAATTGTCGCTAGTCACCACTGTAGATAAATGAAAGGAATATAGCCTGAAAGATTCGCGTCTTTCAGGCTATTTCTTTTTCCATCCTTATGTTTTCGCTTTCCGGTATTTCCTGCCAAGTAAATTGGCAGTACCTTTGTTCTATAGTTTTAAATAAAACACTTTATGAAGTACAACGAATCAATTATAATTAGAGAATATCTGCCAACAGATAAAGATGCTATAATGAGTTTAATCAAGCTGAATACTCCCGATTTTTTCGCAGAAGAGGAGGCGAATGATTTAAGCAAATATTTGGATGAAGAAATAGAACAATACTATGTTTTACTCGTTGATGGAGAAATCGTTGGGTGTGGAGGAATAAATTTTGCAGAAAACGGCACTATAGGGAAAATAAGTTGGGATATGATACATCCCGCCTTTCAAGGTAAATCATTAGGAACAAAGCTGTTGAAACATAGAATTGAAGTGCTGGAATCTATCTCCAGTGTTGAAAAGATAACCGTTAGGACTTCACAAGTAGCCTATAGATTCTATGAAAAACAAGGGTTTGTTTTGAATGACATTAAAAAGAATTATTGGGCGGAAGGATTTGATATGTACAGTATGGAGTATAAGAGAATATTAAAAAGCAACCACAAAGCTTTTATTAATCCGTAATTTCCATTGCTGTAAAATTCAGTCTGTGTTCCTCAGAATACACTGTACCTGCTATCTACTTATTTTATTAAATACCCATGTGGGAAATAGTTTCGGGGCTTTCAGATTTTTAGTATCTTTGTTCGTTGTTTTATTGCGTATCACTAAGGTCTGATAATTGAAGCACCTTGGTGCTTCAATTGTTGCACGTAGGTGACTCTTTCGTTGCACCTAAGTGCAACGAAAGAAAATAACCAAGCAAACGACTAATTGCTTAAATAGTAACAGATAAGTTATTAACAGCCAAACATAAAATTATTCTTATGAGCATTTATTACGACCTTTATGAGAATCCGGATAAAGAGGGTACCGAAGAACAGAAGTTACTGCATGCACGAGTAGTGCCAAGCGGAACATATACAACCAAAGAGTTTGTGGAGCGGGTATCCATGATGCACCATATTCCTCATGCGCAATTAGTTGGAGCAGTGGAAGCTATCACCGACGAGTTGCAGACGCTGTTGTCCAGAGGATATATTGTGGAGTTTGGAGATTTGGGGCATTTTTCTCTGACCCTCTCTTTGGAGAAAGAAATCACTGACAGAAAAGAAGTGCGCTCTCCATCTGTCCATCTGAAAAATATCAAATTAAAGGTAAAGCAAACATATAAGAGAGAACTGAACTCTAAAATGGATTTAGAACGAATATCTTCCCCTACGCGTTCCAATATGAACATATCAGAAGAAGAATGTCTGAAAAGATTGCAGGACTTTTTGGAGAAACATCCTTGTATCAATCGGGCAGATTATTGTGCTATCACCGGAATGAATAAAACACAGGCTATACGGCAATTGAATCTTTTCATTGAAAAGGGAGTTATTCAGAAATATGGGATTGGGAAGACGGTAGTGTATATACGTGTTGTGTAAGTTCTTATTTTAGATTTCCTCCAATGCATAATACTGATAATCCCGAAGTACCGTTTGGAGGAACTTCTCCTGATTATTCTCTCGTGGAGTAACAGATAAGATTTCCTGCACCTTTTTGGCGAGTAACGTAACGCGCCTTACCCGATCCTTTTCACCGGACTCCAGCGTTCGGGTGATTACGTTCACCTGTTCCAATGATAAATCGGCAGATTGTGGATACGTCGGATGATAATTCTTTGTCAGATAGTCAAATTCATCGAGGCTGACGTGTATCTTGCGATAATTCTTCTCTTTGATCACCATCGTTCCGGCTGCTAAATCACCCAGTCTCTGACTGTTTTTAGTCAGCAGAACGACTAAAAGCCCTAAACCTCCTGTACCGGGACCATCAATGATGAAGAGAAGCCAGCGCAGCAGATAAGCACTGATGCTGGGAGTAGAACCGTCTGATTTTACGACGCGTATATTCATCAGACGTTTTCCGAAACTCTGCCCGTGATTGAACATTTCGCAGAGGAACGAGTAAAAAAGTACAGGCAAATAGACGAGGCACAGAAAAAAGACCGTACCGACTCCGGAGGATAAATGCAGTTTAACAATGAGTGTCGTCATAGAATATAGATAAATCACAATCAGGGAATAATCGATGACCAAAGCCAGCAATCGTTCGCCGATACTGGCGGGCGTTTGGCTGATTCGAACAAACTGACCGGTAATAATCGTAGATTCTGCCATTCTTGGTTAAACATTTTTAGATTTAAGTTGCAAATATATCATAATTCTTTTACTTTTGCTTCCGGTTTCGGACAAAACTTATCCGAAATCTCTGAAAAGCATGAAGGAAGTTACGTTTATCCGTCGGAACATTGAAAAATGGAAAGGGACCGAAAAGGTGGTGGAACAGGCTGCAAACCTGTCCCCTGACCAACTTGCCGACACCTATACGGAACTGACTGCCGACCTGGCTTTTGCACAGACCCATTTCCCGACTTCCCGCATTACCATTTATTTGAATAATCTCGCTTCAGCCCTGCATAATGAAATCTATCGGAGCAAGCGTGAGAAATGGACACGCATTATCACTTTCTGGACACGGGAAGTGCCGCAGACCATGCATGATGCGCGGCGTGAGTTACTGATCTCTTTTATCATCTTTGCCGTCAGTGCGTTGATCGGGGCAGTATCTGCCGCCAATGATCAGGAGTTTGTGCGTTTGATAATGGGCAACCAATACGTAGATATGACATTGGACAATATTGCCAGAGGTGAGCCGATGGCAGTATACAATGGCTCTCCCGAAGCTTCGATGTTTCTGGGCATTACAATCAATAATATAAAAGTATCCTTCCTGTGTTTTGCCGCGGGGATACTGACCAGTTTTGGTACGGGGCTTATACTTCTTCAGAATGGAATTATGCTCGGTTCATTTCAGATGTTCTTTTATCAGCACGACCTGCTTTGGGAGTCGGCACTTGCCGTCTGGCTGCACGGAACTCTTGAAATATGGGCGATCATCGTAGCCGGTGCTGCCGGACTTGCTTTGGGCAACGGCTGGTTGTTTCCCGGCACCTATTCGAGACTCGAATCTTTCCGCAGAGGAGCGAAAAGAGGGTTGAAGATTGTAATCGGTACGGTGCCCGTGTTTATCATGGCGGGATTTATCGAAGGCTTTATCACCCGTCACACCGAACTTCCGGATATGCTGAGGCTCGGCATCATCCTTACATCCCTTGCATTTATCATCTTTTACTATATTTATTTACCAAATAGAAAAAAACATGGAATCACAGAAACCTAAGGTTGCAATGTACGTGAAACGTTCTTTCGGTGATAAGTTGAACGCTTCTTTTGACTTCATAAAAGAGAATTGGAAAATACTGTTGAAGTTTACGACTTATCTGCTTTTGCCTGTAAGCCTTATTCAGGCATTAAGTCTGAACGGACTGATGGGAGGAGCGTTTGCCATGACTGCTATGTCCAAGACTGCGACGGTGCCGGATACTGCATCTTTATTGGGATTTATGTCCTATTACGGTCTGTATATGATTGTATTTATGATAGGCAGTATTTTGCTGACCTCCATGATCTATGCATTGATCCGTACTTATAATGAACGTGAAGAACGCTTGGAGGGAATCACGTTGGGTATTTTGAAGCCTTTATTGTTCCGCAATATCAAGAGATTGCTTGTAATGACCCTTTTCTCCATCTTAGTCATGCTTTTGGTGGGGCTTGTGGTAGGGCTGCTGGCGTTTCTGTCACTATTCACCTTGTTTCTGACCATTCCGCTTCTTATCGCTTTTGTAGTGCCGCTTGCATTATGGGCGCCTATCTACCTGTTTGAAGATATTACAGTGATGGAGTCTTTCAAAAAGACATTCCGGCTGGGTTTTGCCACTTGGGGAGGTGTCTTCTTGATATCTCTGATCATGGGATTTATTGCTAATGTATTGCAGGGAGTAACTATGATGCCGTGGTATATCGCTACGCTGGTGAAATATTTCTTCTCATTAAGTGATGTCGGAAGCGAGACGACAGTATCGGCAGGATATAGTTTTATCCTTTATCTGCTTGGTATTGTACAGGCGTTCGGCGCTTATCTTTCCATGATTTTCACTTTTGTCGGAATGGCCTACCAGTACGGTCATGCTTCCGAAGTGGTAGATAGTGTAACTGTAGAGAGCGATATTGATAATTTCGATAACCTCTAAACATATATAATTCAGAATAGATGCTGACATCCCCGGCTGATACATTGGTTTGCGACACCGTGCAGATTGCCAAATGGCAATCCGAATCGGCGTATGACTACAATCGTGAACTGATAACTCCTGAAATCAATATCTTTGAATGGTTTCGCAGGCAGTTTGGGGAATTGTTGCGGAAGATATTCGGCAGCCGTTTTGCCGAAGAGTATTCCGAACTTATATTAATATGTCTGGCCATTATTATTCTGCTCCTGATTATATGGTTTGTTTATAAGAAGCGTCCGGAGTTATTCATGCGTTCGCCCAAGAATAAACTGCCTTATGAAGTGGGAGAAGATACGATTTACGGTGTGGATTTTTCGGGAGGGATTGCCGATGCGCTTTCCCGTTCCGATTATCGGGAGGCGGTGCGTCTGCTTTATTTGCAGACATTGAAACGGCTTAGCGACGAGAAACGCATTGACTGGCAGCCTTATAAAACACCGACACAGTATATCAATGAAGTACGGATACCCGTTTTCCGTCAGTTGACCAATCATTTCCTGAGGGTTCGTTACGGTAACTTTGAGGCAACGGAAGAACTGTTCAATTCCATGAAATCCTTGCAGGAAGAAATAGGGAAAGGAGGGGGCTCATGAGGGGAAGCCGCTGGTTTATCTTCTTTGTCCTTGCTTTTCTGCTGCTGATGTTTGCCATAGAATATCATCTGCCGAAGAAATTTGTATGGGTGCCTACCTTTAGCCATTACGATGAGCAGCCTTTCGGATGCGCTGTGTTCGACAGTCTGCTGACTGTTTCACTGCCTTCGGGATATACACTGTCCCGAAAGACTTTTTATCAGATGGAACAGGAAGATACTGTTCACAATAAAGGAATACTGCTGATTGCCACTAATTTACCTTTCGGACGGGTGGATATAGAAGCCTTGCTCAAAATGGCGGATCGGGGAAATAAGATCATGCTGGTAAGCAGTTCTTTTACCAAGATTCTGGAGGATACGCTGAAGTTTGATTGTACTTATTCTTATTTCAGGTCGGTCGATCTGAAAAAATATGCCACTTCGTTATTAAAGCGGGACAGTATTTATTGGATCGGTGATCCGGAAGTTTATTCACGGCAGGTGTTCCGTTTTTATCCGCAGTTCTGCAAGTCCTATTTCCGCCGTTATGATTCGCTGCCGGTACGTAAACTGGCGGAGGTCAATTTGGCAAGCGATATGGGGCACGCATTGGATGAACTGGATTCTACGACCGTTTCCCGCAATTATCATCCGTTGGTGGCTATGGTTCGTCCGTGGGGAAAGGGTGAAATCATTCTGGTTTCTACTCCTTTGCTTTTTACCAATTACGGAGTGCTGGATGAGAAAAATGCGACTTACATATTCCGCATCCTGTCGCAGATGGGAGAACTGCCTATTGTTCGCACCGAAGGATATATGAAGGAGACTGCACAGACGCAGCGATCTCCTTTGCGTTATTTTCTGTCGCAGAGGCCGCTTCGCTGGGCGATCTATCTGTCGATGTTCGCTATCTTGCTCTTTATGGTGTTTACAGCACGGAGGCGGCAACGGGCAATACCTGTCATACAGGAACCGGAAAACAAATCCCTTGAATTTACCAAGTTGATAGGCACGCTTTATTATCAGAAGAATGACCATGCCAATCTGGTTCATAAGAAGTTCACCTACTTTGCGGAAGTGCTGAGAAGAGAAATTCAGGTAGATGTGGAGGAAGTAGCAGACGATGAACGTTCTTTCCATCGGATCGCTCAGAAGACGGGGATGGAGGTGGAAGAAATCAGCAGGTTAATCCGCGAAATCAGACCGGTGATTTATGGAGGACGTGTTCTTTCCGGCGAAGAAATGAAGGGATTTATTGATAAAATGAATGAAATAATCAATCATATTTAAAGAAGATATTTATGGAAGAGAATACAGAACAACGAGTGGATTTAACTCTCTTTTCCGAGAAGATACAGGAATTGAAGGATCAGATTGCTTCCGTTATTGTTGGTCAGGAACAGACGGTGGACTTGGTGCTGGCAGCCATCCTAGCCAATGGTCACGTACTGATAGAAGGCGTGCCGGGAGTTGCAAAGACATTGCTTGCCCGATTGACGGCTCGTCTGATCGATGCGGACTTCAGCCGTATCCAGTTTACGCCGGACCTGATGCCGAGCGACGTATTGGGTACCACTGTGTTCAATATGAAAACCAATGATTTTGACTTTCATCAGGGACCGATCTTTGCCGATATCGTATTGGTGGACGAGATCAACCGTGCTCCTGCCAAAACGCAGGCTGCCTTGTTCGAGGTGATGGAAGAGCGTCAGATAAGCATTGACGGCATTACTCATAAGATGGGTGAGCTCTATACCATCCTTGCCACACAGAACCCTGTGGAACAGGAAGGAACTTATAAACTTCCCGAAGCGCAGCTCGACCGCTTTCTGATGAAAATAACGATGGACTATCCTTCGCTGGAAGAAGAAGTGGATATTCTGGAACGTCACCATACGAACACTTCATTAATCAGGCTGGACGATATCAAGCCTGCTATCACCAAAGAAGAACTTCTGTCACTGCGTGCCTTCATGAATCAGGTATTTGTAGACCGTACGCTGCTCCAATACATTGCATTGATTGTGCAGCAGACGCGTACCAGCAAAGCTGTATATCTTGGCGCTTCTCCGCGTGCATCAGTTGCAATGTTGCAAGCCTCCAAGGCGTATGCCCTTTTGCAGGGACGTGACTTCGTGACACCGGAAGATATTAAGTTCGTTGCTCCGTATGTGCTTCAGCATCGTCTGATCCTGACGGCGGAAGCGGAAATGGAAGGATATTCTCCGGTAAAGGTTACGCAACGTCTGATTGATAAAGTAGAGGTCCCCAAATAAGAACCGAATCTCTATAATTTGTAACTCAAAACTTAAAACTCAAAACTCAGAACCCGAAATTGTACTTAACCCGTCGTTTCTATATTGCCCTTATTCTGGTTATCCTCTTATTGGGTAGCGGATATCTGTTTGCTCCGTTTTTTGTCATCGGGCAGTGGGCGCTTTTTGCCTTATTCGTGTTGGTATCGGCAGACGGATATATTCTCTACCGTACCCAGGGGATTCAGGCATTCCGTCGATGTTCCGACCGTTTCTCCAATGGCGATGACAATGAAGTGAGCATTCGTGTCGAAAGTACTTATTCGTGTCCTCTCTCTCTGGAGATCATAGATGAAATACCTTTTATCTTCCAGAATCGGGATGTCTGTTTCCGGACCACCCTTCAGCCGAACGAGGGGAAAACAATCAGTTACCATCTTCGTCCGACCCGTCGCGGAGTATATTCTTTCGGGCAAATCCGTGTATTTGTGACCGACAAGATCGGGCTGCTTTCCCGTCGGTACACTTGTGGACAGCCGCAGGATATCAAGGTATATCCTTCCTATCTGATGCTTCACCGATACGAATTGCTGGCAATGAGTGATAACCTTACCGAACTGGGTATCAAGCGTATCCGCCGGGTAGGCCATCAAACGGAATTTGAGCAGATCAAGGAATATGTAAAGGGAGACGACTACCGGACTATCAACTGGAAAGCGAGTGCCCGCCGGCATGAGCTGATGGTAAATGTCTATCAGGACGAACGCTCTCAGCAGATTTACAGTGTGATAGATAAAGGCAGGGTGATGCAGCAGGCTTTTCGGGGAATGACTTTGCTCGATTATGCGATTAATGCTTCACTGGTGCTCTCGTATGTGGCGATGCGGAAGGAGGATAAAGCGGGGCTGGTGACTTTTGACGAGCATTTTGATACCTTCGTTCCGGCTTCCAAGCAGCCCGGACATATGCAGACGCTGCTTGAAAAACTGTATAGCCAGCAGACTACTTTCGGTGAAACGGACTTCTCGGCTCTTTGTGTGCATCTGAACAAGCACGTCAATAAACGTAGCTTTTTGGTTCTGTATACCAACTTTGCCAGTATCAGCAGCATGAATCGCCAGTTGGCTTACTTGCAGCAGCTCAACCGGCAACATCGTTTGCTGGTGGTTTTCTTTGAAGATGCTGACTTGAAAGCGTACATCGAAAGTCCGGCGAGGGATACGGAAGATTATTACCGGCACGTGATTGCCGAAAAGTTTGCTTTTGAGAAGCGACTGATCGTTTCTACATTAAAGCAGCATGGCATTTACTCTCTGCTGACGACACCCGAAAATCTGTCTATTGACGTAATCAATAAATATTTGGAGATGAAATCACGGCAACTACTGTAGTAAGAGTCGTTGATTGGTCTGATGTAGTTCTTTTATTTCCTTATCGGGCTTCTTGTTTGTTTAGAAAAGGGGTTGCCCCATTGCCTTTCGTGTTTCTACAAAGAAGAATACAGCCATTCCTATTATAATGACTCCCAGTATGCCGTAAAAGAGCCGTGCTCTGCCGCGACCTACATTCCGGACGATTGTCTGGGCATTGCGTGTGGTGAAGAACCAGTTCCAGTTCAGTAAGGAAGCTAGCAGGGAAGTGATTCCCGCTAGCGCAAAAATTCCTTGTACGATGTATTGTCCGGTCATAGTCTGATCACTCTGCTTCCGTCTTCCAGTTCTTCAATCGTCACTTTTACGGCATCTCCCGGCAGTAATTCTTCTACCAGTTCCGGCCATTCGATAAAGCAAAGGGCGCCGCTATAGAAATAATCTTCGTATCCCATGTCATATACTTCACTTAGCTTTTTGATGCGGTAAAAATCGAAGTGATAAATCAATTCTCCGGTTTCGTCCGAACGATATTCGTTAACGATAGCGAAAGTAGGAGAACTGATAACGTCTGATACACCTAATTCCTCGCAAAGAGCTTTGACGAAGGTCGTTTTGCCGGCTCCCATTTTACCATATAAAGCGAAAACGGTGTTATCACCCATAGCAGCGATAAATTCCCGGGCTGCCTCATGGATACTTTCCAGTGATTGAATCTTGATTTCCATATACTATTCTATTATTATGACTGTTTCTTGCAACAACTCTTTCCGATCTTGCAAACGGCATAAATCAGGATAGAGAAGAATATAATCGAAGCGCCCGAAGGGACTTTCCAGTGGTAAGAAATAAACAGACCGCCCAGACAGCCCAGAAAACCGATACCGATGGACAGCCAGATGATTTTCTTGAAACTGTAGGTAAAGAGGTTGGCCGTCATTTGTGGAATGGTGAGTAGCGATATTGCGAGAACGATGCCTACCATACGCAGACAAGCGACGATGGTCAACGCAATAAACATCATCAGCACATATTCGAATATCTCTACCGGAATCTTTTGCGAACGGGCAAACTCGCGGTCGAATGCAATATATACGATAGGACGGATAAACAGATAAAAGAATCCGGTTAATATCAGAGCCAATATGCCCAGCATCCACAAGTCCGCCTGATTGATGGTCAGGATATTACCGAAAAGATAAGCTGACAAGTCCGGAGCAAATCCCGGTGACAGGAAACTGAACATGATTCCCAAAGCCATTCCCAGCGTCCAGAATACGGCAATCGCAGAATCTTCACGCATATCTTTCCGCCGGCTCAGCCACTCGACACCGAATGCGGACAATACAGAGAAGACGGCGGCTGAGAGTATGGGAGAAATTCCCGCAAACAGTCCCAGTCCTATCCCTCCGAAAGAGGCGTGCGTGATTCCTCCACTGATAAATACCAGACGGCGGGTAACAATGTAAGTACCGATAATCCCGCAGGCAATGCTTGCCAGTAAGCTGCCCAGCAAAGCGTGTTGGAAGAATGTATATCGAAGTAGATCCACTTTTTAATTAAAAATTAAAGATTGAAAATTAAAAATCAAAGCAAGAATAATGCCGTCCATCAATAAAAACAACTTCAACGCCCTCCTAATACCTATTACTTAATACCTATTACCTCTCCCCATTCCTTCTCTCTCCGATAATCAGAAAGACTTCATCTTTGAGGTCATCCGGCAACTCGATACCCCGTAGTTGCAAACTACGTACCCAGCCTGCGACATCAATGTCCTGCATGGTATATAACACATCCCTGAATTGGTTTGTTTCTTCGTCAGTATACGCATTTGCTTCCTTTCCGATGAACTGATCCAGTTCTTCGTCATCGTAATATTCAATTTTTTTGCTTACGGCGGCAAGCAAACTATCTTTCTCGCACACTTCGTGTTGTCCGCAGCATTCTATATCTGCTTCTTTCACTTCCGGCATACGGTCCAGTTCACCTTTTTCTATTTTCTGTTGCAGTCTTTTGTTGCGGATATAACCGGCTATCAATGCGATGATACCTAGCAACACCAAACTTATAATAAGTATCCACATAGTCTGTACTGATTCAAATTTCTGCAAAGTTACTTATTAATTTGCATTCTATCATGGATGGTATCTATTTCTTTTCTTACTTTTGCACGTTGCTAACTTAAATATATATTAGACGATGAAGCATAAGAAGTGGTTGACTGTCTTATTTATACACGGTAACAGGAGAAGATATCAGGTAAGTATATGGGCGGAAGGAAATGGCTGGGTGATAGAAAAAGGTGCGGATTAAAGAAAGAAACAGCCGGAACTGTAGGGTACCGACAAAGGTGATTTTCATCTGCTTAGGCGGTTATTTAAAATAATCCTGTATATTTGTGATAATAAATCGAAAGACTATGATACGACGTAGGCTTTGCCTCTTATTCCTACTGACTGGAATGACTCTGTTTGCTTATTCGCAAGGATTGTTGTTTCAGGCTAATGATAAAGAAATTAAAGAAAGGACTTCTCTTCAGATATTTCAGGAAGGGGAGATACCTTGTTTTACGAAAAACTTTCAGTTGAGCTTTGAACTTTCTATTCGCGATTTTGATACTTTTGGATATGTTTTTCTGCTGAAGGAAGATCAGGGAAAGACCAAATATAGCTTTACGTATACTTATCTGGATGGTGAGAACAGTACATTCAAGTTTAATACCGACGGAAAAGAGAATCATTATTCTTTAAATCTGCGCAATGATGCACTGGCTTATCAATGGATTCCTGTGTCTTTTGCATTCGATTTGCAACAGGACGTACTTACGATTCGTATCGGAGATAACGAAAAGAAGATTACTTCTTTAGGATTGAAAGATACTTTTTGTCCGCACCTCTTCTTCGGACGTTATGATTATATTTTGGATATGCCCACTTTTGCCATCCGCAATCTGAAGCTGGAAGGTGATAGAAGTCATTCATATACTTTCCCTCTGAATGAAAATGAAGGGGAAGAAGTGCATACTTCTACAGGGAAGGTTTTGGGTACGGTTGTCAATCCGGTGTGGCTCATCAACGGTTCTTATCATTGGGAGAAACTTTTTGAGTATTCTTTTCAGACTCCTTCGGGAATCACTTTTGAGCCGGACAGTCAGCGACTGATTATTTTCAGCCAGGATTCACTTCTTACTTATAATCTGTTGAAACGTCAGCCACAAAAGTATTCTTATAGCAACAAACTACCCGTAAAATTGCAGTTGGCTACTCACTTCATGAATACAACGGATGGTAAACTTTATGTTTATGAATTGAATAACCTGCCGTTGGGGGATGCTACGGTAGCGGCGCTCGATCTGAATAATCAGGAGTGGAAACAGACCGGAGTAGCAGCCTTGCCGGTACAGTTGCACCATCATGACGGCTTTTGGGATGAAACAACCGGGAAGTATCTCGTTTTTGGCGGTTTTGGTAATAAGCGTTTTAATAATACATTCCTCGAATATGATATCGAGGGCGACCGTTGGGATACCCTTTCTTATTCCGGCGACCGGATTATCCCCCGTTATTTCTCGGGTATGGCAGTCAATAAGAACCGGGAGCATATCTATGTCTTTGGCGGGATGGGAAATGAATCGGGTGAGCAGAGTGTAGGCCGAAATTATCTTCACGATCTTTATCTGCTTGACAGAAAGCAGCAGTCTGTGCGACGTTTGTGGCAGAACGCTTCGGATCATCGTTTGGTCGTCGCCCGTGATATGATACTGACCCCTGATGAGAAGTATATCTATGCTCTGTGTTATCCGGAATATCTTTCGGATACCTATCTGCAACTTTATCGCTTGACGGTTGATGATGGAACGATGAAAGCTTTGGGAGATTCCATTCCGATGCGTTCGGAAGAGATTATGACGAATGCTAACCTTTACTATAATTCATTGACGCATGAGTATTACTGTACGACCACGGAATTTGACAAGAAGGGACATACGGTGATTCGGACTTATGTGCTGTCCGCCCCTCCGGTTTCTCTGGATGAAATCCGTTCTTACGGTTCCAGGTCTTCTCTGGAGATTCGTTGGTTATGGATAATGGCAGGAATAGGAGTATTATTGCTTGCCGGAGGTGTGCTGTTTGTCAGGAAAAAGAGGGGAAAACAAAGAAATGCGGTTCTGGAATCATCTTCTGTGCTCATGTCACCACCTGTCGGGAGAGAACCGGATAAAAGTGTACAGGGAAAAGAAACGCTTGCAAAAGAAGATTTTGAGTCATCCCTCGTTCGTCCGAATGCAGTTTATTTATTTGGTCCTTTTACGGTAATTGACCGGAATGGGCGGGATATTACTCATTTGTTCAGTTCCCGTTTACGGCAGGTTTTCATCTATATCTTGCTTCATAGTACTCATAATGGAGTATTATCCGCCTCCTTAAATGAGGTCTTCTGGCCCGATAAACCCGACGACAAGGTGAAAAACCTGAAAGGGGTAACGATCAATCAGATTCGTAAAAATCTGGCTGAACTGGATGGAGTGGAACTTGTACACGACAAGGGATATTTCAGACTGGTGTTTACTGACTGTTATTGTGATTATTTCCGTTTCCGCACCTTGAAGAATGCTGAAGAGGTCGAGAATGAACTCGGCATTTTATTAATGCGTGGCAAATTCCTTGATGGTATGGATGCAGGGATGATGGATCACTTCAAGCAAAAAGTAGAAGAGTTCTTGTCTTCCTTCCTGCCATTGGAAATCGAACGTCTGTATCAGCAGCATAAGTATGATGCCGTCATTCGTTTCTGTAATGTGCTTTTCCGGGTTGATCCGGTTAATGAGCTGGCACTGGCTTATGGTATGCATGCCCTTAACCATACAGGTTCGTCACAAGAAGCGATTCTGCAATATTCCCTGTTTGTGCGTGAGTACAGGCAAATGATGAATGAAGAATATTCTACTTCCTATGCAGAACTGATGAGCAAAAATCCTCCTTTTCATCGATAAAAACATTTCGGTTAATGATATTTATTCGCTTATTAATCCGTTATTAACCCATCACTAATAAGTTGTTTAACCTTGCTACATTATGTTTGCAGCGATGTTATTTACTTATTGTTTTATTTAAAAACCTAATACGTATGAAAACAAGATTCTTTATGAAACTTTGTTTATTCAGTTTGTTGGTTTGGTGTGTCAGCTCGTGCAAGAGCGATAACGGCGATTCAGTGCGGCCTATTGCACTTGAATGCATGTACACGCATCTGACCGACATGACAAACATGCTTGATACCGCAAAGATCGGTACAAGTGACGGTACTTTCCCATTGGCAAATGCCCAGAACCTGCAAAAAGCTGTCGAAGAACTGCAAACAGGTATTTCTAAAGGTATGGCTGGCTACTTTGTTCTACAGTATGAAATAGATAACTACTGTATAGCCGCCGAAAAAGCGATTGCCGAATTTCAGGATTCCTATCAACAGACATTGCAACCGGGTACGCCTGCCGAATTAAAGGTATTCGGCATTGACGGTAAAGGGCGTATTGAATTTGGTTCCGATCCTGCTTATGGTGGCGGTAATACTTTCACCGTAGAAAGTTGGGTGAAGTATGATGCCGGTTTCTTTGAGTCGGGAATTGGCAGTTTCCTCTCTACTTTTGACGGTAAGCAGCCGAATGAGGGATGGATGATCAACTTCTTAGGCTCTAATCTTCGTACAACGATCGGTATGGGACCGCAGGAAGGCCGCGTACTGGAAGAAGGCCGTGCTTATCCTGATAATTTTGGTAAATGGAATCATGTCGTGACGGTGTGGGATAATACTTTGCCTGAAGGACAGCTGAAAATGTATGTCAATGGTGAATTATTCTTCAGTAAGACAAATGATGTGAAGAATGATGCCGGAGTATTACAGAATTATATGCCTAACACCCGTAACCAGAATATGTGGGCATTCCAGGAACCGACTGACAATTCACGCTGTATGACCGGATTTATTAAGAAATTCCGCATGTGGAGTACTGCGAAATCGGCGAATGAGGTAAAAACGCTGATGAACTCGGATGTGACGGGAACAGAAAGCGGACTGGTATGTGCGTGGGACTTCACGACAGTGGTCGAAGACGTTACCAACATTCCGGATAAGACAGGAAAACACGTTGCGAAAATTGTAGGTAACTACAAATGGTTTAAAGTTGAGAACTAACCTTAATAAACAGACGAAGAGTATGAAAAATAATACGATAAAAATAAAGGCTTTCCTCTGCCTGCTGCTTCTGACGTGCGGATGGGTAAGTGTGCAGGCACAGCAGGTGCTTACAGTGAAAGGTGTGGTAGTAGACGCTTTAAAAGAACCGTTGCCCGGAGCCAGCGTTCAGGTGGTAGGAATGTCTACCGGTACGGTGACTGACTTGGATGGTAATTTTAGTCTTCAGGTTCCGAAAGGAAAAACGATTGCTGTTTCTTTTATAGGATACGTGACACAGGAACTGACTGTAAATCAGAATCAGTCGAACCTTACCATTCAGTTGAAAGATGATTCCAAGCAGTTGAATGAAGTAGTCGTTATCGGTTATGGTACGGTAGAAAAGAAAGATTTGACAGGTTCTATCCAATCCGTTACCAGCAAGGAATTAAGTAAACTGGTGACTACCGATGTCACTGAAACACTGAACGGACGTGTCGGTGGTGTACTCGTGAATAAGACTTCCAACCGTCCCGGTTCGGATACGAAAATAGAGATTCGGGGTATCAACTCGTTCAATTTCTCGAATGAACCTTTATACGTGATCGACGGAGTACCTTCTCAAACGGGAATGCGTCATTTGAACTCTGCCGATATTGAATCTATCGACATCTTGAAAGATGCGTCTTCCAGTGCAATCTACGGTTCGCGGGGTGCAAACGGGGTGGTGATTATCACTACCAAAGGAGCTAACAAGCGTCAGGGCTTTAATATCGACTATTCGGGTTACGTTGGTTTCAAGACTCCTACCCGTATTCCTGAAATGATTGGTAACATGGGCAATGGACTGGAATATGTAGACTATCGCACCGCTTTGTGGAAAAAGAAGTATGGTGATGCTTCACTGAGCCGTCCGGACTTTCTGACTGATGACGAGAAACGCCGTATCAAACATGGTGAATACTATGACTGGTTGCGTGAACTGTCGCAGAATGCATTGACTACCAGTCATTCTGTTTCCGCTACCGGAGGTACGGATAAACTATCTTTCTCATTCGGCTTGGGATACTTGAAGGATGACGGTATGGTAGGCGATGAAAGTTTTGAACGTATTACGGCTAATGTGGGGTTGGAATATCGTTTTTCTGATAAATTCAAAACAGGGATTAACAGCTATGTTTCTCTGAATAACACGAATGAAGGAGCCAATGATGCTTTGATTAATGCATACTTCCTGCCGCCTACGGTCAGCCCGTACGATAAGGACGGAAGCTACCTGTTTAATTGTCAGCCGACTTCCAGCAAGATTAATCCATTTGTTCAGATTGAAAATAATAAAAGAGAGAAAGAAGCAAACTATACCAATTTCTCCGGTTATCTGGAATATCAGCCGATTAAAGGACTGAGCTTTAAATCACAGATTGCAGTTCAATATGATTCGGATGTTTACGGAGAATGGGTAGGTACGATGACACAAGCCAAAGGAGGTCTCAATGCACCGGAAGCTTACCGGAAAGAAGGACGGAATATGAACTGGGTATGGGACAATATCATTACTTATGATAAAACCTGGAAGAATATTCATCGTCTGAATGCTATAGGTTTGTATAGTGTACAGAAAGAAACTCATAAGGGTTCGGAAATGCGTGGCGACGGTCTGCCTTACAACTCTGACTGGCATGCGATCGAAACAGCCGAGGAAATTCGTGATGTGAAGAGTTACTATTGGGAGTCATCCATGCTTTCTTTCATGGGACGTGTCAACTATACGTTGATGGATCGGTACTTGTTTACTGTAACAGGGCGATATGACGGAACTTCCCGTCTGGCTACCGGCAATCAGTGGGGATTTATGCCGTCGGCAGCTGTCGGCTGGCAGATGAAGAATGAGAATTTCCTGAAAAACGTAGACTGGCTGAATAGTCTGAAACTCCGCGTCAGCTGGGGTAAATCGGGAAACAACAGTATTGACCATGATATTACCTGGACAAAGCTGGACCTGACTCATTATATCTATGGAGGTAAAGGTGAAAATGCTTTCGGATTAGGCGACCGCAAAGGTAACAAAGATCTTCGTTGGGAGATGACCTCGGAGTGGAACTACGGTATTGATTTCGGCTTCCTGAATAACCGTATCAACGGTACGATTGATGTGTATAACCGTACTACGAAAGATTTGATTTTCGCCCGTTCGGTAGGTAACCTCAACGGTTATGGCTCTATCCTTGAGAATATAGGAACGTCCTCCAATAAAGGGGTGGAAATAGGTTTGAACACGGTGAACATCTCAAAGAAGGACTTCACATGGAAGACAAATCTGACTTTCTCTCTGAACCGTAATAAGATTGTAGACCTCTACGGTGATAAAAAGGATGACTTGGCTAACCGTTGGTTCATCGGTCAGCCGATGAAAGTGATCTATGATTTGGAAAAGGTAGGAATCTGGCAGACGGAAGACAAGGAACTGGCTGCTAAATATGGACAAGTACCGGGACATATCCGTGTAGCTGATCTGGACGAGAACTATGTGATTGATGAACGTGACTATAAAGTACTCGGCTCTCCGTCACCCGACTGGACAGCGGGTATGACCAATACCTTTACTTACAAGAACTGGGATTTGTCTTTCTATATGTATGCACGTATCGGTGGTACCTACAATGATGATTTCACTTATATGTTTACCGCATGGGATAATGAACACTGGAACAAGCTGAATGTGAAGTACTGGACTCCGGAAAACCACAGTAATGAATACCAGCAGATCGGTGCACAATCCTACCATACTCAGGTATTAGGTAAGATTTCCGGTTCGTTCCTGAAAATACAGAATATTACGTTGGGATATACCCTTCCGGAAAACTGGATGAAGAAGATGAAGATGAAAAATGCACGTGCTTACATCAATGTGCAGAATCCGTTTACTTTCACCGACTATCTCGGTCCGGATCCCGAAACGATTGGTGAAGACGTATACAAGTCTTTGTCACTTTATCCGATGACGTTTACTTTTGGAGTGAATTTAACCTTCTAAATACTTGAAACCTTATGAAACGAGTAAAAGAACAAATTAAATATTTGGCACTGTTAGCAATCTGTTTGCTAAGCGGATGCTCCGATTTTCTGGATAGTTATAACCCTTCGGCAGTAACGGACGATTTCTATAATACTAAAGAAGGACAACAGAAATTGTTGACAGATATCAATGCCCGTTACCGCAATGTTTTCAATACAGGCGAATTGCAGTATTACGGAACTGATATCTACATGGCTATCTCCGAAGAACCTGCCGAACGTATGTTCAACGGCTATGACAAGACTTTCAACTCCACTGCTCCGATTGTAGGTGATTATTGGAAAGTACTCTATAAGATTGTGCAGGAAAGTAACATCCTGCTGAATCGCTGCACACCGGATATTGCAGGAAGCGATTATACTTCGCTGACCGCACAAGCCCGCTTTTTCCGGGCAATGGCTTACTATTATCTGGTAGAAACATTCGGCCCCGTACCTTTGCTCACCGAAGAGAATACAAGCGTTATCCAGCAGGCGGAACGTACCGGCGAACAAGCTATTTACACTTTCATCATTACCGAACTGAATGATATAAAGGACAAATTGGAGATGACCACGATTTCAGCCGGAAAGGTAACGAACGCCGCAGTCATTCACTTTTTAGGGAAAATGTATCTGACACGTGCTTACAAATCCTTTGCTGAAGCAGACGACTTCTCCAATGCAGCAACGACATTTGATTTGCTGGTAGAGAATCCGGCCTCCGGTTATGCTTTGCAGGAAAACTATGCTGCTTTGTTCGATGAAAACAATCAGGCTAATTCGGAAGTAATCTGGGCGATTCAATATGGACTGGATAAGAACTATCGGGGTGATGGAAATCCGCAACAGGCACAGTTCGGATTTAACATTGTAGCATTGGAGCCGGATCTGTTCATTAAGAATCAGAATGATTATTCTAGTGTTTCCCGTAAATACTGGGTGAATCCGAAAGCGCACGAGCTTTATACCGACCCGGAAGCGGATACCCGTTATGATGCGACGTTCAAACGTGAATATTACATAAACAATCCGGATAATGCTGATTACGGTAAGCTGGGAATCTATTTCCCCCGTTGGAACGATAAATCGGGTATGAGTAATAATGCGAAAAGATTTTATCCGTTCAAGCAGGACGATGAATATGTATGGTATCCGCAATCTACGGCACTTCCTGTATTGGAAACTGCTTCAGATCGTATGCCGATGGTACGGAAGTTCAGCGATACCAAGATACAATGGGGCGAAGGCGGCTCTCGTGAAGATGTCATTTTCCGCTTGGGGGATACCTACCTGTTGTGTGCTGAGGCTTATCTGGGTGCCGGAAACAAGAAACTGGCATTGGAACGCATCAACAGTATACGTAAGCGTGCCGCTAAAGATGCGACCGCTTATGAAGCAATGAAGTTGACGGATCTGGATATAAATGTTATCATGGATGAACGTGCCCGTGAATTGATGGGAGAGCATGACCGCTGGTTTGACTTGAAACGTACTCAGACACTGCTGACACGTGTACCCGCATACAATCCGTTTGTGGTGAAATATGATAATTTGAACAAGAACCATCTGGTACGACCCATTCCGCAAGATGAACGGAACAAGGTAGATGGATTATCTCAGAATGAAGGTTATTGATTAATGGTTAACTAACAAATGAAAGAAGTAATTATGAAAACGACTATATGTGGCGCTGCACTGTTGCTCAGCCTGACAATGGCTAGTTGTGAAGTGTACGAATCACCGGAAATCAATCAAGGATTGAACGAAGAAAACAACACGTCCCTTTATACAGATGCTTATGACCCGATCAGTAATGTGGGGCAATACTATATGCCGGAAATGAAGGTGAAACCGAAGAAGTACTGGAATTGTGTGGAAGTTGTAACGGTAGGCAGCCGTAATGAGCTGGGACAAACAGAGAAAGTACGCGGATTGCAGTACCACCTGATGTGTCAGTCATTGGCCGGTCTGGCTAATCGTGCCGTAGAACAGGGAACAAGTGAAATAGCTGTTTGGCTGCACGATCACGGTGGCAGTGATTCCTATAAACTGTCTAAGCAGGCACTCGAAGATATGGGTATTCACGAACAGGGGATGCAGAGCGGACTGGAACTGGCACGTAATGATTATGGTCCGTCCGACGGAGTGACTATTCAGTTGAAAGGAATGTTCGACGGATATGTCTTGACGGATATTGAGCATAATCCGGAGAGTGGTGTCGTAGCATCTGTTGCTTCTCATGTTTATAATTCTATTATTGTGGATGTCCGTGACAAGGAATATTATGAAGAAGCAGGATATACCATGAAATATGATGCAAGAAGCAAGACTACTGCGCAGGCATGGGCGGAGTTCAAAGATAAATGCAGCAACAAAGCTTTGGTGATCATGCCTGTACAAACCGGTGAATTGCGTGAGTTTGCCATTAAGAATGAACTTTTCGTATTGAACTTGAATAAGCGTCAGGGAACTTCGATAGCCGGACAAAACACAGCTTTGCTGAAAGAAATCCTTGCCTGGTTGGAACCGAATGCACCTGTCTACGGATGGGAACAGGGAGTAAGTGAAGATGCTTTTGTTGATTTGGTTTCCAAGAGCGGTCATCCGATGATCCCTTGTGACTGGAGTTACAATCACTCCTTGACTTCTTTGCTTTATTCTCAACGTCAGAAATCGACATTGGTCCGCGTGAAGAATCCGCAGTTTCTGGATTATACAAAGAAAAAGAATTTCGTTTCTTTCTTCCTTTCCGATGGTGACAATATCCAGTGGATGATGAATGACTTTAAAGATTTCTATAATGCGGCGGAGTCGGAAGAAGTACGGATGACGTATGGTATTGCTGCTTCAGTGCTTCCGATGATGGCACCGGCACAATTCGATAATCTGTTGAGTCAGCAAAAGCCGAATTGCTCTATTTTGGAAATGCTGGGAGGCGGTTACTATTACGTAGACAATTATAGCGAGAATGGTGACCGGGCGAAGAATCTGCAAGTCGTGGCAGAACGCCTTTCGGCGCATATGCGTCAACATCGTGTGAAACTGTTGGGTGTAATGGCTATGAATGTAAAATCAGAAGCTGCCAAAGAAGCATTTCAGGCTTATGTAGATGCCAATGACCAGTTGGAAGGTATCGTAGCGCTTCAGTATAGCCCTTATGCAGGAGGTGAAGGAGACGTTATTTGGGTAACGAATAAAGCAGGATATGATATCCCGGTCATTACGGTGAAATACTCTTTGTGGAATTTTGGAAACCGGAATGCGGAACGTGAAGGTACCCCTGCCTATATTGCCGGAAGATTGAAACAGGAAGCACAGCAGGAAAGTTTTTCTGTAGTATGTGTGCATGCATGGAGTAATTTCTCCGATCACGGACAGACGGAAGATCCCCTGATTGAGAACCAGTCTGGAGATATTCGTGGAGCCGGAGCGGCAAAGCTTTGTGCAGGACATCTGAACGATAGTTTTGAAGTAGTAAATATGCAGGAACTGGTATGGCGTTTGCGTATGAGCCAGCGTCCGGAACAGACGAAGAAGTATCTGAGTGAGGTATTTTAATTAACTAGAGTTTCACAGGCTCTCTGTATGGCTTTCTCTTTTCAAACGTGGAAGGAGAAAGCCATACAGAAGGCTTGTGAAACTTAAGCAAATAATAATAGATATGGTTGCAAGATTGTTTTTCTTATCAATCTGTCTTCCTTTTCTGCTCACCTCGTGTCAGCAGTCAAAGAAGACAGTAGAGTTTGTAGACTACGTGAATCCTCTGATGGGTACCGAATCTACTTTTGCGTTTTCGCATGGTAATACTTATCCTGCTGTGGCAGTGCCTTGGGGAATGAATTTCTGGAGCCCGCAGACCGGGGAGAATGGCAGTGGATGGATGTATACGTATGCCGATAGTCTGATGCGCGGCTTCCGGCAGACACATCAGCCTAGTCCTTGGATGAATGATTATGGTACCTTTTCCATTATGCCGCTTGCCGGAGAACTGAAAATGAGTCATAAAGAACGTCTGGTTCCTTTCTCACATCAACAGGAGAAAGCGACTCCTTATAATTATAGTGTTACATTCGATAACGGATTGCAGACTTCTCTTTCTGCTACTTCCCGTGGAGCTGTATTCGAAGTCTCTTTCCCTGAAAAAGAAGACCAGTATGTAGTGGTGGATGCATACCATGGAGGAAGTTCAATAACGATTGAACCGGAAAACCGGTTGGTAAAAGGTGCGACACGATATAATAACGGAGGTGTACCGGATAACTTTGCTAATTACTTTATGATGGAATTCAGTCATCCCGTCATAGAATACGGCACTTACAATGGAGATACTCTGCTGCACCATCAAACCGATGTAGCGGCCGATTATACCTGTGCCTATCTGAAATTTGATGTTCCGGCAGGTGAAAAACTGACCATACGTACAGCCTCTTCTTTTATCAGTCCCGAACAGGCTGCCATCAACTTTAATCGTGAAGTAGCCGATGCGGATGTACAATTGATCAGCGGGAAAGCCCGTGAACAGTGGAATAACTATCTCGGACGTGTAGAAGCGGAAGGAGGAACAGACGAACAATTTCGTACCTTCTATTCCTGCCTGTATCGTACGTTACTTTTCCCGCGTGAGTTCTATGAGTTTGATTCACAAGGAAATCCTGTTTATTACAGTCCTTATGACGGTAACGTGCATGATGGTTATATGTATACCGATAATGGTTTCTGGGATACGTTCCGTGCGGTTCATCCGTTGTTCACGTTACTTTATCCGGAGGTTTCGGAACGCGTGACGCAATCTATCCTTAATGCTTATGATGAAAGTGGTTTTATGCCGGAATGGGCGAGCCCCGGTCATCGTGGTTGCATGATTGGCAATAACTCTGTTTCCTTATTGGTCGATGCATGGATGAAGGGGATACAAACGGTAGATGCCGAAAAAGCTTTGGAAGCGATGATTCATCAGACACAGGCCCGCCACGCGGAAATAGCTTCTGTAGGACGTGACGGCTTCGAGTATTATGATAAGCTCGGCTATGTACCTTATCCGGAAGTTCCCGAAGCTACAGCCAAAACACTCGAATATGCTTATGCTGACTGGTGTATCGCCCGCTTTGCGCAATCGCTGGGTAAACAGGATATCGCAGACCAGTATTATCAGAAAGCCCAGAATTACCGCAATCTGTATTATCCGGAACATGGTTTTATGTGGACTAAGGATGCCAAAGGCAATTGGCGTGATCGTTTTGATGCTACGGAATGGGGCGGTCCTTTCACAGAAGGAAGTTCCTGGCACTGGACTTGGAGCGTATTTCACGATCCGGAAGGTTTATCTGAACTGATGGGCGGACATGAACCGATGGTAGCCCGTCTCGACTCTATGTTTGTGGCCCCGAACACTTATAATTATGGAACCTATGGTTTCGTTATCCACGAAATAGCTGAGATGGTTGCCTTAAACATGGGACAATATGCGCATGGCAATCAACCGGTGCAGCATGCCATTTACTTGTATGATTATATCGGTCAGCCTTGGAAAACACAGTACCATCTCCGTAATGTTATGGATAAACTCTACAATTCCGGAAGTAAAGGATACTGTGGCGACGAGGACAACGGGCAGACATCTGCTTGGTATGTATTTTCTGCTATGGGTTTCTATCCGGTTTGTCCGGGAATGCCTGAATATGCGGTAGGTTCTCCGTTATTTAAAAAGGTAACTCTACATCTTCCCGAAGGGAAAAACTTCGTCGTTTCAGCAGCAGATAATGCGGCAGACCGTCCATACATAAGGAAAGCTTTGTTGAATGGACAAGAATTCACACGCAACTATCTGACGCATGATGAACTGAAACAGGGCGGAGAACTGAATCTGTCAATGGACAGCGTACCGAATCAGCAAAGAGGTACCCAACCGGCAGACTTCCCATATTCTTATTCCAAGTAGTTTCAATAGGTTTTAGTATACTTTTCATTGACCGATACGGAGAGAATCTTAATTGATTTGATCTGTATCGGTCATACAATAGGAATTTAAAGTCAGGCTTTGTCTTTGCTGTTTCTTTTGTTACCTTTGTGCATCTAATATGAGGTTTATGATACATTCTCTTCCATCTTCCGAACCCTTGACGGCACAAAAGCTTTTCTCAAAGCTTTATGTTTCCTACTATGCCCGTTTGGTTCGTTTCGCTTCCCTTTATGTAGGAGCTATGGGAGACGCAGAGAATATAGTACAAGATTTTTTCCTCTATTTATGGGAACGTAAAGAGATACTTCCGGAACTGCAACAGCCCGATGCATATCTTTTCTCCGCTGTCAAGCATCGCTGTCTGAACTTCCTTCGTTCACAACTTTCTATAGTAGACCGCAGGCAGCCGCTTTCTGATATTATGGAGCAGGAGTTTAAACTGAAACTTTATAGCCTGCAACTACTTGATGACTCTCAAATGTCGATAGATGAAGTAGAAAAACAGATCTGCCGTGCAATTGATAGCTTACCGGAACGTTGCCGGGAAATATTTGTCATGAGTAAACTGAAGGGTATGAAATATCGTGAAATAGCCGAATCCCTTGGCATTTCGCAGAATACGGTAGAAGGTCAAATGGCTATCGCATTAAAAAAACTTAGGGAAGAGTTGCGTCATTGTCTGCCTTTACTGCTTCTATTGAGCGTATAAGGATAAATCGCCTATGTATTGTCTTTGCTTCAGTCCATTCCATATACTTTAGTCAAGCTGAGTACTAATTTGCAGCTTATAATGAATGAATTTAGTTCCGGTTGCTTATAAATCTATTCGTCTGACAGTTGTTGAACTTTCGTCTGACAATTGTTATCTTTTCGTCTAACAACTGTCAGACGAAAGTTCAACAACTGTCAGACGATTAAATTTAAGTATAATGAATACTAAATCTGTGTACATCAAGAATTAAATCTTAGAGTAAATCCGAACAGATTAGTTCGTTTCAAAACAGTTCTTAGCTTAAACTTATTGGATTTTACTTCCCTTCCTTGATTTTTTTTCATTTTCCTTTGGTGGTAAATGTAAGTTGCTGTGTCTTCTTATTAAAAGCGCGCAATATGATGAATGAGAAATGGAATCAATACTTTTTCGGAGAACCGACCGAAGAGGAAAAACGGGAGCTTTTTCAGGAACTGGAAAAGAACGAAGATATGAAACGGGAATTTGCAGAAATGCAAAATATCGTAGGTCTGTCCGGATTATTACCCAGAGAAGATGATTCTTTGAAAGGCGAACGGAATCTGGAAGCAATGATGAACCGTCAGGAGAAAAAGCTGAGGCGGAAACGGGTGTTGCAAATCGTGCGGTATACTACTTCGGCAGCCGCTATGATTGCTCTGACGTGGATGCTCGCCTGGTATATGTTTGTTGGCTCGGAGACTCCTTCTTATACGGAGATTACAGTTCCGAAAGGGCAACGGGTACATTTAACCCTTCCGGATGGTAGTGAGGCATGGTTGAGTTCGCTTTCTACGTTGAAGTGGCCTTCTGTTTTTTCGTCCGATGCCCGTACGGTAGAACTGGATGGAGAGGGTTTTTTCACTGTGACAAAGGATGCTTCCCGTCCTTTTACAGTGCAGACGCAGAAGTATGATGTAAGAGTGCTTGGTACGGAATTTAATGTGTATGCTTATAGTAACAGTGAGAAGTTTGAGACAGACTTGCTCTCGGGTAAAGTGAGGGTTAGCTCTACCGGATTTCCAGAAGAATCGGTGAATTTATTGCCTGACGAGAAAGTGTCTTTGGTAGATGGAAAACTGGTAAAGTCTTCTTCTCATTTTGGAGGAAAGGAATATCGTGAACAAGGAATTTATGACTTTGAAGAATTACCGTTGGGCGAAGTGCTGGAAAGATTGGAGCAATGGTATGATATTCATTTTACTGTAGATGATCCATCTCTGTTGAGTAAGATTATTTCGGGTAAGTTCCGGCAAAGCGATCAGATTGAAACGATTCTGAAAGCAATTAGCCGTGCGGACTTATTTGAGTACAAAATACTGTCACAGCGAGAGATAACGATATATTAATAATCTGATTAAAATTTAATGCCTATGTAACACAACGGAGTAGAATAAAACGAAAGTAAATAGACATCAAAATGAGGAATAAAAAGGGGGAAAGTGGTGCAACACTCTCCCCAATTCCTCAGCTATTAATACTTTCTCTGTTTCACGTTTTTGTGAACCTAAAATAAAGTACTAACAAAATCACTTAGCAAAGTTATGAAAAAAATCTTTTCACTGCTCGCTTTGGTCCTGTTTATTAACCTTTTTACATACCAGACCCAGGCACAGACAGCAGTTGTGAATATTAATAAAACTTCGGTTTCGCTAAAAGAACTGATTCAAGAAGTCGAAAAACAGGCCGGATATTTGTTTGTCTACGGAAAAGACATCAATATCGAACAGAAAGTAAAAATCAATGCCCGGAATAAACAGGTAAAAGCATTGCTTGAAAATGTATTGCCGCAAATAGGGCTGACGTATGAATACGCCGACAATTACATCTCATTGAAGAAAACGCAGGTAGAGAAAAAATCAATAGGTAAAAAAATAATAGTCAAAGGAACCGTAGTAGACAAAAGTGGCGAGCCTATTATCGGAGCTAACATCATGGAGCAGGGAAGTGCTTCCAATGGTACGATCACGGATATCGATGGTAAATTCACGTTATCTTTGCCTTCCAATTCGGTATTAGCGGTTACGTATGTGGGTTTTTCCACAAAAAATCGGCATAAGACGCAAAGAAAAGCAAAGTTCTACTTGAATAATTGGAGGTCAGTATTTTATATGCAGGGCGGATTGAAACAAGCTTTGGCATAAAACGCTTGAAAATACCCCTTTCGGACAAAGTTCGGCTACTAAGCAGCTACCAGTCCTAAAGAGGATATATGGGATATAACAAGTTCTGTTTCATAACTATGCGTTGTTTTGCATAACTCTTGGTAACAAATAATTAACTACCTTTAGAAACGAAAATTTTAGAGTTATGAAAACAAAGAGAAGTACGTTTGCAACCTCGTTCTACATCAAGAGATCGGCAGTGAGAAACCGGGACGGAAAAGCCCCCATCATGGTGAAGATCTCCATTGATGGGGATGACAAAGTATTGGGAACCAAACTATTCGTTACGCCGGATTTATGGGAGAATGGTAAGGCAAAAGGCAAGTCTGCCGAGGCGACAGAGATAAACGGGCAGCTCAAAGAAGTCAGTGCCCGGCTTACCAACCACTATCACCGCATCCTCCGGGAAGAGGATTTTGTCACCGCCGAAAAGCTGCGTAACGCCTTTCTGGGTATCGGTGTGATGGAAAACTGTATCCTGAAAGATTTCGAGAACATGAACCGGGAATTTGAGGCGATGGTGGAGAAAGGACAGCGTGCCAAATCCACTTACAACAAGTACTTGGCCGTGTACAACCATTTTGCCACCTTCCTTTGGGAGAAGAAGAAACGAACCGATATGGCTTACAAGGAACTGACAAAGGAGATTATCACCGATTTCGACAAGTACCTGCGCGTGGAAAAGGGATTGAGTGACAACACTCTTTGGATATACACCATGCCACTGCTCAGCCTGACAGACAAGGCATGGCGGCGTGGTATCGTCCGTTCCGACCCTTTCGGCGAGTACAGCCTTGAAATGCAGGAGACAGACCGGGGCTACCTCACGGAAGAGGAACTGCGCACCCTGGCTAACGCCGTGTTCGTGAAAAAACAGACCAACCTCGTACGTGACATGTTCCTCTTCGGGTGCTTCACCGGACTTAGCTACATTGATATAAAGACACTCACCCATGACAAGATCCAGCGCATGGACTTCGACGGCGAGGATTGGATCATAACCCGACGCACCAAGACCCGTGTGTCGAGCAACGTTCCCCTTATGGAAATAGCCAAGGAACTGATAGAAAGGTACAAGGGACTTGCCGGAGGCGATTTCGTATTTCCCATGCCCTCTAACGGTACATGCAACAAGCACCTCAAACAGATTGCCAAAGCCTGCGGCATCAGCAAGGAGATCGGATTCCACCTGAGCAGGCACACCTTCGCCACGACCGTCTATCTCTGCAACGGCGGCACGATAGAGGCGCTCTCCAAGATACTCGGTCACAAGCACATCAGCACCACGCAGATCTACGCTGAAGTAACCAACAAGATGGTAAGTTCAGATTTCCGTGCAATCTCCGGCAACCTCGCCGCCATGCAGCGGAGCGTACTGGAGAAAAGGGACAGGAAGCAAGGTAGGAAAAAGGTGCACCGGTCCCTCCGGGAAACGGCTTGACACCTTTCTCCATGCGAAACACGGCAAAGGCAGGAACCCCGATACAGTGCTCCTGCCTTTGCTGCATTTTCCGATGTATATCCCCGTGCGTTTATGTTGGACTTTTCCCCCGTTTGCGCTTTTGTCTCATGTCCACGTAATTTTCTTCCAGCATACGCAGCAGATCCGACTGGCGGTAAAGCGTCTTGCCTGGCAGCGATATGTACGGGATCAACCGTTGTGTGCGGTAGCCCTGCAACGTCCTTGACGTGATATGTAACATTCTGCACACATCCTCACCCGTGAAATAGACCTCGCCGTTCATCGCCGGACGGAAATGCGCCGTCACCGTATCAATATACCTCATGCCCTCTTCCAGAGCCTCGAAGTACGCACGTACCTCTTCCGTGTCTTTTGTTATCACTTCCATGTCACTCGTCCTCCATTATTTCCCGGCTCATGGATTCCACGAATACCTCCACGTCCTCCGTCCGGTAGTAAATCTTATGGTTGATCTGGCTGTACGGCAGCAGTCCCCGGTCACGGTAGGTCTGCAACGTCCGTTTACTGATCCCCAGTTTCTCGCACACGTCCGCCCCGTCCATCCAGTTCATCTTCCCGGGCGGGCGGTAACGGGCGCAAAGTTCCTTCACGTGCCGTGAGAAGCAGCCGAACCGCTCCTTCATCTCCTCAAAGGTCTTCTTTTCAATACTTACTATTTCCATCGTTCTGATACATTTTTCATTATACTTCCCTGCAAATATATGGATTCATATAAAACTATGTATCAAAACCGTATAGCTTGTCACCGTTTTGCTTCACGTTCGTAGCCTTGTCGTACCCCAAACGATGAAAGGCGGGGAAAAGTCCTACATAAACGTACCCAGTTCAAGGGTACGCACGAGAACGGAATCCATAGCACCAATTCCGGATGGTTCAAAGGAAAATGTGTACTACGCACCGACTTCACCCTCATCCAGCCACGATGCAAGTTGATGGGGCACGGGGCAAATTTCGTCACCGGCTTGCCCCTTGTCAAAGCCATCTCTTTCGAAAACGGACTGGAATAGTTATTTTACTTTTGCGGTAATTTCATCTATCAGGTTCGTGATCTTCTCAATGGAATACTTTTCTATCAATCTCCTGTTTGCCGCTTCTGCCTTTAGTCTTTCATTGATTAATTTTAGTTGTGGCAAATCTGATTGACAATATTTGCTCAAGTGTTCTATTTCACTGCCCCAAGAGGTATATTTATAACGGAACTGTAAAAAATGCAGAAAGGTGTTACGTGATTCGTTGGACAATCCCAAAATACTTTTTGAAACCTTATCCGCATCAGCCTCTTGGAATATTGAAGTATCCCTATAAAGACGCTGTTTGACCGGGACTACATCATTCAATGCCGGATTCAGGCGTTCGCAAGTTTCATCCGTCAGATTTTCCAGCATGACAGACACTTTATTAGGGCATTTCTTCAATCTTTGCCCGAATAGTTTTTGAAAATACGCAACCAGTCCATTCAAAATTCGATCTGAACCAATATTAGAATGATTCCTTCTTGTACCCGCATGTACCTTTGAGTTACAATTCAACAAACCCTCCATGTCGCTGATACCTTCCATCAGCCTGTCTATGGAGTGCTTGCCTTGGGCTATGATGTCTTCCTCGGATACGTGAACAAGGTTGTCGCTATATAAAACCGATAGTACAGATATAATGACAAACAATTCTTTTAGATCAACGCTTTCATCCGCAAAGTAATATCGTACCGTTTCCCCGTAGTGTTTCTCGTATTCCCCGTTATCCAGTCTCCAATAGTCGTACAGGTAATCCCAACTGTTCAAACTTGCGTCTTCGGCTGCAAAATATTGTTGCAGGTAGGTCGTGTCAAAATACCCGCTTTCCAGATAGCAGACAATTTCATTAACGATGAATCTATCAAAAATATCCAACTGTTTACCTATCTCTATAAAACGGTATTTGGAGAGGATTTTTTCACGCTCCTCATCTTTCTCTTTATCCGGGAACATGTCATACAGGCTGTTGAATAGGCTTCCGATCCGAGTATTCCCACCCTTATACTCGCAGTAAACGGCGACAAAATTTGCCAACAACGATGTTATGACAAGTTTGTACTTGGGAGATTTATGATAATGCTCCGGCAAAGCCATGGCTATCCTGTGATAATCGTTCAGACATTGCCGCAGGACTCTTAAATTATCGAATTTAGAGGCATGGAATATCTTGATGATAAGCTCTTTGTTCTCAGACAAGAGGTTCCTGTTGTTGGTGGATATCTCGCCAATGAAGAAATCGAGTGTCTCCCCTATATTTAATTTGATCTCAAAAGTACGCCCGATAGTCTTTTCCTTGAAATCCTTGAATTTCAACTTGCACTTATCGTCCTCTTTTTCGGAAATCTTGTTCTCATCGCCAATGATGATGACCTTGCATTTACAATGTTCCGAAAAGTAATTGATGTATCCCAACAAGGTTTCCAGTTTTACATCACATCTTTCAAGGTCGTCAAAAATCAGAATCTTGTTTCCTTTTATTTCGGAATTTTCTTCTTTCAACAACAAAATGGAGTCCAAGTCACAGGTTACACTCCCTTCATCCTTTCCGTCACCGTCGATGTCATATTTCAAAGCGATTTTCGAGGCGGCTTTTAATATATTCTTGGCCAGTTTCATTCCCTTGCTGTACAGCCACGGGGATATTTCCTTGTTGATTTGTTCTGTGATTTGCTGGGTAGTGGTCAAACCATATAAAGACACATATATGGGCCGCCATTTTAACTTGTCTGCATCTTTATCGTTTTTCAGTTGCTTTATCCATTGGCGGATAAAAAACGTTTTGCCGCATCCCCAGGCACCTCGCAGCATGATGGCATATTGCGGATCGGGTATTTCCGCATATTCATTTAAAAAGGTGAGTATGTTTCTATTCATAGCCATGTTCATTAGAGGTTTCAAAATTACGGAAAAGAGTCATAATTCTGATAACTTTTAAGAAATAAGTTATTACGGTCAATTCGTGTTTCCGGATGATTGTCGGAGCGTTCCCCTTCGGGTCGGGCTTTCCCCTGCAATCCCTAACGTGGGTGAAAGGGTTTTCACTGTCTTGCGCTTACACCTTGGCGCACGGGTTGTCCCGTCCCGGCGTCCGCTGCCGACCACTCCGGCAGGCTGCATG
>NZ_QTLF01000024.1:0-53773 GCF_003434395.1 Bacteroides sp. AM23-12
TTCAAATATTTCAAAGAACTCTTTTAGATTTTAATGGGACAGTAATGTAATATTAAATATGATAAACGCCTTCAAGAGGACAGATATTGAAGCAGTCAAGAATAACCTTGCCCTTCAGCTTATTCCAATTTCCCTTAATGTGATCATGCTTAACCATAATAACAACCATATCTATATCAACAAGAAACTCATCGAAGTCATCGTACTGATTTTCTGCAATCTTGTTTCCTACGAGGAATGGGTCATAACACTTAAGTGGACGTGCAAGATGATGCTCTTGTAATTCAAGCATTTGGAGAGTTGGTGACTCTCGATAGTCATCGACATTCTCCTTGTAAGTGAGGCCGTAAAGACCTACCTTACGGTTATTCTCGATGTTGTTCTCCTTCATAATTTCATGGATACGGTTAAGGATAAACTCAGGCTGTGAGTCGTTTGTCTTCATTGACTCATCTATAACCTTAGCAAGACGTGGGTAATCACCTACAAGGAACCATGGGTCAACAGAAATACAGTGACCACCTACACCTGGGCCTGGCTGAAGGATATTAACACGTGGGTGCATATTACAAATCTTAATAATCTCGTAAATGTCCATATTATCATGACGACAGATGCGTGCAAGCTCGTTAGCAAAGGCAATGTTGACTGCACGGAAGGTATTCTCAACAACCTTGGTCATCTCTGCAGAGCGGATGTCAGTAACAACGATTTCCCCCTGACAGAACGATACATAGTACTGCTTTACCTTCTCGCCAATTTCCTTGGAATCAGCACCAATAGTACGATTATTGTGGAGAAGCTCATAAACCATATTACCTGGAATAATGCGCTCAGGTGCGTGAACAAGGTGGAGGTCTTCACCAATCTTAAAGCCATTCTCCTCGACTACTGGACGTACGAAGTTGTCCATAGTACCAGGGCTAACTGTTGACTCAACAACAACGGTTGCTCCCTTAGGACATATCTTCATCACTTCCTTGATAGCTACTACAACATAGCATGCGTCAACCTTCTTTGAGAACTTGTCATAAGGGGTAGGTACACTGACGATGTACATGTCAGTCTTCTGATATTCAGTGGTAAACTTAATGCCAGCTTTTACTGCATCATTGAAAAGTTCATCAAGACCATCCTCCTTAAAGGTCGTCTTACCTGCATTAAGAGTTGCAACGAGTTCTTTGTTATAATCAGTGCCGACAACTTCAACACCATGCGAGGCCATCATCAGAGCTGTAGGAAGTCCAATGTAGCCGAGGCCAATTACGTTAACCATGACTTATTTTGACATTTTACTTATTATTCTTTTTACTTTCCATAAGGAGTAGGATTCTCACCATTGAGAGCAGCAATAATGCGTTTACAAGCCTTACCATCACCATAAGGGTTAACTGCATGACTCATCTTCTCATAAGTAGCTTCATCATCAAGAAGCGCACTTACTTCATTCACAATCTTTTTATAATCAGTACCTACCAAATGGACGGTTCCAGAGCCGAGCGCTTCTGGACGCTCTGTAGTGTTACGCATTACAAGTACCGGTTTGCCAAGTCCTGGAGCCTCTTCCTGAATTCCGCCTGAATCAGTAAGAACAATAGTTGACTTTTCCATGAGGTAAACGAACTCCAAATACTGAAGTGGCTCAATGAAGAACAAATTTTCAAAGTTATCCAAATTCTCGCCAAAGACTTCATGGATTGGCTTACGCACGTTAGGATTGAGGTGCATTGGGTAAACGAAATCTACATCAGGATACTTCTGAGTAAGGTCTTTTATAGCTGTACACATATGGATGAAACCATCACCAAAGTTCTCACGACGATGACCGGTAATAAGGACGAGCTTCTTACCATCTGAGAGACGACTTACATCATAACCTGCTACTGCAAGTACATTGTCCTGTTCCTTTGCAAGTACTTTGTCGTTCTTCAGTTTGCTAACCACCATGTGGAGGGCATCAATAACAGTATTACCAGTTACGAAGATTTGACCAAGGACTTTCTCTGCAAGAAGGTTTATCTCTGAAACTGAGGTTGGTGAGAAGTTATAGGTAGCAATACGACCGGTGATCTGGCGATTCATTTCCTCTGGCCAAGGACTATAGATGTTGTGGGTACGAAGGCCAGCCTCTACGTGGCCAACAGGAATCTGTGCATAGAATGCTGCAAGGGCAGCTGCTGTAGAAGTGGTAGTATCACCATGGACAAGCACTACATCAGGACGACACTCCTTGAACACGTCACGCATACCAGTAAGGACGCGAGCGGTCACATCAGTTAAATCCTGACCTTGCTTCATGATGTTCAGGTCGTAATCAGGAGTAACTTCAAATAGCTTGAGCACCTGATCAAGCATTTCTCTATGCTGACCTGTAACACAAACGATAGTTTCGAACTCCTTCATATGCTTTTGGAGCTCATTAACGAGTGGGCACATCTTAATAGCCTCTGGACGAGTGCCAAAAACGAGCATTACTTTTTTTGCCATAAATGTGACTATATACGATTATATTAATCTTTATGAAACAACTATCTTAAATGACTTTGAATTCCTTATTTTCTTTGCACTTTGTTAGTACTCAATTGCTTTTCCATTATTATAAATATCAGTGACCAAACATTACTTATATTTTACAAATTAACATTTCAGATTCTTTTTATGCGGGAATAGATTGTTCCTCACGCTCGAAAACTTATTCTTCCCTTTTAGACAATCTTTCAGTTATTATCCAATACCTCAAACTTCGGTGAGTTCTTGGATTTAAACTCAGGTACCACTTTCTTCATTAGCTTCACTGTATCCATGATCTTTACCGTACGGGATAAATTCTCGAACTCTCCATAAGTATCAAGGATATCAGTATATTCATAATGACGTACCTTCGCTATCATTATCTTCTTATTTTCTGTAGGGATTGTATTCTCCTTATCACTCAATACTTCTTCATAAAGCTTCTCACCCGGACGCAATCCCGTAAACTCAATCTCAATATCTTCACCAGGACGATAACCGGCAAGTTCGATCATACGGGTAGCCAGGTCAACAATCTTCACAGCCGTCCCCATCTCAAAAACAAAAATCTCATTACCTTCACTCATCGTAGCAGCTTCCATTACCAGACGACAAGCTTCGGGAATAGTCATAAAGAAACGAATGATATCAGGGTGAGTCACTGTGACAGGACCACCATTCTCAATCTGTTCTTTAAAACGGGGAATTACAGAACCGTTACTACCCAAAACGTTACCAAAGCGGGTAGTGATAAATTTGGTACGACCTTTTACTTTTCCCTCACGGATGGCACAGCCCAGACTTTGTACATAGATTTCTGCCAGACGTTTCGAGCATCCCATTACATTAGTAGGATTTACAGCCTTATCGGTAGAGACCATGATCATCTTTTCTGCTCCGTATTCCACTGCCATATCAGCAACCTGGCGAGAGCCGACAACATTGACCAGTACAGCTTCACAAGGGTTTTCCTCCATTAATGGAACATGCTTATAGGCAGCGGCATGAAAGATTATCTGAGGCTGATAAGTTTCGAACACCATACGGAGACGTTCTTTCACACGGACATCTCCAATGATGGGAACAAAGTCTAGATTTGAATATTTCTTTTCAAATTCAAGACGTACATTATGCAAAGGAGTTTCGGCTGAATCGAACATTATTAATTTGCGAATGCCCATTTGCGCCAACTGACGGCACAGCTCACTACCAATACTCCCGGCAGCCCCCGTTACCATAATTATTTTATCCCGAAATTCTGCTGCAACTTCCTGTATATTGATACTGATTTCCGGACGCCCCAGCAAATCTTCTATCTTAATAGGACGTACCCATTGATGAAAGTTTCCATGTTCATCAGCCTCACTAATAGAAGGGGCTATCAGTGTTCTGATTTTATTTTTTTTTGCAAAATTGAAGTAAACGGTCTTCCTCTTCTCGGGTATCTTCATAACGTGCAAATAAAATACTTTGGATGCAATGCTTGTGCATCTGTCTTTTGAAATCTCCTTCATTCTTAAAAGAATAAACCGGAAAGCCTGCTACACGAAGGATCGAAGCACTTGTATCATAAACATAAAAACCAACAACTTTGAAATGTCTGCTATTCATCAGACGTACCTGCAATGCCACACTTTTATCATCTTTACCATATATCAGAATACGCTCGTTTTTCTTATTCATCTGATTAAGAAGAAACTCGTAGATCAGTATCAGCTGAATACGAAATCCAGCCATTGCAATAAAGGTCAGCATACCATCGAATAATACAAAGATCATTCTCTGACTGTTGGACAAGCCCATTTGAGGTATGAAAATCCAAATAGCAATAACCATACAAATGGCTTTTAAACATGCACTTCCCATCAGACGCCACAATTCCTTTAATTGTGAAAAACGTATGGTATTGCGATAAGTACGAAATATGTATGAACCGAGTATACTGGAAATAAAAGAAATTCCTATAATTTTCGCAAAAACATCTGTTCGTACAGAAATTCCCGTCATACTATAGATACCGATGTAGGCTATCCATGTACAAAGAACAGCTATAGCTGTATCAATTCCCAATATAATCCAATAACTACAATAATTCTTCCGGAGGTATTTTAAAACACCTTCTAATGTCTGTTTCATAAATATTATTCCCCAATATCTTAATTTTAAACTTTATACACTCATATACTCTTTGCAAACAGTATATAAATCATCTTTCAAAGGTGAGGGAGGAAGAGTTTCAAGAAGTTCCAGAGAACGGGAAAGAATATGTTCCCTTTTCAAGTCATCCTCCAGACTGGCATACAGACTCACACTATAGCCCAACAGAAGAGCAAGACACAAGGAAGCGTCCTGTTCCGGAGTACTGCCATGCAGAGGATATAACTCATTCATTTCATTATGAATATCCTTATTCAGCTGAGCCAGGTCGTCAGCATACAAATAACTGCCGGAGCATTCGATATGAAGAAGGCGATGGGCCTGATTATGAAGATGAAAGATTTTATCCTGTAACTCCATTATACAGATCTAATTATCTTGTCAAACTACGGCTTTTATTGATTCCACATACCCGGCAGGCATATCCACACAGGCGCATCCCAGCATATTCAGACGGACAGCAATCTTACTCTTACCGTCAACACTGACGAGTTCGCCGACAAGCCCCGACAAAGGTCCCTTTATCACACGGACCTGCTCGCCACGGGCTAAAGGAGAACTGCTCATGCATACGGCTTCCTTGGAATAGTCGAGCATGAAACGGAAACGGGCCATCTGCTCATCAGGAATAACGGCAGGATTGCTTTCACCACGCATCACCATATAACGGCTCACTGTAGAAAGGCTCAGAACTTCCACCCGTTCTTTCGGGTCGGCATGTACAAAGACCATCATTGGAAGAAGGACGGATTCGATCAGTTTACGACGGTCACTCCATTGATGCATCTCCTGTTGAAGAGGGATGAAATTTTCAATGCCCATCTTGTCTAAATACTCCGAAACTTTCTTCTCGTGATGCATACGAACCAAGGCGACATACCAGCGTTTTGAGTGTGCTACGCCTTCCCCTGTCCCATAGCTAGGCCCAGCATTAATAGATTTCTTGTTTGTTAGAATCATCTTTTTTTACCCCATTTTTGTCCGTTACTTCTTAGGTAACGGAAACCTATACATTCAAAGACAAACAGAATGGGAACAGTGAAAAACATCGACAAATACGTGATAGAAGGAGTTTGCAGCCTGCGAGAAGGGGTATATTCCTGTGGAAATATGGTATAACGGCAGTGGGACATGAAGATAATGTTTTTTCATGTTCAAAGACTTTTTTGCCTTATTTGCGGATAAAACGAAAAAAAATGGAATTTTATTTGTTTCCTATTTGTGTTTTTGTCTATCTTTGCGTCATATTTAAATCCGTTACCTAAGAAGTAATGCACATAGTTTAATACTGACTATTAATATTTTATATATTTACAACGCCTCCATTGAGTAGTTCTTCACGTAAGATAAATTCATCTTATTTACTTCCGTACGTTCCTTCAGTCCGAATCCCTTCAAATAGATCTGGGTTGTCTTGATGGACTTATGTCCCAGCGACTCGCTGATCATTTCAATAGGGACGCCACGATATTTGGCGGTAGTCGCCCATGAATGGCGGAGCGTATAGGAAGTCACCGGAGAAGTCAGACGCAAAGCTTTTGCCAATCCCTTCAAATGGTTATTGAACCGGCGAAGGGCGGACTGGTATTCACGGTAAGCACGTTCATCCTTACGCTTCTTGTCACCCGAAAGGATATCGAACAGATAGTCGGGACAATCCGGACGTGAAGGCTGATGATTCAGGAGCTGGCTGATCATCTCCTGCGCCGTATCAAGGATTTCCACACTCATCGGAGTCTTCGTCTTGATACGGCTGTAACGGAGAATATTCTGATCCGGGGCAGACTTCTCAAGATGTGCCAGATCGGCAAAGGACATCCCGCAGAACTGGAACATCAATCCGGCAATGGCCTGTGTACGTCGCAAACGGTCCGTCTTGGGATCCTCATACAGAAGCTTATGCAATTCCGGAACCGGCAACGCGCGTTTCTGCCGAATGTCCACTCCGGTATATACATCATGAAACAGTCGGGGGACATACGGAGCTCTCCCCGACTCCACTCCACGATTATAAACACTACGCAACATACGCATATAGGTAGAAACCGTATTCGGTTTCAAACCACAATCACTCAGATGCTGACCGTAACGGCGCAGACACTCACGGGTAACCTGACGGAACGACACGTTCTGCGTACCACAAAAGTTACTGAAAGAAAAAAGGGCATTCTTATAGACATGCGCTGTAGAAAAGCGCCCCTCTTTTTGTAAACGACCGATGTATAGTTCCCCACACCGGCTAAATCCATTCTTACTTTTCATCTTATATCACTAGTTATTTTATATACAAGTATAGGGCGAAAATATGAAAATTCCATCTTCGTCCGGCAGAGATTCTTAATTTTATTTAATTCAGGAAGAGTGGTAACGGCCGGACAGATGTTCCGGAGAGCAAGGGAGGCACGTAAAAAAAGAGAGGCAAAGGAAAAACGCCTGTTTGTAATAAACTTTGTTAAACGCTCAACCGCAAAAACCGTACTATTTATCAACATCAATCCCCGCGTATATACGCGCAATTTTAATTGGTAGCGGATAATTCTCATATCATTACACAGTAATATCAACCGGCATTTTCCTTATTTTGAAAAATACGAATATTCGTCCTAGCTTTGCACTTCGGTTTTAACCAATACCTCCGTTTCTCACCGAGAAACACCCTCTTGGTTTTAAAGAAACGGGGCGTTGGTTTTAAAGGAACGGCCCTTTGGTTTTAAACCAAAAAGAGGTATTTGTAACTATTTGATTTTCAATTTCTTATAAAAGCATAATTCCGTCCCCGTAACCCATGGGATTTTTCTCAACAAACAAAACGGAATTCATGACCCGAAGCGGTCTGATGCATATAATATTTATTTACAATTAAGAATTAAAATCCCATGGTTACAGTTACAATTACCATCAAGCCGTATCTGGCAAGGTATATGTACGTACGTTACGCACAAAGTTTAGAACCCGAATCCGAAAGTCGCCCCTCACCTTCTTCGTCAGCCTCTCTCCGAAAACCGATTCCTATCCATCTCTCTCACATCACTCCCATCTATCATTTTCTCTATCAGTTATCCGTCCCGCATCCATCCAAAGTATCCTGGAAAGAAACAGGAAATATCACGTTTGTTCTGCCTAATCCAGCCTACGGAAAGAATCCGGAAGTATATAATTATATCGGGCAGGAAAGCGCATTAACCATAGAAAAGGAAATCGAAGTGGAAATGAGGGCGGAACTCTATGAATTTCTGCTGGAGAATAAATTCAAAAACGGAATCATGTTCAAACGCTCGATGGAGCTTTTTGTGGAACATTATAATATGGAAGGTACAGTGGAGGAAGATAGCCTTATGAGGGCTTTTAAGAGGTGGAGGAAGGCGATGAAAGATAATAGAAAATACTAATACATCTAAAAAAGGGGCTGTCCGATTTTGGACAGCCCCACACAAAAATAAGTCTTATATTTAGGCTGCACTAATAAAGCTACCTAAATCTTTATATATTTCCTCTATTTTAACAAACTACTATCAGGGAACTATCTGTCCGATTCATCATCTCTCCAATGTTCAGGTTTGTTCAACTCATCCGAACACCTGATCTTTCCTTTATCCACATCAAATCCCTTCGGACTGATTGCCTGAACCATCCAATAATCCGAGAACTGTTCCAGTATCGGGTAAGGAGCAGGATAACCCAGCCTGGCTGCATCCGGTATAAAACCATATTTTGGATAATATTCTTTATGCCCCAATACAAACACAAGGCACGAACCTTTTTCCTGCAACCTCTCTATACCTTCCCGTATCAGCATTCCGCCTATACCCTGCCGTTGATATTCCGGCTTGACAGCTAAAGGTGCAAGAATGTGCATCATCTGTTGTGCTCCCTGACCATCAAAATAGGCTCTGGTGAAGAGAATGTGTCCGACAGCCTCACCTTTGTAGAAAGCGAGCAACGAAACCATTGGTTTTGCAGTTTTGTCAGCCAGCAGATCGGCTACCAACTGTGCTTCTTTGTCATAGCCAAACGCTTGTTTTTCAACAGTCATTATGCTGTCGAAATCATCTGTATTGGTCTCTCTGATTTGTATATTAATTGAATTTATCATTTCATTGTTTTTTTGAGCATGTATATCTTGCAGATAGTTATTATCCGCTTTATAGACATGCGATTATACTTATTATATAGAATATGAAAATAACTCTGGCAAGAATATGCCAGAGTATGAATTAAGGGATAACCTTGACAGACTGCCAAAGGTTATTTACTTCACGGACTCCTTCTTTGCTTTACACATAGACCGCAAAGGTAATGCTTTCTATTGCATTATGCTATAGTTTGCAGCGAAAACTATCCATCAATTTTACTTTTTTATTGATAGAAACTACTTTTATTTCATTCTCTCCCGGCTGCAACTCCACATTTTTCCATTCCAAAATAGCATACTGATCCGGCATTGCCTTACCATAGCTTTTTCCATTGACAAACAGTTCCGCCCCGGGCTGATTAGTGAATGCAGTAATTGTTTGCAGACATCGGGAACGTACGGTGTTACGTTTTCCGGCCAGATAAAGCACAGGTTCTTCCTTGTTCCAGTTAGCCTTATAAAAGTAGAACGCGTCCTTACGTACTTTCCGGTCAAAGGTAACCAGCCCCTTATCATTAATTCCCGGACGATCACCTTCCGTACGGTGAGCCGCACCGAAATCAAACATATTCCATACAAAGCTACCCCATATATAAGGACGGGAAGAAATCGCTTTCCAGTTCTCTATATGATAATAAGTCTGCCAATTCTCCGGATGCCACCAACTGTTTGGCACGGATTTTACCAACGAATCCTGCTGATGATAAATGCTGGCACCAGCACCATACTCACTGATGGCAATACGGATTTCCGGATGATCTCTATGCATACCGTCCAGCCAGCGTCCTAAATCGGCCGGGGTGCCTCCATACCATCCGTCGTATCGATTCCATGCGATGGCATCTGTTATAAAATTCAAGTCACCCATTTGATTACTTGCCGAAGTGGTAGGGCGGGTAGTATCTTCCTGATGCGCCAGCTCATTTAATTCCTTGATATATTCCACCGGATTATCGCCGGATTCAAGCAGTTCATTGAACAGCCCCCATACACAGATGGAAGGATGATTGAAATGCTGGCGGATCAGCTCCTTCAGCTGTTCTTTCCCATTGGCACGGAAAGAAGGCAGATTGACAAATCCTTTATCATCATATCCTCCGGGACCGATAAAAGGTATTTCTGCCCAGACAATGATGCCATTCTTATCCATCAGATCATAGAAATAGGTAGCTTGCGGATAATGTGCCAGACGAACCGCATTCACTCCCATTTCCAGCATCAGGGCTGCATCTTCTTCATGATGCTGAGGACGTAAAGCATTACCCACCTCACTCCTGTCCTGATGACGGCAAACACCGTGAAGAGGCAGATGCTTGCCATTCAAAAAGAATCCCTTATCCGGATCAATCCGATAATAACGAAGTCCTAAAGGCTGTGTCACACAATCTACCAACTGCCCTCCTCTCGACAAGGATACCTCCGCCTGATAAAGGAACGGGTCCTGACGGCCATTCCACAGATGAGGATTATTTATTTCGAATGTAAGTTCCTGCTGCAAAGCTGCATTCCCGGCAAGAGAAAGTGTCTGTTTCTGCTCCGCCACCACTTTTTGACCATCCAGCAAACGGACACCCAGTTCTACTTCCTGACCGGCATTATTGCCATTTGCCAAATCAACGACCGCCCTTACTTTCGCATATTGATGACTGACACTATCCTGTATCAGACGAACTCCCGGAGAAGCATAATTCAAAGGAGAAATACAAGCCTCATCAGTGATCAACAGATGTACGTCCCTGTAAATACCGCCATAAAAATTAAAGTCACCCACCAAAGGCATCACGTCCAGTTGTTCTCCATTATTCACCCGCACTAATATAGAGTTCTCTTTTCCATAATTCACCTCTCCGGTTATTTCAAAGACAAAAGCTCCGTATCCTCCACGATGTTCACCGATATGACGGCGATTGATAAATACATCTGCTATACTGTTCGCCCCTTCGAAACGAAGAAAAAGACGCTTGCCTTGCCATTCGGGACGAATGAACAGTTTCTTTTCATAATTACCGATTCCCCGTTTATAGTCGATCTTTCCGGACAAAGCATCCTGCGCATTCCAGGTATGGGGCAGATCTACTCTTATTTCCGACCCTTTCTGCACCTGATGCGAGAATCGGAACTTCCAGTTGTCGTTTAATAAAATATCCTGCCGCTGAGCAAAGAGCGGCATACTGCAAAACAGGAATAAAGCAACTGCCATCAAGCGGCAGCATGACATAATTGGTGTTCTCATATTATTTTTTTAATGATGATTTCTTCACTTTGATAAAAGAAGAGAGTGATTCAACTTTACTTTTATATTTTTTCTCATTGACTCTATTTTTGTTTTCTTCTTTATCTATCCGATGATCGAACAGCATACTTGCTTTCTTCACGTCCCCTTTCATCCATTCGGCATAACTAAAACGTTGGTCAACCGCATTGTCTCCCCCTTCCCACTGAATATAGACTTCATCCTTCGTCTTAACCTTCAGGTTGCTGAATACTTTCGCAAAGCTCTGTCCATCCAACTGTTCTCCAGGTTGTGGAATCTGACATAACTCGCACAAAGTAGGATACAAATCCACAAACTCAACCATCGACCGGGTCTTTCCTTTTTTCATTCCGGGCACACGGATAATCAACGGCACATGAGTAGAACGGTCCATCAGATTATGTTTACCCACAAAATCATGTTCGCCCAGATTCCAGCCGTGATCTCCCAACAGTACCACAATCGTATTCTCCGCCAGGCCTAACTCATCCAGAGCGTCCAGCACTTTTCCGATTTGTGCATCCACATAGCTCAGGCAAGCATAATATCCATGCTTCACTTCCCGCTGAAAATCAGCATCACTTGTATCAGTCACCCGTGCATAAGCATATATTTCACTCGAATTACGGACTTGTTCCGGCAAGCCTTCCGGTCTGAAACGGTTGGGAGCCAAAGGTATCTCTTCCCGCTTATACAAATCCCAATATTTCTTCGGGGCATTAAACGGCAAATGAGGTTTCCAAAATCCGCAAGCCAGGAAAAACGGCTTGTTCATCTCTTTCATACGCCGCAGGTCACGAATGGCACGTTCCGCCAGTTTTCCGTCATCGTATGCCGTATCCGGAACATCCGCTGACTCGCAAAACGGTCCGCGCATAGTCTTGGGATTGATCGTCTTGCCCGATTCCGAGTTCATCCAAAGTTCCCATTTATTATATTCCGCCCAATAGACATCGTATCCATCCGGATGATTCCGGTAGGGAGGTTCGCTCCACGATGCGGCATGATCGCTCATGTGGTGAAAAACTTTGCCATCCGAAACTGTATGATAACCATTCTTTGTAAACCATCCGGAAAGAGGTATAGCCTCCGGACAATCCTTGCTGGCATAAGCCGAGAAATTCACAAAACGATCGGGATAGTGAGGATATACGCCTGTCAGAAGGCTGGCACGGGAAGCGCCACTCACCGGAACATTGCAATAAGCGTTCTGAAACAAGACTCCGCTCGATGCCAGACGATCCATATTCGGAGTCTTGACCGCCTCCACTCCGTAACAACCCAGTTCGGGACGCATATCGTCAGCCATCAGAAAAAGAACATTCATTCTGGAAACATCGGAGACAGTGCGCTGCGCCTGCACAGCAGAGGCCATACAGCAAGCTGTCCCGCAAAGAAGGGTATATTTTACCGAAATAGCGTTCTTCATTTTATAGTTTAAATTTTCAAGACCTGCAATATACAAAATATTACAGGTCTTGCCTCTGTTTTTACTCAAAAAATTATTTAGTCCATACCGGATTCTGTTCCAGATTCGTATTCAGTGCCAGCTGCTTCAGAGGCAGCGGATACAGGTAATAATGTTCCTGCCATCCGAGCGGAGCGTCAAAGAAGTAAACATACCCTTCGTCATTGTTCGGTCCGCCGGTCACTTTCAGATTTTTAGCCGAAGCTCCCGTCACGTATGCTCCCAACGGGCGTTTATTGACATAGTCTCCTTTCTTCCATCTACGGAGGTCGTCCAAGCGGAATCCTTCCCCCATCAGTTCCACACGTCTCTCCCTGCGTACCTCCCACAGAAGAGCAGGAACGGAAGGATCACGGGCCGTATCAAAATCATCCGTAATGTCTTCGACCGTCATTTTCGCTACATGACCGCGTGCACGAAGTTTATTAATGGATTTATCGGCAGCCGTCTGATCAAACTTACCTAATTCGCACATGGCTTCGGCATAATTCACCATTACCTCTCCTACACGGAACAAAGGCGCATCTGTCGTATTCACTCCATTGGCATTGGTAGCTACGGTATGCGTATTATAGTACTTCCATACCCAGAATCCCATTTGAGAAGCATTCCAGCCCTGTCCCCAATTCTGATTCTTGAAGTGCGGCTGCCCCTGCACCGTGAATCCTTTGAAGTTGGAAGACGGCAAACGATGATAAGTCTCACCGGAGATTGTAGCAAGAAGATCTATAAACTCTCTGTCCTGCGCATCATCCGTATATTTCCAGTCGGCCGTGCTCGGACCATTTTCTTTCTTTACCATATAGGGAGGACATATCGTCAGATACAACCGGTAATCACGGTCGCGGAACTGTCCGTAAATCTCCTTATCACCGCCATACCGACTGGTGGTAGTACTTACCGGACGACCATCCGTACACAGATAACTGTCTACCGCATCCTTTGTCGCCTCAATATAAGATTCACCGGTACGCACCATACGTGTCAGACCATGCATCAACTGACCGGTTTCATAGGCTTTATACAAGATAATGCCCGTTACCCCATCCAAAGATTCCGAATTGAAAAGCTCGTCATACCGTGGATGCACATTCGGATAAACCTTCAAAACTTCTTCCGACGCACGTACACATTCTTTCAAGTAAGTCTCGGCATCAGACAATCCATGATATTTCCGCCAAGTACCCTCGAACAAAGCAAAACGGGAAATAAGTGCCTGCACCACAGATATACCAATGGTGTTTTTGCCATCGTCCGCACCGATATGTGTCTCCGCATATTTCAGGTTGGACAGGATATTCGAAGCCACCAGATCGCGACTATCCCGTTTGCCGTACAGTTCCGGACTGTCTTCTTTCAACGCATTCTCCACCCAAGGGATATCTCCAAAGCGGGAAAGCATCTGAAAGTATTTATATGAACGGAAGAAATAGCCGACACTGCGCCAGTGCTCCTTCTCCGTATCATTCATCTGCGAACCATCGATATTGTCCAGCATCAGATTTACCCGGCGGATATAGTCGTAATCCCATTCCTTGACTTCATCTGTTGCCTTCGCCTTCTGGTATGCCCACTGCCCTTCATATCCGGACAAACCTTTGATCATATTGTCCGACTCAAAATCTCCGCGGAATATTTCGTCCGTCTGCCCCGTATCATACGTATATCCGAAGAATACATTATATAATCCCCATGCATACGTTTTGAAGTTATCATAGGTAGTAAAGACTGTCGCTTCCGTCTGTTGTCCTTTCGGATAAACTTCCAGAAAAGAGTCATTCAAACAAGACGACATCAGCAAACAGAGACTAATGCCCGTACCCAGTATATATTTCTTCATAACAATTACTCTTTTAAATAGTGAAACAATCAGAATGAAAGGTTGATACCAAACGAATACTGCCGCATATACGGATAGGTAAAACCGCGTTGTCCCAAGTCATCCGTTACCGAACGTTCCGGATCGAGTCCTTTCGGCAAATGATCGAATGTATAAAGATTCTCACCGCTAAAGAAGACAGCCAGATTATTGACACCGATCTTAGTCATCCACTTGGACGGGAAATTATAAGATAAGGTGATGTTCCGGATACTCAGGTAGGAACCATCCTGCAGATAACGGGTCTGAATACGTGTATTGGCAGCTGTATTTCCGGCAGCTTTCTCATACAGACGGGGGAAATAGCTGTCTGTGCGTTCCGGCGTCCAGTAATTCAGTTGTGTGTCATATACCGTCGTCCATGCGTCATAATGCGGATAGAACAAGTCATTCATAATCCACAAATCACGTTTGCCTACTCCCTGCAACAGGAAAGATAAAGAGAACCCCTTCCAGCTTGCACCACCGTGGATGCCATACTGATAACGACGGGTACTATTACCGATGATCTTACGGTCGCCCGGATCTTTTGTCGTACTTGTGCCTCCGTTGATAATATCGTTGTCATCCAGATCTTTATACAGGATATCACCCGAATTCGGATTGTAGCCTTCCACTTTTGGAATGCCTGCTTTCAGCTTGCCATCGGCATCGAAATCATCAACAGTATACAGGCGGTCGGTAACATACCCCCAGATCTCACCCAGTTCCATACCTACACGGTAAGTATCTTTATCGTTCTTATCCTTGCCGAAGAGACCTGTCTCGTTATTATACTTGGTAATCTTGGTTTTAGCATCATAAAGGTTGAAGCCCAGATTGTATTTCACTTTTCCGATCTGATCATTCCAGTCTACAGTGATCTCCCATCCTTTGGAACGAAGATCGGCAGTATTCTGCAAAGGAGCACTTGCACCCAGCACAGCCGGTAATTCCGCTCCCGGAGCGAGCATACCTTTCGTATCACGACGATACCAGTCGAATACAAGATTCAGCCTGTTGTTCAATAAACCCAGATCAAAACCGACATCGACAGTCGTCACTTTCTCCCAGGTAAAACTGTTACTGACCAATGCGGCAGGTTTAAGGGTGGTTACCTTGATACCCGAAACGGTCCAGTAAGCCTGCTCGGCATCCATACCCGGAATATAAGCGTATGGAGTGATACTCTGATTGCCGATATTACCCCACGAAGCACGCAATTTTAAGTTAGACAATACGGATGTCAACGGTTTCATAAACGCTTCTTCGCTCACACGCCATCCGGCAGAGACAGAAGGAAAGAAACCGAAGCGACTGTCTTTCGGAAATTTGGAAGAGCCGTCATAGCGTCCGTTCGTTTCAATCAGATATTTGCCGGCAAAGGAGTAGTTGATACGATAGAATAATCCTCTTACTGTATAGCGTTCGAATTTATCTTTAGCGAAATAATCTCCTGTAGCCTGCGATATAGAAGGAAGGTCTTCGTTAATCATGTTCATACGCGACATTTCCGCATAGCGATAGTCACTGCTCTCCTGATTGAAACCTCCCATCACGGTGACTTCATGCTTGCCCCATGTGTTATTGTAGTTTCCGTAGAAGTTCAGGGCATTATAATCGGTAATGCCGTTGGAGTTTTCATACTTAGAGTTTGCCGTCGAAGTCTCTTTCACAAAGTTACCTCCGTGGGCATAATAGAACTTCTTTTCAAACTTGGTCTTTTCATTACTCAGATGGTTGTATGTATATTCACCCACCAGTTTGACGTTCTTCAAAGGAGTAATCGTCACCTTTCCGAAGATACGGATATTGTTTTTCTGGATAGTCGTCGGATAAGCAAGATTAATCAGATTCCGGGGAGTATTAATCGGTAGTTCTTCTCCGTCGATATTCATTGTTCCGGTAGGGAAATAAGACGGGAAGGCAACGGCTGCTCCCCAGATTCCATATCCTCCCGAAGTCTCCGGCAATTCTGATTTCGAGTTCGTGTATTTGATATCCAGTTCCGGAGTAATCCATGAGAATACGTCCGAACGGATATAAGAAGACACATTGTAACGTTTATACGCATCCTTGTCCGAGGCCAGCACTCCATTCTCATCGACCATACCGAAAGAGAAACGATAAGATATATCTTTCGTGCCGCCACCTACAGAAAGATTGTGCGTCTGCTGGAAACCGGTCTCCATCATATCATCAAACAGATTGGTTTCTGCCAGACTATAGCGCAATCCGTCCACCATTGCATACCCATCGGGATAAGCCGAAGGATTGGCATTGTATTCTTTCAATAAATCCAGCCACGTATCCACATTCTGTCCACTCTGATAGTTGATGGTTCCCATGTCTTTATAAGCCTGCACCGTCTGAAGCGGTGTTGCCTTACGAGGCATATTGGCAGGTCTGCTAAATGAGAAATTGTTAGAATAATTAATAGAAAGCCTGGTTGAATCCGATCCTTTCTTTGTCGTAATCAGAATGACGCCAAATGCGGCACGTGCCCCGTAGATAGCCGAAGAAGCAGCATCTTTCAAGACCGTTACTGATTCAATATCATTCGGATCGAGCATATTGATATCCATTTCTACGTTATCCACCAGAACCAACGGTTTGCCATTCTTATCCAGACTGTTGACACCACGGATATTGAAACTCATTTCCTCTCCAGGTCTACCGGAGTTACCCGTAATCTGCAAACCGGGCATCGCGCCTTTCAAGGCATCGCTGACCGACACTACCGGACGGTCTCCCAATACTTCATCCATCTTCACGCTGCTTACCGCACCGGTCAGATTCGCTTTCTTCTGTACACCGTAGCCTACTACCACCACTTCGTCAATCAGACGGCTGTCTTCTTTCAGAGCAATGTGCAAAGGAGTCTGATTTTTGACAACGACTTCCTGCGTAGCATATCCGATATAAGACACGGATAATCGTGCATTCGGAGTCACCGACAGAGAAAAGTTTCCATCCATATCCGTAATCGTACCTTCCGTAGAATTCAGCACTTTCACATTGGCACCAATCACTCCTTCACCCGAAGGATCGGTCACTTTGCCTTTCAGGACAAACGCTTTTCCCTGTTCCTTTTCAGGCACTGCGGCATGGAATATGACCACCCGGTTTCCGTTCACTTCATAACTGATCCCCGTACCAGTCAGCAGTTGGGCCATCACGTCATTAATTGTACCCTTGTCCACGTTCACAGAGACTTTCTTATTCAGGTCAATGTCGTTATTGCGAATCAGAAAAGAATAATTTCCCTGCTTCCTGACTACTTCAATGGCTTCTTTCAAAGTAACGTTATCTGCTTTGACACTGAACTTCTTGTTTTGTTCCTGCGCTGAAAGTTGAAAACCTGTCAAGACATTACTTAGGGACAAAAGCAGAAACATCAATAATGTTTTTCTTATTATCAATCTCATTTTTTTCACTATTAAAGGTTAACATATAGTTATTTATCGTAGCTGCGGACTGCCGGTATATCTATCGGCTGTGTCCATGTTTTTTCTTCTTTCTTTTATCTTACCCCCTTTCTTTTATCGGTAATAAAGATGGTGTCACCACTGACTTTCCACGTGTATTGTTTCTCAACGTTGATTTCGCGTAATATATCATGAATATTCTGATTGCTGTCGAAGGAACCGGAGAAGTGTTCGGCCTTCAGACGCTCGCTTTCTATGCTGATCTTCACCTGGAATTTACGTTCCAGACGATGGGCAATATCAGCGAACGAAGCGTTCTCGAAGGTCAGTCCGCCGTCCAGCCAGTCGCAGGCTTTACTTGCATTGGTCTTCAGCTTTTCCATGCGTCCGGTGTTCTTGTTATACAGTGCCTGCTCATTAGGGAATAATTTCATTACGGAATTAGCAGACGCCGATAAATTCACCCTGCCTTCCAGCAGAGACACCATCACATAATTATCGTCATCATAAGCACGGACATTGAATACCGTGCCGACTACCTGCACCTGCACATCGTTCGTCTTCACGAAGAAGGGAACCTCTGCATTTTTCGCAACTTTAAAGTATCCTTCGCCATCCAACGTCACATTACGTTCGCGGATACCAAAACCACGGTGATAGCGCAATACAGAACCTGCATTCAGAGAAACCTCCGTCCCGTCAGGAAGAACGATATTCGTTCTTGATCCGGCAGGAACCTTGATTTCGTAAGGAGAATCGGCGTTGGTATATACTTCCGTCAGATTTTCCGTATACGTATACCAGAAATAGTTGCAGCCGATCAGCAGAATAACGGCGGCAGCCACTTTCAGCCAGACAGGTATCAGTTTCCGGACAGGCTTCGAAGAGACAGGAGCAGTCATTCTCTCCTTTATCTGCACTAAATTGGAATTTTCTATTTCTGCAAACGACGGCACGGAAGAAAGTGCCCATACGGCAGACATTTCCCGGAAAGTCCGGGCAGCTTCTTCATTGGAAGCCAGAAAGGCAAGCAACGTTTCTTTTTCTTCATCGGTGCTATTGCCCGACAAATAATTACTAATCTGTAATTCCAGTTCTTCTTTATCGTAATATTCTATCATAAACCGTTCTTTTTCTATGGGTGTATATAACTAGATACGCAATAAAAAAAGAAACGTTTAAAAGAAAACCGTTTTTTTTAGAGAAACATCAAAATAGCTATCATATAGGGAGTACCAAGGGATTCGCGCAATTTAGTCAGCGCAATTTTCATCTGCACCCTGACGGTAGCGACATTAATATTCTGCTCTTCCGCAATCTCACTGTACGACTTGCCTTCATACAGGCTTGCCTTAAAAACAGCACGGCATTTGGCAGGGAGCTCCTCTACTTTCCGCAGAATGATCTCGTTCATTTCGCTGCTTTCCAATGCCTGTAACGGATTGTCGGAAGAAAGAATATGATTTTCAAGAAAAGCCCATATTTCCTCCATCTGCTCGGTCATCATACGCTCATTAAAAGCGGAAGACCGCAAATAACTGATACTTGCATTCTGAATAGCCCGACGAAGATACGGAAGGGCAGGATAAGTGATATGGTGGCGATTCTGCCAGAAAGAAACGAAGACATCATTGACTATTTCACCGGCGACTCTCTTGTCATGTACGTAGTAAACAGCTATCGCACACAGGTATAAATAGTACGTATGATAAATTTTATCAAATGCTTTGGTGCTACCGTGATTCAGTTGTTCGATTAGTTTTTCAGAGACTTCTGGTAAATTCATTCGTTCTTTTTCTTTAAGGGACGGGTGCAAATATAGCGATTAATTCAGAAACTCAAAATTCCGGTTGTTAAAACCGGAACTTTGAATCGTGAATTATAGTCCCATCGGTATCTTCAACAGATACCAGACGATAAACAGTAACGTCCATGCTGCCAGAATGCACAAGGAGTACCTCCATGTATATTTCAGCAACGATCCGTATGTGATCTGTTTGTCATATTGCCGCATATACGTCAACACCAGCGGCATATAGAATAAGAAAGGAGTAATGGCATTCGTCGAACTGTCTCCGATACGGAAAGCACACTGCGTGACGTCCGGCGAAATCCCCATCTGCGCAAACATCGGAATGAAGATGAAAGACATAAATGCCCATTTGGAAGTGGCGGATACCATAATCAGATTGATAAACGCCGTAAACAGGATAAACAAGATGAGTGCGGACAAGGGAGCCGGCTCAAAAGAAGAGAGCAGGTCCGCTCCCATAATCGCAAGACACTTGTCCAGATGAGAATACTCGAAACAGGCAAACATCTGGGCAGCGAAGAAAGCAATAACGAAATACACACCCAGCAGTTTAATCGGCTGGGTAAGTCCTTCGATCACATCATTATCGCTGCGATAACGACCGGAGCTGAATCCGTAGGCCATCCCCGTAAAGCCTGCGCCCAGAGATAGCAGAAACAGGATACCGGCTATGAAGGGCGAGTGCATCAAACCTCCGTTAACGCCACGCAGGATACCATAGGAAGAGAAAGTAAGCCACAAAATAAGGGCAACGTATATCCCTGCCACTGTAACAGCCACCATCAGCGCACGACGTTCTTTCCGTGACAAAGGGCGGTAGGCTTCGACTTTCACACTTCCCTCATATTTTCCTAAGTTCGGGAGAAGCCATTTCTGAGTCACCCAATAAACAATCCCTGTAATTACCACTGTCGAAGCGCTCATAAAGAAGTAGTTGCACAGCGGCTCCGTGTTTCCCTGATATCCCATCAGTGTGAGTGCGGCTTCCTGAGTGGTATGCGCCAAGAGCGGGTCCATCGTACTCAATACGATATTGGCACTATATCCGCAGGCCACGGAAACGTAAGCCGTCACAATCCCCGCTATCGGATGAAGTCCCACCCACTGAAACAGCATGGCGGCAATGGGAAGCAGAATAATATAACCGCCGTCACCAATGACGTTCGACAGCAATCCGAGGACAATCACCCACAGAATAACTTTTCTTTTCTCTTTCCGGTTTCCCACTCCCAGACGGATGCACGCATCGATAAATCCGGAATGTTGGGCCACCCCCAGTCCGAACATGGCGATAATCACCATGCCAAGCGGAGCAAAACCGGTAAAATTCTTGATAGCATTCCGCAACCACCAGCGGATTCCCTCAGGACTCAGCAGGCTTTGCACCCGAATATCCTCCCCTGATTGCGGCAGCGTTACTTTCAGTCCGTAGATATCACATATCCACGAAAGAAAGACCACCGCCATTGTCAGCAGCAGGAACATCGTAGCGGGATGCGGCATACGCCATTTACTCTTCATCAGCTTCCAGATTATCCAGATCGATAATGCGTAATTCCAATGCACGGACAGCCAGACGGGTCGCGTTCACTCCCACCCGTTCTCCATTCGGGAAGAGACGTCCGATCAGGTCATTCTGTCGTTTCTCCAATGATTTCACGCCGAATGGCATCCCTTTCAGGTTGGCAATCATATCTTTGGTGTAGCCTAATGCCAGATGGCGAAGAAAACGCTCGTCATATTCATCAATATCATAGTTGATTACCGCTTCCTGACGCTTGGCATCATTCGCTACCGACTTTTTGAAACGATCTACGATCTTCTCCAGAATCGGATAGTTGAATACCAGCTTCTTGCCGTCCATTACAGCTTGTACGTCTGTCTTGGTCAGCAATTCTCCTGTTTTAAGAATAATGCCGTCCGCTCCTGCATTCAGCACATCCACCCACAGTTTTTCATTCAGTATTTCCCCCGTAAAGATCAATACACGAACCCCCTTGTAACGTTTGAAAATATTCCGGCAGATATCAACGCCAATCGTCGTAGAACCTCCCAGTCCCAAATCCAGCAAAACCAGATCGGGAAGCTGCGCTTCCATCAACGGCCAGAACTCGCTTTCTGTCATTGCCGTGCCGATCACTTCTGCGTTGGGTATCTCATGACGGAAAATTTCTTCTGTGCCTTTCAATTCCAGTTTTACGTCCTCTACAATAATAACTTTAAACTTCTGTTCTTCCATTTTATTTATCTAATAACTTTTATGTGTCTTCTTTCTTATCTGCGCGGGATGGTGAAGTAAACCGTAAATCCTCCCCCTTCTGCCGGTTCGGCATTGATACGGCATCCTCTGCGCCCCGCAAATTCATCATGGTCACGAATAATCTGCTTGCATATCAGATATTCCGTTCCCCTCAACTCCCCTTTTTTGCCGGAAGTCATACGAGCCAGGTTCGGATAGAACAACTGGTTCAGCTCCGTCACACTCTTCTCGCGCCTGGTATCCGTAAAGAGGAAACGGATATATTCGTTGTCCTTACGAGCCTGCAAGCGTATCACTCCTTCTTCACGAACCGCCAATGCTTCATCAATCAGATTCTCAAACAGGAAACGCAACTGATTCACGTCGCCGATCACTTTGGCTTCCATCGGTTCTATGATTAGTTCTACCTTTTCCGTCCGGTTTTTCATGACCTTCCTGAAGTATTTTCCAGCAGCATCAAAAAGCTCCTGTACCGGAATCGTATTCCGGCGGAAAGTAACCTCCTCCAGCTGTCGGGCAGCGCATGAACTCAGAATCGTAAAGATCCCTTTATAGTATTCAATCAGTTCCGTAATCGTCTCCACAGCTTCCCGTTCATCCTTTTCCGGAAGGTTCTGCGTATTCAACCGACCGATAATCTGTTTAATCTTGTTTGGATAATAAATCGTCTCATGCTTAATAGTCGAAAGGCAGTTATCGAGCACCATGTTCTGCACATGGAGCATACTGTCTTCCCACGAAGCACGGCGTGTTTCCTCGTGTGCCGACTCAATATCCCGGTATTGCGTGGCAAGCTTTACCACTGCATTGAACACCACAATCGATACATAACGTGCTACCAGCTCAAAAAGAAGATGATCCGTTTCCTGTTGCGTCCCTTCCCTGCGTTCCAGATAAAGCACGCCTACACATTGATGCTCACCTCCGGCTTCCACCATCAACGGAATCGCCTGCAAATTCTGTTCTGAGAGATATTCACCCGTTTCAAAACATTGCTGCACCATCTCCGGCATTTCCTGTCCGGGACAGGAAGCATATTCCAGCCGATGCGTAGTCTCATTATAAACCGCAATGCCCATCAGGCTGATTGTCAGCAACTCATTTACTGAGCCAAAAGCCTCATTCACGATGCGCTGCGGAATCTCTTTAAGCGTATTTTCCTCCCTCTGAAGAGCTTCCTCGTTCTCCTGAGTCTGAGGTCTGACCAAAGAGGCGGCAAAAACTTTCTGATTTATCTCAAGCACCTGTTCCAGGTTCAAACGGTTCTGCAACATCTTCCTCATATACAAGAGATAATAGCCGATCAGAGAAACGATCAGCAAGACGAAACAGAGGATGATACCAACCGTCTTATTCGTGTTGGATCGTTCCAACTGCCTACAATATCCTTCCAGAGTCTGGTCTTCTCCCTGTACCTTATATAAATCCGTAAAAGCCGAATTATTATAACTGTAGGCATCAATTTGTTTCAAAGCAAGGAATGCTACCGCCGCTTCATTTCTGATATCCAAAATCACATGATAGTCTGAATCAAAAAGTTCATTCCACCAAAACAGTTCAGCAGGGGTTCCTTTTCCCACCAGTTTCATGTATCGATGCGGCTTAGGGGTACGCGTATATTTCTTATAATGCTCATTCAGCGACATCATTGCCGAATCTATATACTGCAATGCTATTTCGTAGTTCTCATCCACATTGGCAAAATAAGCGGCATTGGCATAATCAGAGGCTGCATCAAGCAGATCTTCATAAGTAGAATCTGTAGTAATCGCAATGGAGTCACTATCCTGCAATATCGACGGAAGGGGTTCATGCAGACAAGAAGCCATTCCCAACGGAAGCAACAGGCAGAGCAACACGCCAATCACTTTACGTACTCCTGAAGGCAAGCGGAAATAAAAACGGCTTCCCTTTCCCGGTTCGCTTTCTATATCGAATACGCATACCCGGAACAGTTCATTCGTTTTCTTATATTTCTCTATGATTCCCTTGCAGTTCATCAAACCAAAACCGCTTCCCTTATTCTCTTTCAGTTCTTCCGGATCTGCCGCGTCTTTCATGCCGATAGCACGCGAATCATATACCTTTTCACCAATAATATGCGCGATATCTTCTGCTGAAAGTCCTCTCCCATTATCTTCTACGGAGATTTCCACATACGCGTCGGTAGCATGCGCATATACTTTAACCGTTCCCCCCTCGGGCGTATACTTACGGGCATTTTCAGCCAGTGTATTAATCATAAACAAGGTCAATGCGCGATCGGCCTTTACCATCAGGGTGGTCGGTTCGATTTCCAGCTTTTGCTTTTTCATTTCAAAAGCACGCCGTCCTTTTCCCAGCAAATCAAACAGTTCATTCAGACTGAATGTCTCGATGTTCAGACTAAGCGTACCTTGCTTCATCTTGATCCAAAGTGCCAGAATATCATTATATTCGTTGATGGTAGTCACCAGTTCATCAATGTACTGGTATTTCTCTTTCTTTATCCTGGCGTCATCAATATATCCTTTTTCCGTCAACTTATGTACTTCGTTCAGAATCCGGTCGATATAAGGATTAATCCCGTTCACGATGGCCATACAAGCCTTCTTTATCAGATTCTGACGTTTGTTTCCTGCAATATGCTGCTCGTAGATATACCGCTGTTTCTCCAGCTGATTTCGCTCGTCGCTCAACGTAGCCACCATTTGTTCATTTTCAGCAGCCCATACGATATAAGGTTCCACTACATGCACCAATGCCTTCTCGTCCCGGTTCAGTCGATGGGAAGAAGGTACCAGTGCAGCTTTTCCTTCTTCCGGAATTTCCAGCGTCAGACGTCCTTTCCCAAACAACTGGTCAATGCCTTGCTGAATCAGAGGTACGTTCATCGGTATGGAAGAAGTGATATCCCGACAAAGAGAGAGAATCCGTTGCAGACGTTCCACATCCACCTGATTCCTGATCTTGGAACGTTTGTTGAAGAACCACCAAAGGATGATCACCAGTACTAAGCCGACAATAACCAGAAAAAGAACGACCGTCATCTGTCGCGATCCTGCTTCCAAAGACAAATAACGGCTTTCCAACTCCTTATCCTGACGGGTAAAGTTCAAAATATCCAGATAGATATTCCGGTTATAATCAGAAGCATCCTTCATCCCCAGCCCGGCATATGAAACGCTCAACTGCTCCCTTATCCGTGAGATCCATTCGGGAACGGTCTTCACCTTCTCCTGTCCAATCCATGGAACTCCGGTATAAGTAGTATCTCCCTCGGCAAACGTATATAATTTATCCAGCGTATCCACTTCATTATGATAATAAAGCATGTGATGATGGTTTACGCAGTTCAATGCTTTTGATAATGTATCCAAAGCTTCCTGATAACGTCCGTGCGCATTCAGGTATTTGCCGATAGATACATAAGCTCCGGCAATCTGATACAAGTCATTATATTCGCGAAATTTCTCCAGTGCCAGTTGGGCCAAACGCAAAGGGAACAAAGAATCTACCGGAAAATCAAACTGATCCAACGCATGTGTACGCCTTGTCTTGAAAAACTCAAAATTAGACGGGGATGCCATCAGATTGGCAAGCCCCTGCATTCCATTCCCCTCAAAATACGGATGCTTGCTCTTCACGGCTGTCCGCCAAGTGAAATAAAGTTCGTCAAACTCGCGGAGTTTCCGTTCTTCCGGAGTATTCGCTGCGACCAAAGAAGCCGATCCTTTGAGATAATGATAATAAAGAAGCTGATTGGTATCGCTCAACGCTTCGTCTTCCTGAATATTATCGATAGAGGTTATCGCTTCCTGCCGTTGCTGGAGATAGTAATAGTAAATGGAGGAAACGAGAAAAAATTCGGTAAATGCGTAATCCAGCCGAAGCGCTTCGTGACGGTCGGCAAAGAGGTCGCTCTCTTCACGGATACGCTTCATCCGTCGGAGGGCACTGTTCCGGTAATCATAAAATTCTTTGTTGAGCGCTGTCCGCTGGCAGATTTTCATCAGTCCGATGTCTGCAATCAACAGCTCAAGCTCATTTTTAGTCAGTTTGTATACCTCTTTATGATACGCCTCGGCACGGTCGAAATCCATATTCATGAAAGCACAGAACCCCAGATTATTGGAAGCTTCCGCTTTCCCCGACTTATACAGGTTTACTTGCCGATATGCTTTATAGGCGTATTTGTAGGAAGAGTCCAGATTACGGTAACGATAAGCATACGCTTTTCCATTCAGCGAGTCGATAAGCCTCACTTCTTTTGTGGGCACCATGTCGGTACACGAAAAAAGGGAGGAAAGCAACAATACTCCTATTATATATAATGGAGAATGGAAAATGGAAAATGGAGAATAAAAAGACAGGCGATAACTATCTTTCATTCTTCGCTCTTCATTTTCTGTTTTTCGTCCATAATTCTTCATTCTTCATTCTCAGTTCTTCGTTCTTACTTGCAAATCTACAAATATTTCCGATAAGTTGGAGAGAAAATTATTTTTTCTACAATAAGTCTTTCTAAATAATAAGAGAAATTCCTACCTTTGCAGGCAAATTAACAAATAGGTAACATCTATTACAAAATGAGCGAAAAAGCACCCTTTATGGTATTCTCGGGAACTAACTCGAGATATCTTGCAGAGAAAATCTGCGCAAGTCTCAATTGTCCTCTGGGAAACATGAACATCACCCACTTTGCAGATGGTGAGTTTGCCGTTTCTTACGAAGAATCAATTCGTGGCGCACATGTATTCCTTGTGCAGTCTACTTTCCCTAACTCAGACAACTTAATGGAACTTCTCCTGATGATCGACGCCGCCAAACGTGCATCTGCAAAGAGCGTCGTAGCTGTTATCCCCTATTTCGGATGGGCACGTCAGGACAGAAAAGACAAACCTCGTGTATCTATCGGAGCTAAATTGGTAGCCGACCTGCTTTCAGTAGCAGGTATCGACCGACTGATTACCATGGATTTGCATGCAGACCAGATTCAGGGATTCTTCAATATCCCCGTAGATCACCTGTATGCATCAGCCGTATTCCTCCCCTATATCCAGTCATTGAAACTGGAAGACCTGGTGATTGCTACACCGGACGTAGGTGGTTCAAAACGCGCCAGCACTTTCTCCAAATACCTTGGTGTACCTTTGGTACTCTGCAACAAGTCACGTGAAAAAGCCAATGAAGTAGCTTCCATGCAAATCATCGGTGATGTGAAAGACAAAAACGTAGTATTGATCGATGACATCGTAGATACAGCAGGCACCATCACCAAAGCTGCCAATATCATGATGGAAGCCGGAGCCAAATCCGTACGCGCTATTGCCAGCCACTGTGTAATGTCTGACCCTGCTTCTTTCCGTGTGCAGGAATCCGGATTGACTGAAATGGTATTTACAGACAGTATCCCTTACGCTAAGAAATGCGCGAAAGTGAAACAACTGAGCATCGCTGATATGTTTGCAGAAACAATCAAGCGGGTAATGAATAACGAGTCCATCAGTTCACAATATATCATCTAAATGAAGAATGATGAGTAAAGGATAAGATAAAGAAAGCCGGCTAAACTTGAATTTAGCCGGCTTTCTTATTTATCTATAATTCTTTCTTTTAAAGAAGTCTTCCCATTTTATAGGTTCCTTTTTTGATCACCTTTCCGTCTTTATCTGTTTCCACAAAAGGGCCATCTTTCTTTCCTTGTTTGAAGAAGCCTTCGAAGCGGTTACCGTCTTTGTCGATCTGAACGCCTTGTCCGTCTTCCAGTCCGTCTACGAAACCACCTTTATATTGCATACCGGCAACGGTTTTCAGAGAGCCCTGACCGTGAGGACGATTATTTTTCCAGTCTCCTTCGTAAACATCCCCGTTACTCCATTTATAGATACCTTTGCCTTCGCGTTTATTGTTTTTCCAGTCACCTTCATACACAGCACCGTTTGCCCACGTGAAGGTACCTTTTCCATCCTGCATACCGTCTTTGAAATTTCCTACATATTTATCTCCATTGGCATGATAGTAAACGCCTTCTCCGGTACGTTCTCCCAAAAGATAAGAACCTTCGTAGCGATCTCCCGTATGGAAAAAATAAGTACCTTTTCCGTGCTGGATGTCATCTGCCCAGTCACCATCGTACTTATCTCCGTTAGTATATTCGAATACGCCTTTTCCGTGACGTACATCATCTTTCCAGTCACCGTCGTACTTGCAGCCATCGTCCCAGTTCATGGTGCCTTTGCCGTTCTTCTTGTCATTCTTCCAGTGACCGCTGTATTTAGCACCATTCGCCCACGTATAAGTACCTTCGCCCTCACGCTTGTCGTTCGCCCAGTTGCCCACGTATAAGTCGCCATTATGATAATACATCGTTCCGGCACCATGCTGATAATCCTGGAACCACATACCGTCATAACGGTTATTATTCATAAAATAATAGATTCCTTTTCCGTGTTGCTGATCCTGGAACCACTGACCTTCGTACTTCTCTCCATCCGGAAAAGAATAGATTCCGTAGCCTTCACGTTTTCCTTTGATATATTCCCCTTCGTAGACATCCCCATTTTTAAAGACCGTTTTCCCTTTTCCGTTCGGTTTGCGTCCTTTCATCTCTCCTGTATAGACGCTACCATCTTTGAAAGTATAATTTCCGATTTTTATTTCTGTAGAGAATGTGTCTTTCAACTTTCCGAAGAACCCACCTTTGCTGGTATTATTATCTTGTGCCATCACTCCTCCCTGTGCAAGAAGAGTCAAAAAAAGTGTAGTATATAGATATTTCCTCATTAGTTTTACTCGTTACTCATTAAAATTACAGTTTGGACAAAGATACAACTTCTCTCCCAAAAAGTGCCATACCGGAAAGCAAATTATGACAACTTTTTACCAGCAATGACCTCTTTTAATGTCTCTTTGCACAAATAGCGCTGTGCCAATTCCTGTATTTCCTGAGGTGTCACCTCATTTACAGCCTGCAAAGAACGGGAGAAATACTGGTCATCCAGCCCCGAAGTAGCAATAAAAATCCACGCATCCGCCAGCGAGAAAGGCGATTCGTAGCTCCGGCACATTTCACCCAGCATATAGTTGCGCACCATCGTCAGTTCTTCCATAGGAACAGGCTCCCGGTGTAGTTTGTCTATCTCATTATATACTTCCTGTATCAGCGGTTCCACGTATTCATTATCCGTTTCGGTCGAGATTCCCAGCAAACCACTATCCGGATAGAACATAATTCCGGCAGAAATCCCATAAGTATATCCTTTCTCTTCACGGATATTAGACATCAGACGGCTGCCAAAGTATCCTCCGAACAGCGTCATCAGTACGCGTAATTTCAGATAGTCAGGATTCTGACGGGTAATGGTGGTACATCCCATCTTCACCGCACTTTGCAAAGCGTCTTCACGCTCTATGAATATTCGTTTTTCGGGAACGGCAACGAATGAAAATATCGGTTTTGATGCTTTCAGCTGATATTGTCCGAAAGGAGTCCCGAAAGCACCGGTCACCCGGCGGATGATATCTTCCGTCACCTTACCCGACAGGAAAATGGAACAGTTGCCCGAATGATAATGCCGTCCGTAGAAGTCACGGAGTACTTCCGGTGTAATGGCATGATAATCCTCCTCCACTACAATTTGCCCACATGGATGCTGTGTCCCGTAAAGCGCCTGTAACAGGCCACGGTGTGCAAGGAAGTCTACTTTAGAAGTATTGACCAGATATTGCTGGATATTCGTATCCAGGATGGTATGCAGTTCTTTCTCCGGAAACACAGGTTCCTTAATCATGGATTCCACGACTTCCAGCGTTTTTGCCAGATACTTGTTCAACGAGTAGACAGTGATATAAGCATACTCCGACGAACTGGACAGTTCGAGCCATGAACCATAATAATCCAGTTTCTCTGCAATGGTTGCCGCCGTATACTTCTGCGTGCCTTCACGCAGCATCCGGTTTGTAAACAGCGCCTGCAACTTCTGCGACTGTTGCCAGCGCCCTCCGGCAAAAAGAATATCCATACGGACCACCTCCTGTTCACCGGCATTGACAACCGTCAACGGGACACCGTTCGGCAAAGTAGTCCGGACGGGAGAAAGGATATGGAAATTTTTCAGGGCTTGTATTTCAGGTTGTATCGTACGATCCATAAATCAGCTTCTGTTCTTCAAAAATTCTTCTGCATGTTTCAGATCCTGCGGTGTGTCGATACCGATCGTTTCCACGTCACTGATGCCTACCTTTATTTTATATCCATTCTCCAGCCAGCGCAACTGTTCGAGTGATTCTGCCAACTCCAGAGAGGATTGCGGTAGAGCGGTGATCTCCTTCAATACTTCCGTGCGATAAGCGTACAGACCGATATGTTTGTAATAGGTATGTCCCTTCAGCCAGTCTTCCTTATCGGCATTGCGCTGAAAAGGTATGATGGAACGGCTGAAATAAAGTGCGTTCCAATTCTTGTTGAGCACCACTTTCGGGGAGTTGACATTCTCCAGTACGGCAAACGGTTCATCGGCTGTGAAAGGCTTCACCAACGTAGCAATCTGCGTGGTAGGGTCTTCGAAACAAGCCTTTACAGCATTCAGCTGGGAAGGCTGGATGAAAGGTTCGTCCCCCTGTATATTGACTACCACATCAAAGTCGCCCCCGATCTTTGTGCACGCCTCATAGCAGCGGTCGGTACCACTTTTATGATCAATGGAAGTCATGACTACTTTTCCTCCGAATGCTTTTACGGCAGCTTCAATACGTTCGTCATCGGTAGCCACATAAGCATCATCCAAGATGCCCGCTACTTGTTCGTATACACGCTGTATCACCGTCTTCCCCCCCAGCATAGCCAATGGTTTCGCAGGGAAACGGGTGGATGCGTAGCGGGCAGGTATTATTCCCAGAAATTTCATATCTGATTGTATTTTAATTCTTCTAATCCTTTCACAACATACTCTCTTTTCAGGTCTTCCGGCTTCAACACCCGGTCATCGAAAGAGAGCAAATCAATATCCAGACTGACTTTTTCTTCCTTCTTATCCTCCGGACGACGCCCGGCGGACTGCTCGATAGCTTTCAGCTCCTTGCGCACTCTTTCCTCCTCCGCTTCCGAGAAGAACATCGCCACCTGATTGGAGAACAATGCCGGACTTCTGAAAAACAAAGGGCGTGTCTCCTGTTCAGACGTAAAGCGGATGGTAGGAAACAAATCCACCAGTCTCCTGCGAGCCAGAAGAAGATTCTCTTTCCGGTTGTAGTTACTTCCGATACAAATGATACATTTATGCACGATGAGAGGTTTAATTAAACAAATCGTCCAGTCCCGTTTCTTCGAAGACTTCTCCGTCCGGTGTTTCCGAACCGGCACAAGGGTCAAAACCTTCGGGCAGTTTAAACGTTTCCGTCTGGCTGTATCCCAAAGTCGGGTCATCGTAGACTTTCTTCATATAAGTTGCCCAGATAGGCAATGCGGCGGCAGCCCCTTGTCCATAAGTCATTGTACCAAAGTGGATGTCACGTTCATCACCTCCTACCCAGCAACCGGACACCAATGATGGAGTAAAGCCCATAAACCAGCTATCCGAGTTATCATTGGTCGTACCTGTTTTACCGCCCATATCGGCCGTAATTCCGTAACGGCGAACACGTCCGCCTGTTCCTTCATTGATAACGGAACGAAGCATTACCAACATCTTGTATGCGCTCGAAACACTGATAACTTCTTCCATCTGCGGTGCAAACGTAGAAAGCACATTGCCGTCACTATCTTCAATGCGGGTGACGAATAACGGAGCTACCCGAATCCCCTTATTGGCAAAAGCTGTATATGCGCTTACCATTTCACCGACAGAAATTTCGCAGGGACCCAAACAAAGTGAAACAACAGGGTCGATCGCCTTGTTTCGTACACCAAAACTATGAATCAGCCTTACAAGGTTATAAGGATTCAGTTTACCCATCAGGTAAGCCGAAATCCAGTTATCCGAATTGGCCAGTCCCCATTTCAGAGTCACCATTTCACCATAACGTTTATTATTGGCGTTTCGGGGAGTCCATGCCTCTCCTGTTTCGGTAATCAGCGTTTGTTCTACATGACGCACCTGATCACAAGGTGAAAATCCGTTCTCCATCGCCAGTGTATACAGATACGGCTTGATAGTAGAACCTACCTGACGGCGTCCCACCATTGCCATGTCATATTGGAAATATGTATAATTCGGTCCTCCAACATACGCCTTCACATATCCGGTCATCGGGTCCATCGACATGAATCCTGTACGCAGGAAGTGTTTGTAATAGCGAATAGAGTCCATCGGAGTCATAATCGTATCCTTCTCACCTGCCCAGGTGAAAACAGACATTTCCTGAGGAGTATCGAATGCTTTGCGAATCTCCTGTTCAGAAGCACCCGCTGACTTCATTACATTATAACGTTCGGTTTGTTTCATGGCTCTGGTCAGCAATTCTTCCACCCGCGCCTGCGGCAATGCCCTTGCATACGGGGCGTTCTTACTTCCTTGTTTTTCTTTAAAGAACAGAGGTTGCAAGAAGTCGCCTAAATGTTCTTTGATAGCATCCTCAGCGTATTGCTGCATATGCGAATTGATGGTGGTATAAATCTTCAGACCATCCGTGTAGATATTATAATTCGAGCCGTCTTTCTTTTTATTTTTGGCGCACCAGCCGTACAGCGGATTTGTTTCCCATGAAAGTGAATCTTCATAATACTTCTGCATCTGCCAGCCGCGGTACTCGCTCTTAACCGGTTTCTTGGCAGTCATCACACCACGAAGATATTCGCGGAAATAGGTTGCCAGACCTTCTTTATGGTCTACACGGGTATATGCAAGTTTCAGCGGAAGTGCCTGCAAAGAATCACATTCCGCATCCGAGATGTAACCGGCTTTTTCCATCTGACGCAGTACGACGTTACGACGTCCCAATGCATTCTCACGGATTTTCGGATTTCGGGATACCGGATTATAACGGGACGGATTCTGACACATTCCCACCAACATCGCTGCCTGCTCTATTTTCAAATCTTTGGGTTCACAGCCGAAATAAGTAGACGCGGCTGTCTTTATACCGACAGCATTATTCAGGAAGTCGAACTTATTAAGATACATTGTCAGAATCTCTTCTTTCGTATAGTAACGTTCCAGTTTTACGGCAATCACCCATTCGATCGGTTTCTGCAACAGACGCTGCATAGTATTGCTTGCCACCTTTTCCGTAAACAACTGTTTTGCCAACTGTTGTGAGATCGTACTACCTCCACCCGCACTTTTCTGCAACAATAATCCACGCTTGACGATGGCACGGAAAAGTGCCTTCGCATCAATACCGGAATGTTCGGCAAAGCGAACATCCTCCGTCGCAATCAGCGCATGAATGATGTTGGGAGAAAGATCGGCATAGCTGCTGTATACACGATTGTTTTTTTCCATTGAGAAGGTACCCAGTACTTTCCCGTCTTCCGAGAATACCTCAGTTGCAAATTTATAATTGGGATTTTCCAGTTCTTCCACAGGAGGCATATAGCCTATCCAGCCCTTAGAGATAGACACAAAAACAACTACGATAGCTATTAAAGCAACTGCCAACAATACCCAAAGAGCGTTTATTATTTTTCGAATCATGTTTCTTCTAGCTTAAAAAAGATGCTTATAATTAAGCCGCAAAGGTAGATAAAATATAGCATACAGCAAACGAGTTTTTGATTTATTTGATATTTTAAAACCAACCGAAAAACGAATAAAAAGAGAAAAAAAGTTTGTATTTTACATTTTCTTCGTACCTTTACACTCCGGTAAAACAAGTTCTATCCACATAAAAGATAACAAAATGGAAAACAGAAGTTTAGTAACCATTGCCGAACATTCTAAAGAAAAAATCCTCTACATGCTCGAAATGGCGAAGCAGTTTGAAATGAACCCCAACCGCCGGTTATTGCAAGGTAAGGTAGTAGCAACCCTGTTCTTCGAACCTTCCACCCGTACCCGTTTGAGTTTCGAAACAGCAGCCAATCGCCTCGGCGCACGCGTCATCGGATTTACTGATCCGAAAGCAACCAGCTCCTCAAAAGGAGAAACACTCAAAGACACGATCATGATGGTTAGCAGCTATGCGGATATCATCGTCATGCGACACTATCTCGAAGGAGCTGCCCGATATGCCAGCGAAGTAGCACCCGTACCCATCGTCAATGCAGGAGACGGAGCCAACCAGCACCCGTCACAAACGATGCTCGACCTCTACTCCATCTACAAAACTCAGGGAACACTGGAAAACCTGAACATCTTTCTGGTGGGAGACTTGAAATACGGACGCACCGTCCACTCACTACTGATGGCTATGCGTCACTTCAATCCTACATTCCACTTCATCGCCCCCGATGAACTGAAAATGCCGGAAGAATATAAGCTATACTGCAAAGAGCATCAGATCAAATACATTGAACATACCGAATTTACCGAAGAAATTATCGCTGATGCCGACATCCTGTACATGACCCGTGTGCAACGCGAACGCTTCACCGACCTGATGGAATACGAACGAGTGAAAAATGTATATATCCTGCGCAACAAGATGCTGGAGAACACCCGTCCGAACCTCCGCATTCTGCACCCGCTGCCCCGTGTCAACGAGATTGCTTACGACGTGGACAACAACCCGAAAGCATATTATTTCCAACAGGCGCAAAACGGTCTGTATGCCCGTGAAGCCATCCTTTGCGACGTATTAGGTATCACATTAGAGGACGTTAAAAACGATATTTTATTATGAGCGAAAATAAACAAGCATTGCAAGTAGCTGCCCTGAAAAACGGGACAGTGATTGACCATATCCCATCAGAAAAACTCTTTACTGTCGTACAGCTACTGGGCGTGGAGCAAATGAAATGTAACATCACCATCGGCTTCAACCTCGACAGCAAAAAGCTAGGGAAAAAAGGCATTATCAAAATCGCCGACAAGTTTTTCTGCGACGAAGAAATCAACCGCATATCGGTAGTAGCACCTTACGTAAAACTGAACATTATCCGCGACTATGAAGTCGTTGAAAAGAAAGAAGTCAGAATGCCGGACGAACTGCACGGCATCGTAAAATGCGCCAATCCGAAATGTATCACGAACAATGAACCTATGCCTACGTTATTTCATGTGATAGACAAGGATAATTGCATCGTGAAGTGCCATTATTGCGAGAAAGAACAGAAACGCGAGGAAATCACCATCCTCTAGTTTCTCCATTCCTCATTCTTAATTTTTTATTAAATTGAAACAAGACTGGAAACCGGGAACGATGATCTATCCGCTGCCTGCCGTATTGGTGAGTTGCGGAAAAGATGAAAGTGAATATAATATTATAACAGTAGCATGGACGGGTACGATTTGCACAAACCCGCCCATGTGCTATATATCCGTACGACCGGAACGACACTCCTACGACATCATCAAGAAAAATATGGAGTTCGTCATCAATCTGACAACTAAAGATATGGCGTTCCCCACCGACTGGTGCGGAGTACGTTCGGGACGGAATTATCGTAAATTCGAAGAGATGAAACTCACTCCGGGACGCTGCACCGTAGTCAGCGCACCGCTGATCGAAGAGTCTCCCCTCTGCATCGAATGTCGCGTGAAGGAAATTGTTTCGCTCGGTTCGCATGATATGTTTATCGCCGATGTGGTAAACGTCCGTGCAGACGACCGGAACCTGAATCCCGAAACCGGCAAGTTCGAACTGGCGGAAGCGAACCCGCTGGTATATGTGCACGGAGGATATTACGACCTGGGAGAAAAAATAGGGAAATTCGGCTGGAGTGTAGAAAAGAAGAAATAAAGAAAAAAGTACTGCCATGAATATACTGCGCAACATAATTCTTTTCGGTTGGATGGCGATAGCTTGCACAGCTTTCGCCCAAGATCGTAACGCAGATAAAGTGGAACGTCCCAACACAAAGAAAATCAACTTTGGTATCAAAGCCGGATTTAATTCTTCCATGTTTATGGTATCCGAATTGAAAATCAAAGACGTAACGATCGACGAAGTACAAAATAATTATAAGATCGGCTATTTTGGCGCGATCTTCATGCGCTTTAATATAAAGAAGCATTTCATTCAGCCGGAAGCATCCTATAATGTCAGCAAAGGCGAGATCACCTTTGACAAACTTGGTTCGCAACACCCTGCCATCGAACCCGATTATGCTTCGGTACAGTCCGTACTTCACAGTATCGACTTCCCTATTCTCTACGGATATAACGTAGTGAAAAAAGGACCATACGGAATGTCTATCTTTGCCGGTCCAAAACTCCGGTATCTATGGGGAAAGCAGAACGAAATCACTTTCACAAACTTCGACCAGAAAGGGATTCATGAAAAGCTGTATCCGCTCAATGTCAGCGTCGTGATCGGTGTCGGCGTCAATATCTCCCGCATCTTTTTCGACTTCCGCTACGAACAGGGGATAGGAAATATCTCCAAATCCATCGTTTATGACAATATCAATTCAGACGGCAGCACGGGAGTCAGCCCTATCATTTTCCGCCGCCGCGACAGCGCATTAAGTTTCTCGTTCGGATTCATTCTTTAAAGAACATCCGACAGCCGGCTGATGAACTTTTGATAGTCGGCAACCGGCAAAAACAGACACCTCCTATTCATTCCGTACGATAAATTATCCATTATCTATTAATTTCCTCCATTTACTAACATTTTTCTTATAGTTCCTTCGTTCTTTATTTATTTTCACTAACTTTGTGCGCTTAAAATAGGTATCTCGAATTAAAAATTTAATCTTACTTATAAAAAGAATGAAAAGAGACGACTTAATTTTCGACATCATCGAAAAAGAGCACCAACGTCAGCTGAAAGGTATCGAGCTGATTGCATCTGAAAACTTTGTAAGTGACCAGGTAATGCAGGCAATGGGTTCTTGCCTGACTAACAAGTACGCAGAAGGTTATCCGGGCAAACGTTACTACGGAGGTTGTGAAGTAGTTGACCAAAGCGAACAAATCGCTATCGACCGCCTGAAAGAAATCTTCGGTGCCGAATGGGCAAACGTACAACCGCATTCAGGAGCACAAGCCAATGCAGCCGTATTTCTGGCTGTTTTGAATCCGGGCGACAAGTTTATGGGATTAAACCTCGCACACGGCGGACACCTTTCTCACGGTTCATTAGTAAACACTTCCGGCATTATCTACACTCCTTGCGAATACAATCTGAATCAGGAAACCGGCCGTGTAGACTACGACCAGATGGAAGAAATAGCCTTGCGCGAAAAGCCGAAAATGATTATCGGCGGCGGCTCTGCTTATTCCCGCGAATGGGACTACAAACGTATGCGTGAAATCGCAGATAAAGTAGGCGCTATCCTGATGATCGACATGGCTCACCCTGCGGGTCTGATCGCTGCCGGACTGTTGGAGAACCCGGTTAAATATGCACACATCGTCACTTCGACTACACATAAAACACTTCGCGGACCTCGTGGTGGGGTCATCATGATGGGAAAAGATTTCCCTAATCCTTGGGGAAAGAAAACTCCGAAGGGTGAAATCAAAATGATGTCTCAATTACTGGATTCAGCTGTATTCCCAGGTGTACAGGGCGGACCGTTGGAACACGTAATCGCTGCCAAAGCCGTAGCTTTCGGCGAAATCCTGCAACCGGAATACAAGGAATATGCAAAACAGGTTCAGAAGAATGCTGCCGTACTGGCACAGGCTTTGATAGACCGTGGTTTTACAATCGTTTCCGGTGGTACGGACAATCACTCCATGCTGGTTGACCTGCGTAGCAAATACCCTGATCTGACAGGTAAGGTAGCAGAAAAAGCATTAGTTTCTGCTGACATTACCGTGAATAAGAACATGGTTCCGTTTGACAGCCGTTCTGCTTTCCAAACTTCCGGTATCCGTCTGGGTACTCCTGCCATCACAACCCGTGGTGCGAAAGAAGACCTGATGATCGAAATTGCCGAAATGATCGAAACTGTTCTGTCTAACGTGGAAAATGAAGAGGTGATCGCACAAGTACGTGCACGTGTCAATGAGACAATGAAGAAATATCCTCTTTTTGCTGATTAAGATTTCTTTCTTTGAGTAACCAAATGCCGGTAATGTGAATTAGCAGCATTTGTGTTCAACATTTCATAAAGAATTTCTTTTGAATTTTATAAGCCTGCTTTCTGTGAAGAAAACAGGCTTTTCTTTTTTATTTATTAACAGAATCAGACAAACTATCTGCTCGAAAAGATGTTTTCTTACTACAAAAAGAGAAATTGAAATACGCACTATACTCTTCCGGAAAGCAGCGACTTCAATCGTACAGTGTATCAGACAAGGTCAACATACCGGTACACTGGACTCTATATACAATCATCCCCGTCTTCCCAAACTATCAGAAGTGGAAAGACGGGGATTTATATTGGATGATTGAGTACAGAAATATACTAAATGAAATAGTAAAAATCAGCTCAGTCCTTCAATTTCACCATCTACAATGTCGATATGCAACGCTTGCGGTTCTTTGGGCAGTCCCGGCATACGAAGGATTTCTCCTGCAATCGCTACAATCATTTCGGCACCGTTATTAATCACTATATCCTTGATATGGAACTCGAAATTATTCACGGCACCATAAATCTTCGGATCGGCAGAAAAAGAGTATTGTGTCTTGGCAATGCAAACCGGATAATGAGTGATTCCCATTTTCTCAATCAGCTTGATGCGGTTGCGGGCGATGCTGCTGTACGTAATGACGCTGGCTCCATAAAGGTTGGTAGCCACCTTCTCAATCTTCTGCTGTATGCTGTCTTCTTCTTTATACGTATAACGCAAAGGTTCGGACGGATTATTTTCTATCGTATCAACTACGAGGCGGGCCATATCTACCGCTCCATCACCACCTTCGCTGAACGCATTATTGATGGCGTAACCTACCCCCAACTGTTCGCAGTGCTCGCGCAGCATTTCCATTTCCTCGTCCGTGTCGGTGGCAAACTTATTGAAAGCAACCACTACCGTCTGTCCGAAGGAGCGAAGATTACGAATATGTTTATCCAGATTGCGCAATCCTTCTTTCAGTCCTTCCATGTTCGGTTCCTTGATGCGGTCGAGACTGACACCACCGTGCATCTTCAGTCCTTGCGCCGTAGCGACAATCACAGTCAGTTTGGGCTGGAGTCCGCTTTTGCGGCATTTGATGTTATAGAACTTTTCAGCACCGAGGTCTGCGCCGAATCCGGCTTCCGTAATCACATAGTCACCGAATGACATTGCCAGTTTGGTGGCAAGAATAGAGTTACAGCCATGAGCGATATTGGCAAACGGTCCGCCGTGTACGAAAGCGGCGGTACCTTCGGTCGTCTGCACCAGATTCGGATGGATGGCGTCTTTCAGCAATACCGTGATAGCTCCCGCCACTCCGAGATCTTTCACCGTAAAAGGCTGGTCATCATATGTAAAACCAAGCAGAATATTTTCAATGCGGCGGCGCAAGTCTTCCACATCTTTGGAAAGGCAGAGAATGGCCATAATTTCCGAAGCCGGAGTAATATCGAAGCCTGACTCCTGCGTGATGCCGTTCGACTTGGGTCCGAGTCCGACTACGATGCTGCGCAACGAACGGTCGTTCACGTCGAGCACCCGACGCCAGAGAATTTCTTTCAATCCGAAACCTTTCGCCTGATTCTGATAAAGATAATTATCGAGCAAAGCAGAAATCATGTTATGCGCGGAAGTAATCGCATGAAAGTCTCCCGTAAAATGAAGGTTGATCTTCTCCATCGGAAGCACCTGTGCATATCCCCCACCCGCTGCTCCTCCCTTCATACCGAAGCAAGGACCGAGAGACGGCTCGCGCAAAGCGACAATCGCCTTCTTTCCGATTTTGTTCAGTCCCAGGGCGAGACCGATAGATACTGTAGTTTTGCCGATACCCGCCTTTGTCGCTGTGATGGCAGTTACCAGGACAAGGTTACTTTTCTTCACTTTCTCCTCGTCGATCAGTTGTTCGGGAATCTTCGCGATGTAGCGACCATAATTTTCGACTTCTTCACGAGGGATTCCGATGCTTTCGGCAACTTGCTTGATCTTTTTCAACTCGACACTGCGAGCTATTTCTATGTCTGATTTCATACAGAATATGATTAGTTTTATTTGAAGTGACAAAAGTATAACAAAAAAGCGAAACTGAGAAATTTAAGACGCTCTCTCGTTTACCCGGGACTTCCGCACAATTAATTTATATTTTTAGAAACTATGACGATAACGTACTTAACCCACTAAACTCTTTTTGCACAAGAACTGTTGTTATGAACATAACCTAAACAAGAACAACATATATGGAATGGATTATTAATCAACTCAGGGATCATCCCGAACTTGCCATTTTCCTCACTTTATTCGCCGGCTTCTGGCTGGGCAGATTCAAAATAGGAAAATTTTCGTTGGGAACAGTAACCAGCGTGCTACTGGTCGGAGTACTGGTAGGACAATTAAACATTAGTGTAGACGGCCCGATGAAAGCTGTCTTTTTCCTCCTGTTTTTATTCGCTGTGGGCTATAAGGTAGGTCCGCAATTCTTTCGCGGATTGAAGAAAGACGGATTGCCGCAAGTAGGATTTGCCGTCCTGATGTGCATTGTCAGCCTCATCGCCCCATGGATACTTGCCAAAATCATGGGCTACCATGTAGGCGAGGCTGCCGGATTGCTGGCAGGCTCACAGACCATTTCCGCAGTAATCGGTGTGGCAAGCGACACGATCAATCAATTAAGCATCAGCGATGCGCAGAAAGCGACATTTATCAATGCCATCCCCGTAGCATACGCTGTGACTTATATTTTCGGTACGGCAGGTTCCGCATGGATTCTGGCTTCACTCGGTCCCAAAATGCTGGGCGGACTGGAGAAGGTGAAAGCGGACTGCAAAGAGCTGGAAGCCAAAATGGGAACTTCCGAAGCAGATGAACCCGGATTTTACACCGCCCTCCGCCCCGTCGTATTCCGTGCTTATAAAATAGATAACGAATGGTTCGGCAAAGGAAAAACAGTCAGCGAACTGGAGAACTATCTGGTGGAAAACGATAAACGGCTGTTTGTAGAACGCGTACGGCAAAAGGGCGTCATAGAAGAAGTCACCCCGGATATGCTTCTACAACCGGGCGATGAAGTCGTATTAAGCGGCCGCCGTGAATATGCAATCGGCGAAGAAGACTGGATCGGTCCGGAAGTGATCGACGCCCAACTGCTCGACTTTCCGGCAGAGACGCTTCCGGTAATGGTCACCCACCGCACATTCGCAGGCGAAAAGGTCTCCACGATCCGTGCGCTGAAATTCATGCACGGAGTCAGTATCCGCAGTATCAAGCGAGCAGGCATCAATGTTCCGGTACTCGCTCAGACAGTGATCGACTCCGGCGATATCCTCGAACTGACCGGAACAAAACTCGAAGTAGAAACTGCCGCCAAACAGATGGGCTATATCGATCGCCCCACCAACCAGACAGATATGATCTTCGTGGGACTGGGTATCCTGCTCGGTGGTCTGGTCGGCGCACTTGCCATTCACCTGGGAGGTATCCCGATCAGCCTGTCCACCAGTGGAGGTGCCTTGATCGCAGGACTCGTATTCGGCTGGCTGCGCAGCAAACATCCGACCTTTGGCGGTATCCCCGAACCTTCGTTGTGGGTATTGAATAATGTGGGATTGAATATGTTTATCGCTGTTGTCGGCATCGCTGCCGGACCTAGTTTCGTGACCGGTTTCAAGGAAGTAGGATTCAGCCTGTTTATCGTCGGTGCACTGGCAACCGCCATCCCTCTTCTCAGCGGACTGCTGATGGGAAGATATCTGTTCAAGTTCCACCCTGCCCTCACACTGGGATGTACAGCCGGAGCACGTACCACAACCGCCGCACTGGGAGCTATTCAGGACGCACTAGGAAGCGACACTCCCGCGTTAGGATACACCGTGACGTATGCAGTCGGTAATACACTACTGATTATCTGGGGAGTAGCCATCGTATTGCTCATGTAAATGTCAGTATAATGAATGTATAGGAAATCAAAATTAAGTATCAAAACAATAAGAACCATTATGGAAAAGAAAACAACTGGCACAGCTATCACCAAGAACTTTGCCAAAAAGATGGAAACGATCAGCCCTTTCGAACTTAAAAACAAGCTCATCGAAATGGCTGACGAGAGTATCAAGAAAATGGCCCATACCATGCTGAACGCAGGACGAGGCAACCCGAACTGGATTGCGACCGAACCGCGTGAAGCATTCTTCCTGTTAGGAAAATTCGGACTTTGCGAATGTCGCCGTGTCCAATCCCTGGAAGAAGGAATTGCAGGCATCCCACAACAGGAAGGAATAGCCGCCCGCTTCGAGGCTTTCCTCAAAGAGAACGAGAAAGAATCCGGAGCCAGGTTACTGAAAGAAACCTATAATTATATGCTGATGGAGCACGCAGCCGATCCGGACAGACTGGTTCATGAATGGGCGGAATCGGTCATCGGCGACCAGTATCCTGTCCCCGACCGTATCCTGCACTTCACCGAACTGATCGTACAGGATTATCTGGCACAGGAAATGTGCGACCGCCGTCCCCCTAAAGGCACATTCGACCTTTTCGCTACCGAAGGCGGAACGGCTGCCATGTGCTATGTATTCGATTCATTGCAGGAAAACTTTCTGTTGAATCAAGGGGATTCCATCGCCTTGATGATTCCTGTCTTCACGCCCTACATCGAGATTCCGGAATTACGCCGCTATCAGTTCGATGTTACCGAAATATCTGCCGATCAGATGACACCGGACGGGCTGCACACCTGGCAATATAAAGATGAAGATATCGATAAGCTGAAGAATCCGCAGATAAAAGCGTTGTTCATCACCAATCCGAGCAATCCGCCCAGTTACGCGCTGAGCCCGGAGACTGCCGCACGTATTGTCAACATCGTAAAGAATGACAATCCGAATCTGATGATCATTACGGACGATGTGTACGGAACATTCATACCTCACTTCCGTTCGTTGATGGCGGAGTTGCCGCATAATACACTCTGCGTCTACTCCTTCTCCAAGTATTTCGGAGCCACAGGATGGAGAAATGCAGTGATAGCCCTACACGAAGACAACATCTACGACAAAATGATTGCCCGCCTGTCGGAGGAGCAAACAGCAATCTTAAACAAGCGTTATGCAAGCCTCAGTTTACATCCCGAGAAGATGAAGTTTATTGACCGCATGGTGGCCGACAGCCGGCAGATTGCGCTGAACCATACCGCAGGACTCTCGCTGCCTCAGCAAATGCAGATGAGCCTGTTCGCCGCCTTCTCCCTTCTCGACAAGGAAGACCGGTACAAGGCAAAGATGCAGGAAATCATCCACCGTCGCCTGCATGCACTCTGGGACAACACCGGCTTTACGCTGATAGAAGACCCGCTGCGTGCCGGATATTATTCGGAAATCGACATGCTGGTATGGGCGAAGAAATTCTACGGTGACGAATTTGTAGACTATCTGCAAAAGACCTACAATCCGCTCGACGTTGTTTTCCGCCTTGCCAACGAGACTTCGCTCGTCCTGCTGAACGGCGGCGGATTTGCCGGACCGAAATGGAGTGTCCGTGTTTCGCTCGCCAATCTGAACGAAGCCGATTACGTAAAAATAGGACAAAGCATCAAGCGCGTACTGGATGAGTATGCAAAAAATAGATAATACTTATTATTTAAAGCGGGAAGTATCCACCTCTTCCCGCTTTTTCTCCTTGTATCCTCCGAATTTGTAGTTGAAGGAAATACCGAAGGCACGGGTAGTCTTCATATAGTGATTCTTCACATTCTGTTGTCCGAAACGGACATTAGTCGAAATGGTGGAAGTATTAAATATGTCGTCGCATTTCAAGGTCAGTTGTGCTTTTCCCTTTGCGAAAGTATAGCGCAGGGCCGCATCCAGATTTCCCGAACGGGGAAGGTCGAAAATGCCTTGTATCGCTTTGTTCTGATAAAATCCGCTTAGGGTAAACTTCAAATCGGGTTTGGTGGAGAGAGTGAAGGTATTGTTCATTGTCAATACAAACGTATATAGTTTGCGGTCGAACGGGATATCCCAGAAATCACTGTCTTTCTGACGGTAACGAAAGCCGATTGCCGTGATGCGGGAGTCCAGCCATTTCTTCACTTTAAAGGGAACTACCATTACCAAGCCCGCCTGTTCCGAGAAGTCGAAGTTAAAGCATTTATAGATCTCGACCAGACGTTCCGGAGACTGGTAAAGCGTCTGCATTTCCTTGTTTTTCGTGCGGCTGTAATAGGCGGTCAGCACATATTTACCTTTTAATATATAGCTAATGTTAGCTTCGTAGTTGGTTGCCGGTTTGAGGAAGGGATTTCCCTGAATCTCGGAATAAGCGCCCATGTAGGAAGTGGAGTTCTGCATACTCCAGTATTCCGGATATTCTTTGTCGCTGCTCAATGAAAATTGCAGGATATGTCCCGGAGCAGGCAAATAAGTCAGGTTGGCAACCGGATACAGGCTCCATTCGTTCCACATATCCGTATGATATTGCTCGGCAGCCAGAGAGACGTCCGCCGAAAGTTTCTCACCGAAGCTCTTGCTGAGTCCGGCATAAAAGTTCAGCGTCTGCTCGCGACGACGGGATTGCATGTTGTTGTCCGGCAGTAAAGTTTCCGTTTCGGGATCGAAATACATTTGATAACTATTGTCCAATGCGGTCGTATAAGCAATACCATAATTCAATCCCCAGTCTGCGCCCAAAGTATGTTCTTGTCCGGCATAGAAACGCCATTGGTTGATCCGTTGGTTATCTTTGCTCAGGAAGTTCAGTGTTTCTTCTCCCAGTGTGCTGTAAAGCAGCTGACTGCCGGGAGCATGATAATAGGTAAATTCCGCTCCGGCTTTCAGTCCGAAAGGAGTCTGATAGTCGAGTTTGGCATTATGAAGCTGTCCTTCCGAGTGCGAATCGGTGACCGAGTTCTGCGCACCGGTGACTGTGGCGTAAGGTTTGACATCGGTGAAAGCAGTGGTATAAACCAAGCTCAGCAAATGCTTGTCGGTAAAGGCATAGTCCATCCCAAGGCGTATCTGGTGATTGTTGTGGCGGGAAGTAGTGATATCATACATATTCATCGGATGCACCGAACCGTCGGCGAGCGTGTGAAGCGCTTCCTTGTCTGTCTCCCTCCGTTCGCGGCTGTAAGAGTAAGAGTAGAGAAGATCAGCAGAAAATTTGCGTCCGGAGTATAGAAGGCTCGCACGCTCTGCCAGAGATTCGTAGTGTAATTGGCTGTAGGCAGTATATAGTTCTCCCTGAAGAGAAGGTTCTTTTCCTATGCCCGAAGTCAGTATCAAATTGATCATCGGTCCGCGCACCTGATAACGTGCCGGAGCGGAATACATCACTTCCGCCTTTTCAATCCGACTGACGGGCATTGATTTCAGCAGGGTGCTTAATTGCTCTACAGAGAGGGTGGTCACTTTTCCGTTGATAACCACAGTGACCGGTTGCCCTCCCAACGTCAGGGCATCATTCATGGAGACAACTCCCGGCAGGTTCTTTACCGCATCATAGGCATTGTCTACCGGCAGGCTGCCGACCAGTCTCGGAACGTCGTATACCAGTTTCCCCTGTTCGGCTTTTACTACCGGACGTTCGCCGGTGATCATGACTTCGGGAAGTTCCCGATACAGGCTGTCTATATAGGCTACATTTTTTACGCTGTCGGCAGGTTCCTGCGCTGTCTGTACCTGCTGTGCAGAAGCGTACATCCAATACATGAAAAGTAACAAAAGCAGTAAATAAGTTCGTTTCATATCGCATTTATTTTTGAGTATGCTGCAAAATACGGGAGAAAAAACGAAACTTTACGTTATCGCCGGCTTATCTAGTGTTATTTAGTCTTATCAAAGAGAAGAAAAATAACAGTTTCATACTATCTTTGTCCGTATGAAACTACCGTTGAAACATATCATTATCCTTGTCATCTGCTCGCTGACAGGCATCTTTGTTTACCAGACATATTGGCTGACAGGGCTTTACCGCACGATGAAGCAGGAAATGAACAATAATATAAAAGACGCCATGCGTACGAGCGACTTTAATGAAATCGTGCTTCGCGTCAACGAACTGCAAAAGGATAATGTGGAACATGGTTCGGTCACCGTTTCCGCCGGATATGGTGCAGACGGCAAGTCGCTGGTGACAAGCCAGACTGTCTCTTATACAGACAGTACCTACAAAGACACCCTGCATACACGCACGGAAACAGCAGTAGATACCCTGGCCGTCAATGACAATGATCCGGATGCCAGCGCCGTTGCCTCCAGCGAAAGCGGACTCGATGTATTATTAAAGAGACAGGACTCGATGAAAGAACTCATACTCAGCGTCCAACAGGGTATGCACTCCGGCGTGGACACCTACATCGACATCAACCTGCAAAAATATGACAGTCTACTGACCGATGTACTGAAAGCACACAACATAGATGTACCTCACCACACCTTATATATATACAGCGGAGCCACTCAGGATTCATCCCAGACATTCATAGATACACTGGGCATCGCAGGAGACAGCACCTATATCCCCAGCCCGAAAGCCATCCGCTACGATTACGAATTCAACAGGCATCACAGTCAACGCTACCAACTGATAATGGAACCCATCACCTCACTGGTATGGAAACAAATGACCGGCATCCTGGTCACTTCATTTGTCATCTTCCTCATCCTCGGATTTTCCTTCTGGTTCCTCATCCGCACACTGCTGAAACAAAAGACGCTGGAAGAAATGAAGAGCAACTTTACGAACAACATCACGCATGAGTTAAAGACCCCGATTGCCGTGGCGTATGCCGCCAACGATGCACTGCTGAATTTCAACCAGGCGGAAGAAAAGAGCAAACGTGACCAATATCTGCGCATCAGCCAAGAACAGCTACAGCGCTTGAGCGGACTCGTCGAACAGATTCTTTCCATGAGCATGGAAAGCCGCAAGACGTTCAGACTGCACCCCGAAGAGATTTGTCTGAAAGAACTGATTACTTCTTTAATAGAGCAGCACCAGCTAAAAGCGGATATCCCCGTACACATAACACTGGAAACAGAACCGGAAGCACTGACGATAGTAGCCGACCGCACTCATTTCAGCAATATCATCAGTAACCTGATAGACAATGCCGTGAAATATTCGAAACAAGAAGCAGAGATTATGATTCAGTGCCGCCAAACGGGGGAAACAGTGACTATCACCGTCTCCGATCATGGAATAGGTATTCCGCTTGACAAGCAGAAACATATATTCGACAAATTCTATCGCGTTCCGACCGGAAATCTTCATAACGTGAAAGGATACGGCTTAGGACTTTTCTATGTCAAAAGCATGGTCGAAAAACATGGAGGCACCATCACCGTCAAAAGTGAATCCGGCAAAGGAAGTACATTTACCATTACTATCTAAAACATCAAAAACATGAGCAAAAACGACATTACAGTATTGTTGGTGGAAGACGAACTGACACTCGCCATGATTATCAAAGATACGCTCGAGGAAAACGGTTTTACCATCCATACCGCCTCCGACGGCGAAGAAGGATTGCATCTTTTCTTTGAACTTCGACCGGACGTGCTGGTGGCCGATGTGATGATGCCCAAAATGGACGGCTTCGAAATGGTACGCCGCATCCGGCAGACGGACAAGCAGACACCTGTACTGTTTCTGACTGCCCGTTCGGCCATCAACGATGTAGTAGAAGGATTCGAACTCGGAGCAAACGATTATCTGAAAAAACCTTTCGGCATGCAGGAACTGATCATACGTATCAAGGCGCTGATGGGAAAAGCGTTCAGCTTCACGGAGACAAAGGTATCCAGCCGTTTTGAGATAGGAAGTTATCTGTTCGATCCGGTCGCGCAGACATTGCTGCATGCCGGAGTGAGACAGGAACTCTCCCACCGCGAGTCGGAAATACTGAAACGGCTTTGTGAGAACCGGAATCAGGTGGTCAATACGCAGGACGTTCTGCTGGAACTTTGGGGAGATGACAGTTTCTTCAATTCCCGGAGTCTGCATGTGTTCATCACGAAACTGCGGCATAAGTTGTCGCAGGATGAGCAAATACGTATCGTCAATGTGCGGGGAATCGGCTATAAACTCATTGCAAACTAAGCTCTAAAATAGTGTCACTATCCTACTGGTATAGTGTCACTATCCCCACAGGATACTTACACTATCTTAGTGGGATAGTGACACCATCCCGACGAGACAGTGGCACACTCCTTTTTAAAGGATTTTTCTCTAAGAAAACATAACGGAAGCAGGCAGTCAGACTAAAAATCTCTATCTTTGTCATCAATCAACCTTTACGAAGATGAGAAAACTGATTCTATTTCTTTCGCTGATATTATCGGTCGGTTTTGCATCCGCACAGTCGGAAGTTCCTTCCGATAGTATTCGTCGTGCTCCGTCGAGCAATATAAAGGAATTCGGTGGCTTCCTGCTCGATATGGGATTAATGAATGTGGCCCCTCCCAAACTTCCGAAATTCAGTCTCGATGTACCGGATGTAAGTAAAGACTATAATCAGATATTCCGTCTGAATACAGACGCGACCTATACGCAGGGATTCACCGACGCATTTTCTTCCCCTTTCTCCGGTTTCGGATATGGGTATGGCTGGGGATTGTCGTCTTCACCGCAGTTCATGCAGATGGGTACCTTCAAACTGAAAAACGGATGGAAAATCAATACATACGGAGACTATGACAAAGACGGATGGAAAGTGCCCAACCGTAGTGCCATGCCTTGGGAGAAGAATAATTTCCGGGGAGCATTCGAACTGAAGTCCTCCAATGGTAATTTCGGTATCCGGATCGAGGTTCAGCAGGGACGGAACGGTCTTTATTAACTACGCTACTCATTATGATCGACTTGTTTCGGCTATTAGCATATTCTGATTAGCTATTAGCATAATCCGATTAGCTAATAGCTAATCAGGATATGCTAATAGGATATTTCAATCATCAATAACAAGATGAGCCACTTATTCAGCTAACGTTTATTCTGCTTCAAAAGCTCTGTCTGCCGCAGCCATCGCATCGGCTACACGGTCGCACCATGAATCGAACTCCGGATCAGGAGTCTGTGTTTCGGGGTGCGAAAGCATATATTGCACTGACTGCCTTAAACCATCCGCCATCGAAGTTGTACAGATAAAGTCCGGCACAAGGCGTTTTATTTTCGAATTATCAAAGACTACCGTTGCGGCTTTATCCCCCAACAGTTCGCCCCGAAAGTCATAGTTCCCGCCATGTCTCGCAAGAAAATCGGAAGCCACATGAAGTGCGTTCAGAGGTTTCCCCAGCGCATCGGCAATGGTTTGATAAATCTGATTCCAAGTCATACTCTCATCTGTGGTGATATGGAAGGCATTCCCGATGGCATGAGGGTTAGCCATCAGTCCTACATATCCTTTGGCAAAATCTTTGGAATGTGTCAGTGTCCACAAGGAACTTCCGTCACCGGGGATAATAACCGGTTTCCCGTCAAGGATACGTTTAAGTATCTGCCAGTTCCCCTTATTTCCATGCAGGCTTACAGGAGGTTTCGTTCCATTATACGTATGGCTGGGACGGACAATCGTAATCGGGAAACCGCTGGTACGGTATGCTGTCATCAACACTTCTTCGGCGGCAATCTTATGCCGTGAATATTGCCAGTAAGGATTCACTAAAGGGGTACTTTCCGTAATACGGTAATCAGCCAACGGTTTTTGGTAGGCGGATGCACTGCTGATAAAAATATATTGTTTCGTCTTATTACGGAACAGACGGATATCACGTTCTACATCTTCTGCTGTGTAAGCGATGAACTGAGCTACGACATCATAACTTTCATCTGCAATAGCTTTCGCCACAGCTTCCTCATCGTGAATGTCGGCAATGATACTGCCCACACCTTCCGGCAGTTTTTTTGAGCCCCGGTTAAGCAATGTTATCTCCCACCCTCTCTGTTGAGCCAATTCTACTACATCGGTACTAATCGTACCGGTTCCTCCAATGAATAATGCTTTCATAAAACAAGTCTTTTTAAATTCGCAGGAACAAATATATTAATTCTACTATTCACATCCCTTGATTATCCCGTTTTTTTGTTTCCGACACGCTGATATTTAGCTGGAAAAAGTGAGTTTGCCTCCTACTGCCCGCCAGCATTGTATACAAATTACTGAATCTTATACCCAAATTACTGTTTTGCAAATCCGGAATGAGAAAGATACATTTAAAAGCTTTATCTTTGTGACAGATCAAAACTGTAAGCCGTATGGAAGAAATAACAAAAATTGAAAGCATTGACCAGTATGACCAACTGTTCGGACTAGAGACCTTGCACCCGCTGGTAAACGTGATCGACTTTTCGAAAGCGACAAAGACGGTAGACTACTATCGTATGAATATCGGATTCTACTCTCTGTTTCTGAAAGACGCAAAATGTGGCGATCTCAGATATGGACGGAAGTATTATGACTATCAGGAAGGAACCGTTGTCTGCATGGCTCCGGGACAGGTTATCGGGATAGATAACCGCAAGCAGACACCAATTCGTACAAAATCTATCGGTCTTTTATTTCATCCCGATTTAATCCGGGGAACTTCTTTAGGGCAGAACATCAAACACTATAATTTCTTCTCTTACGAAGTGAATGAAGCACTGCATCTCTCCGAACAGGAAAGGGAAATCGTGACCGACTGTATCCACAAAATACAAATCGAACTGGAACATGCCATCGACAAACACAGCAAGCAGCTCATTGTCCGCAATATAGAACTATTGCTCGACTATTGCATGCGCTTCTACGAACGGCAATTCATCACCCGTAATCAGGCGAATAAAGATATCATCGTGAAGTTCGAACAGTTATTGGACGAGTATTTTCAGAATCAGACTGCACTTACCGAAGGACTTCCTTCTGTAAAATACTTTGCGGACAAAGTCTGCCTTTCTTCCAATTACTTCGGAGACCTGATCAAGAAAGAAACAGGAAAAACGGCACAGGAATATATCCAGCACCGGATCATAGAACTTGCCAAGGAACGGATATTAGAAGGCAGCCAGACGGTCAGCCAGATTGCGTATGAACTGGGGTTCCAGTATCCGCAGCATTTCAGCCGGTTGTTCAAAAAGAATGTCGGATGTACGCCAAACGAATATAAGCAACAGAACTAAAAACAGCTCCACTAATCAGGATATTAGTTACGTCATGGGAGATAAAGTACTTAAGATAGGAAGTGTGCATCAATGTAATTGCTGCATGGGGAGTAAGACGCTGCACCCTCTGGTCAGTGTCATCGACCTTTCAAAAGCCGATTTATCCTCCCATACGGATTTCAAATTCGGATTTTACACGATTCTGTTGAGCGAATGCAAATGTGAAGCCTACAGATACGGACATCAATACTACGACTTCTCGGACGGGACACTTCTCTGTCTGACTCCCGGCGAGTCAATCAGTATGAAGGATAGTGACAACACATGTCCTTCCAAAGGATGGATACTGGCGTTTCATCCCGACTTGATCTGCGGCACTGTGCTTGGAGCGAACATTCGTGACTATACTTTCTTCTCTTATCGTCCCGAAGAAGCACTGCATGTTTCATTACGTGAAAAGCAGGTCATACTAGAACTTCTGGATAAAATAAATGAAGAATTGCAACGCTGTATCGACTGCTATAGTCAGAAGATCATTTCCAAATACATCGAACTACTGCTTGATTATTGCGAACGCTTCTACGAACGCCAGTTCATCACACGCAATGAGGCTAACAAAAAGATTATCGAACGGTTTGACCGTCTTTTGGATGATCATTTCAATACTATACAAAGTCAGTCCTCCGATCTTCCCACTATTGAGGAGTGCGTCAGAGTACTTCGTCTTTCTCCCGCATATTTCAATGATTTGCTGGAATATGAAACGGGGAAATCGTACAAAGAATATCTTCAGTTCAAGCGTTTCGAGATAGCTAAAGAGTGGTTGATAAATACAGATAAAACACTCAGCCAGATAGCGCAGGAACTCGGTTTCCGGAATCCGCAATATTTCAGCCGCCTGTTTAAGAAGATCACCGGTTGTTTGCCGAATGATTTCAAGATGCCTAACTGACTTTTCTCTTAATAAAAATAGAATTAAGAATTCAAATTCTTAATCAATGTTATAAAACATACTATTTTTCTTGGATAATTTGCAAAGTTCACAGAAGTCCGTATCTTTGCAATGTGTTTTTCATAGTATTAGATTTAAGGTTAACAAAGGTTGGAGCAAGGCGTTGCTCCTTTTTTTATGTCCATACGTGAGCTATTGGACTTTCGTATATAGTAGAATTACATTATTTTTCAGTAGATTTGCAGTAACACTTGAAAAGGATACATTCAGATTATATTCTGAATATATAAATCAAAAAGTGCTCTTTTTACGTTATATATCAAGAAGTAACTTTAATCCTGACAAAACAATGAAGACAGAGCGGAAATATCACCATTTGATTAAATCAGTTATCATCGTACTATTCCTTTCTTTTGGCATGACTTCGTGCGAAAAGGAAGAGCCAGTTCCGGTACCTACAGAACAAACGGTATTCATGTATCTCCCCTGGTCTGATAATCTCACATCCAATTTCTATCAGAACATCAGCGACCTTGAAAGTGTAGTTGAAAAGAATATCTTGAAGGATGAACGGATAATCATTTTCATGTGTACCACAGCAACGAAAGCCACTCTTTTTGAACTCGCTTATGAGAATGGCAAGAGTGTGCATAAAACTCTAAAGAACTATACAGATCCTGCATATACCACAGCAGAAGGTATCACATCCATCCTAAATGATGTGCAACGCTACTCTCCCACCAAACGCTATTCGATGGTTATCGGCTGTCATGGCATGGGATGGATACCCGTATCAAATTCTAAATCACGTAGCGGTCTTCGTACCAAAATGCACTGGGAATACGAAAATGTACCAATGACACGCTACTTCGGAGGATTAAATGCCCAATATCAGACTGATATAACCACACTTGCCAAAGGAATATCCAATGCCGGACTTAAAATGGAATATATACTCTTTGACGACTGCTATATGTCAAGCATTGAAGTAGCCTACGCTCTCAAAGATGTGACTGATTATCTGATAGGATCTACAAGTGAAGTGATGGCGTATGGTATGCCATACGCCGAGATAGGTCAGTATCTAATTGGGAAAGTAGATTATGCCGGTATCTGTGACGGTTTTTACTCTTTTTATTCCACTTATAGCACACCCTGCGGAACAATCGCTATCACTGATTGCTCAGAACTTGATAACCTGGCAACTATTATGAAAGAAATTAATCATCGATATACTTTTGATCCTTCACTAACCAGTTCTTTACAGAGACTGGACGGATATTATCCGGTTATCTTCTTTGACTATGGTGACTATGTTTCAAAATTATGCCCTGATGAAACTCTAGTGGCACGATTCAACGAACAGCTCAATCGTACGGTGCCATTCAAAAGAAATACAGAATATTTCTATTCGATGAGCAGAGGAGAAGTGAAAATCAATACCTTCTCCGGTATTACAATCTCCGATCCCAGTACGCACTCGCTGGCCTCAAAAAAAGAAGAAACAGCATGGTATGCAGCTACTCACTAGGAACAAGAGATAAGATCAGGAAATCTCTTAATAAAAATAGAATCGAGAATTCAAATTCTTAATCAATGTTATAAAACATACTATTTTTCTTGGATAATTTGCAAAGTTCGCAGAAGTCCGTATCTTTGCAATGTGTTTTTCATAGTATTAGATTTAAGGTTAACAAAGGTTGGAGCAAGGC